>DATEXG010000070.1:0-10303 GCA_035257225.1 Candidatus Limnocylindrales bacterium
GCCCAGGCTAGCGCCGGTCGCGGCGCGCCAGTCAGCCCCGCGGGCCCACCACCGTCAGTACGGAGGCCAGGGGATGGCAGGGCGGTTGCCGTCGGGGCGGGGGAGGCGACCCGCGGCCAGGAGCGCCTCGATCCGCCGCGAGGTAGCCCGAACCTCGGTCGGGGCGAGGAGCGGCACGAGCTCATCGCCGAGTCGACCCGCCAGCTCCTCGTGGAGCCGCTCCAGCACCGCGCGCTCTCCATCGGTGAGTGGCTGGCCGCGCCACCGCCACAGGACCGTACGCAGTTTGGGCTCGACGGCGAAACACAAGCCGTTGTCACAGCCCTGGACCCGTCCGTCGGGGAGCGGCAGGAGGTGCCCGCCCTTGCGATCGGCGTTGTTCATGACTGCGTCCAGGACGGCCATCCGCCGCAGGGCCGGGCTGTCGGATTGGATCAGCTCGGCCAGATTGACCGACTCGTCGACCTCGACCCATAGCTGGACCATTCCCTCGCCGAACGGCCCGTCGCGCAGGACGGTGGGCGGGACGATCTCCCAGCCGCTCGCCTCCGAGATGGCGTAGGCGGCAACCTCCCGGCACGCGAGCGTGCCGTCGGGGAAGTCGTACAGCGGCCGCTCGCCACGAATCGGCTTGTACACCACGCTGGCGGCGACGCTCCTCCCCAATTCGGCGTCTGGTCCCTGGACCAGGCAGAAGAACGTGGAGTTCGAGGCCGTCATGAGTCGCCCTACGACGCTTAGTTCGCCCTCGTTCAGCAGCCGCACGGCCGCGGCCTTCTCGAGATGGCCGGCAACCTGCCGTCCTTCCAGCGCCGCCGCCTCCATCTCGGCCCTGGTCAGCCCGGCGGTCATGGGATCGGGCGGCAACTCGTCGCCGGCCTCGTCACGCGTGCCGGAGGCGCCATCAGCGCCCGCGTCGGTCATCTGGGTCAGTGCATGAAGCCGTTGCGGCGAGCGCAGATGTGGCCTTCCGGGTTGAGCGGCTGTCCGCAGAACGGGCATGGCGGACGGCCCGCGGCAACGACCTCGAGAGCCCGCTGCGAGAAGGCCAGCGCCTGCGCCGGCCGGAGGCGGACCCGTACGACGTCGGACTCGCCCTCCTCCTCGTCCGCCTGGCCGGACGCTTCCGGTTCCTCGTCCTGCTCGGTGATCTCGCGTGCCTCGACGAGGATCGTCTCGTCTTCGCCGTCCCAGACGATGGCCATGGTGCCGACGCGGAAGAGCTCGTCGATAGGCTCTTCAAGGGGCGCACTGTCGATCTCGTTCGCGGCCGGTTCCTCGGGCACGCCGGCGCCGCGCTGGCGGACTTCGGCCAGCAGCTCCCCAAGACGCTCGGCCAGGAGCGTGACCTGGACCTTCTCGAGGAGGACCGACACCAGCCGACCCGCGTCGCGAGCCTGCAGGTAGAACGTTCGGCTGCCCGCCTGGCCGATCGCGCCGGCCACGAACCGATCCGGGTTCTCGAAGTTGTATACGTGTCCAGCCATGGGGCCTCCAGCCGGGTCGAAGCGTACCGCGCGCTGCCTTCCCGAATCTATACCCCCTCGCCATTGCGGTCCGGGGCCGCCGGCCGTTGCGGCGCAGGCCGATCTCGCCGGGTCTGCCGCGAAACGCTCCCAGGCCGGAGCCGAGTCGCCGATTCCGCCCTGGCATCGAGACCCGCCGGGCATCTGCCGTGCTCCTGCAGGCGATGTGTGGGATAGCTATTACAAATTGGTAGCTCGTACTTGACAAATAGAATGTCGGACTGCAATAGTGTGAACAGACAAGAGCCGGTGCCTCACAGAAAGCCGGCGGGATGCCTGCAGCGAGTCGGAGGTAGGGCTCGAAACAGAAGCTGGTAACGAATGTCACGCGACGTCATCTCAACCTGTCCCGTCTGTTCGAGCGAGCTGTCGATAACCCGGCTCGTATGCCGGGGCTGCGGCACGGCGATCGAGGGCGACTTCAACGTGGGTCGGTTCGGGCGCCTGAACCGCGAGCAGCTCGCCCTCCTCGAGAGCTTCCTGCGCGCTCGGGGCAACGCCAAGGAGCTCGAGCGTGAGCTCAAGGTGTCATACCCGACCGTTCGAGCCCGGATCGACGCCCTGGTGCGGGCGCTTGGACTGGCGGACGGAGCCCCGATCGGCGACGAGGGCGAGGACGGCACCGGTCGCTCGGGTGAGACGGCCGATCTGCGCCGGGAAGTGCTCGAGCGCCTGGCCCGGCATGAGATCACGTCGGAAGAGGCCGCGGCGGCGCTCCGCGGTCGGAAGGAGTAGAGATGGGGACGCTGGAGCGCACTGAGACGCTCGCCCATCGGCTCGGTACCAGCGGACGGATGTCGATCAAGACCATCGGCGGTCTGCTGCGGGTTCGCGGCGTCGACGGCGAGGAAGCTCGGATGACGGTCGCGTACAAGATCCGGGCGACCGATCACGCCTCGGCCGAGCGAGCGCTCGAAACCGGGCGAGTCCTGATAGACCGCGGCCCTGGATCGCTCGAGGTCGAGACGCCCGAGCGGCGTCTCTCCTCCGGGCTGGCCTGGCTCTTCGGCGGGGCGCGCGTCAGCGCGGACATTGCCATCGACGTGCCGTGGGGGACGCGGGTTCGCCTCGAGACGATGAGCGGCTCGATCGAGGCCATCTCCCTGATCGGCGACCAGAAGTACCGAACGGTCTCGGGCGACATTCGCCTGTGGGGCCTGGGCGGGATCGTCGAGGCCGGCTCGATCTCCGGGTCGATAGGTCTCGATCGCGGCGGCGATCTGCGGCTTCGCTGCAACACCATCTCGGGTGGGATTAGGGCCCGGGCCAACTGCTTCCACGGGATGATCCTCTCGTCCACGAGCGGCGGCATCTCCGTCATCGGGGCGTTGGATCCGGCGGGCGACTACCGGGCCGAATCGATCTCCGGCAGCGTCTCCCTGACGCCGCTTTCGGGCGTCACCGCTGAGCTCCGCACCGTCTCGGGCTCGATCGTCTCGGAGATCGAGCATCGGGTCGAGGGCGGACGAGGCTTCTGGCGGTCGATCGTGGGCGACGGTCGCTCGGCCTTCCGGGTCAACTCCACGTCCGGCGGCCTGCATCTGCTGGCCGCGAGGTCGGAGGACCGGACGGTCGAGGCGTCAGGTCCGGCCGCGTCGACGAGCACGGAATCCGAGGCGTCGGCTACTTCCTCTCCGGCCCCGGCGACCGCGGCGGGCCAGGCCGTGACCGAGCCGGAGGAATCCGCTCCGGTCGAGTCCGTCGAGAGCTGGAACCCCGAAGAGACGGCCGAATCCCAGGGCGATTTGGCCCAGGACGAAGAACTGGCTGTTCTGCAGGCCCTCGAACGAGGAGAGATCGGCGTCGACGAAGCCGCCGAGCGCCTCGATCGGTCGGGGAGGTAGGGCTATGTCGGGTGAGCTCGAAGCACTCCTCAAGCTGGTCTCGGAAGGCCGGCTGACCGCCGAGGAGGCCGCTCCGATCGTGGCCGCCCTTGAGGAGAAGGCGCAACCGGAGGCACGCAAATCGGCCGGCGGTCGTCAAGACCCCGCCCTCGACTCGAGAGCGAGCGCCGAAGGACGCCGCGGTTCCGCTCAGGATCTCCTCGCAGGCCGGCGGATCCGAGTCTTCGTTGCCGAGAACGGCCGCCCCGTGGTGAATATCCAGATCCCGTTGGCGGCAGCGGGCTTCGCCATCGACCAGGTGCCCGGCCTATCGCCGGACCACCGGTCTCGCATCGTCGAGGCGATCCAGAGCGGCATGACCGGACCGATCCTGGAAGTCTCCGACCACGGCGATGAGGTTCGAATAGTCATCGAGTAGCGGCGGCCCGGAGTCGCCGGCCAATCCTGATCCCGAGACCGGGACGCCCGAAGCGGCCCGGCTTGGACAAGTGTTGCCTGAGACAGGGTCTAGAAGCTCGGACGCTGAGGAGGCGGGACCGGGCAGACAGTTGAAGAGGAGCGGACTTGGGAGCCGCGACGGACACCCAAGGGCCTCGTGACAGTTGAAGAAGGGCGGCCTTGGGAGCCGCTCGCGAAGCGCTCGAGTCGCTTGCGACTTTGCGCGAAGCGACGGCCTCCCAAGGACGCCACTCTCCAGGCAAAGGGGACGAAACGTGTTGCTGCAGATCGAAGAACTGACGAAGGTTTATCGGACGGGGACCCGAGCCAACGACCGAATCAGCCTGGCTGTCGGCGAGGGTGAAGTCTTCGGCCTGCTCGGCCACAACGGCGCCGGCAAGACGACGCTGGTCAACCAGGTGGTCGGGTTGCTCCGGCCCACCTCCGGCGCCATCCGGATCGACGGCCGCGACATGGTCGCCGACCCCGGCCTGGCGCGGCGGCTGTGCTCATTCCAAGCGCAGGCCCAGGTGCCGATCGACGGCCTCACGCCCCGCCAGGCGATCGACCTTCTCGGTCAGCTTCGCGGTTCGTCGAAACTGGAGGTCCGGCGCCGCCGCGAGCGGCTCGTCGACGCGCTGGACCTTGGCGAGTGGCTGGACATCGACGCGGCCCGTCTCTCCGGCGGCGTTAAGAGGCTCGTTGCATTCGCCATGGCGGCGGTCTCACCCGGCCGCGTCGTGATGCTGGACGAGCCCACGAACGACGTGGATCCGGTCCGTCGCCGCCTCCTGTGGCGGCAGGTTCGGACGCTGGCAGACCACGGGGCCGCCGTCCTGCTGGTTACCCACAACGTGATCGAAGCCGAGCGTTCGGTCGACAGGCTGGCGATCCTGGACCGCGGTCGAGTCATCGCCGAGGGGACGCCGGCGGAGCTCAAAGCTCGCCTCGGCGCCGCGCTGCGCCTGGAGCTCGTCCTGAGTTCAGATTCGGCCGACACCCCGGTTTCTCCGTTCCCGGGAACTGCGGTCTCGGTGGGCAATCGATTGATGGTTGGGGTTCCCATGGATGGCGCGGGCCAGGCCGTGACCTGGGCCGAATCGCTCCAGCGAGCCGGCGCCATAGAGGAGTTCACCCTCGGGCCGGCCACGCTCGAGGACGTCTACGTGGCGCTGGTCGGCGGCGTGGAAACCGGGCCGGCGGAGCTGGAGGAGGCTAGGAATGCAACTGCTGCGTAACTACCGGCTGCTCGTGACCTGGCAGGCGCTGCGCAAGAAGGCGTACCTGCCGCTGATGATGGCGGTCCAGACGCTCTTCTCCCTCGGGATCGTGCTGGGCTACCCGCTGTTGTTCCCGACGCTGGATCGGACGTCGATCTACTTGATCGCCACGGGAGCGCCGGCGATCTCGATGATCTCGGTCGGTTTGGTCGCCCTCCCTCAGACGGTTGGGGAGCAGAAGACCGAAGGGAGCCTGGCCTACATGCGATCGCTGCCGGTGCCGCGGCTGTCCTATCTCGTGGCCGACCTGACGGTCTGGCTCGGCATCGTCATCCCGGGCGTCGTCCTGGGCGTTCTTGTCGGCGCCTGGCGGTTCGGCCTGGACCTGCAGGTCAGCCCACTGGTCGTCCCGGCCATGCTGATGGTCGCTCTCACTGCGACGTGTGTCGGCTACGCCCTCGCTTCGACCTTGCCCTACATGCTGACAGTGATCATCACCCAGGCGATCGTGGTCTTCGTGTTCATGTTCTCGCCGCTGACGTTCTTGCCGAGCAAGCTTCCGGGATGGCTGGAGACCATCCACAGCATCCTGCCGATCCAGGCCATGGGTGAGGTGACCCGCGGCACGATCGCACCGAACGAATTCGGGCTGCCCCCCGGTGCCTTCCTTGTGCTGGCCGTGTGGTGCGTCCTGGGATTCGGCGTGACCTACGCGGCGATGACGCGGCGGGGCTAGTGGGTCATCGAAGCTGGGCGAGAGAGCCGCACCTCGGGGCGGCCCGCACGCTAGGCTGTCGGGCATGACGACGCCAATCGCCAATCGGCCGCGGAGGTGACCGGACTGCCGGGCAAGCTGCCGGCGCGGGACTTCGAAGAGATCCGCCTGGCCGAAGCCCTGGAGCGCGGCCGCTGCCCGGTTTGCGACGCCCGCCAGGAAGCGAGCTACGCGGCCCTGCGCGGCCTGGCCCGGGAAGGCGCCACCGATCGTGGGCTGCGGGACCAGATGGACGGAGGCCTCGGCTTCTGCCAGCCGCACAGCGTCGGCCTGTCGCGCATGGAGCTGCAGCAGACGAGCAGCCAGCTGGCCACAGCGGTCCTCCTCGACGCCGTCCTGCGCCGCCGACTGGCCACCCTCAAGAAGCTCGCCGGCAACGACGCCGGGTCGCAGAGCCGCGGGCTGGCCGAGCTTGCCGATCCGCGATGTCCCGTCTGCGCCCGAATCGCCGAATCTTCGCTGGCCGCCGCCAGGCGATTGCTCGACCTGTCGGCCGATCCCGCCTGGTCGGCCGCCCTGGGTTCGGCCGAGATCTGCCTCGACGACCTCTATTCCCTCTGGGCCCTTGCCGCCGCCGGCCCCAAGGAATCCCGGCAGCGCTGGTCGATCATCGTCTCGGCCCAGCTGCGGCGTCTCGAGGCTCTCCAGAAGACCCTCGCCGACTATGCTCACAACAGCACCCACGATCGGCGCTACCTGATCACGCCGGAGCAGCAGGAGGCTGGCGCCGCCTCGATCCGATTCTTCGGCGGCTCTCCGGACCGCGACCGCCAGCGCTGAGAACGGCCCTGGCGGCACGCGCCAGGTCGGTTCTCAGCTCCGCGGCGAGAGTGGCGCCGGAGTCCCTACAATTCCGGCAGTCATGCGTAGGCGTCCCGCGCTCGGAGGTTCGAATTGCCCGCGCTCCCGTATCCGGTTGCCCGTCTGATCGATGCCGCCCTCGTGGGCGAGCTGACGGTCATCGGCGCCGACGACCGGCCGATCACGTACCCGATGATTCCGCTCCTGTGGGGCGACCGCATCTTCATGACTTCCAGCGCGCTGGACAGCGCGAAAGTGGCCCACATCAAGGCCAACCCGCGGGTCAGCTTCTCAGTCACGAACGCAGATGCGATCGGGACGTACGCCGGCAAGGTGACGATCCAATGTGACGCCAGAGTTGCCGAGGACGACCTCCATGCCGGCTGGGAGCGGCTCTTGGACAACTGGAAGCGCAAGGATCCGTCCGTCGTCGGCCTGCTGAAGTCGCGTCTGGGGTTCCCGTTGCTCTTCGAGCGGGTACTGATCGAGCTGACTCCCAGGCGGACCTGGTTCTGGCCCGACGGCCGAACGGATCGGGCGCCGCAGGTGACGATCGCGGCCGAGGTGGCCCGATGAGCCCGACTCTCCGACTGCCGAAGTTCGGCCAGGCTCGGGCGGAGGGAGAGTCGACTGCGCCCGAACCGAAGCAGTCGAAGGAGTCGAAGGAGCCGAAGGAGCCGACCGACCCAAAGGAGCCGGCCCAGCCGGGCCCGACCGTGCGGGGTCCCGCCGAGGCCAGGACGGCCAAGGGTGACCCCGGTGACCTTGGCGCAGATGCTGCCCTTCCCGACGCGCAGGTCGCGGGCGCCGAAGCCTCGACCGCCGTCGAGGCCGCCACCGCCGCGGCGGCCGGCGAATCCGCAACCCCGGACGGACTACCCGAGCCCGAGAATGCGCCAGGGTCGCCGACGAACATAGCGGAGAGTCTGGCTAAGCTGGCCGCCTTCGAGCATGGCGTCCTCAGCTGGATCGCGGAAGACGGTTACCCGGTCAACGTCGACGTGGAGATCGAGGTCAAGCCGGGCCAGGGGATCGTCCGTTTCAGCGAGCCGCCCGGCTTCAAGCTGCCGTCCGGCGCTCCCGTCGCATTGACCGGCAGTCACATCCGGGCGCTGCCGCAGGGCGGGTTCGACGAGCGCAGCCACGTGACCGTCTGGGGAGCGGCGGTGGCCCGGCCGCGCGGGCGCTTCGTCGTCACCGCGGGACGTGCCTGGGTCTGGAACGAGCGCGACCTGCCTCTGCCGGCGGCCTATGAGCGCAGTCTGCCAAAGGCCCGCCGGTACTTCGAGGCGCTGTCCGCGGCCCGAGGCGTGCCGGTTCGCCCGCGCCTGTCGCCGGCGCTGTTGCTGTTCCGCGCCACCCGCGCCCCGTTCTTGAGCGCCACCTTCGCTCCGGTCTTCCTCGGCTTCGCCGTCGCCGCGCGATCCGGCTTCTTCGACATCGTGACGGCGCTGATCACCCTCGTTGCGGCCAGCGCAGTCCACCTCGGCCTGAACGTGGCCAACGACGTCTTCGACACGCTCCAGGGCGCCGACGATGCCAACGTCACCCCCACCAAGTTCAGCGGCGGTTCGCGAGTCCTGCAGAACGCGTTGGTCTCGATCCGCGAGATGTCCCTGCTGGCGGCCGGCTGCTACGCCATCGCGGCTGCGTTGGGGCTCGTCCTGCTCGCCATGCGAGGCTCGCCCGCCCTGGTGGCGATCTATGCCCTGGGCCTGTTTATCAGCCTTGCCTACACGATGCCTCCGGTCAAGCTCGTGTATCGCGGAGTAGGGGAGATCGCTACGGCCATCGGCTTTGGGCCGGTGATGCTCCTTGGGGCTTACACCGTTCAGTCGCGGGGCACTCTCACACTCGAGGCTTTCGTGGTCTCGATCCCCGTGGCGCTGCTGGTTGCCATGATCCTGTACGTCAACGAGATCCCCGATCGGCCCGGCGATGCGAAGGTCGGCAAGAGGACGCTGCCGGTCCGCTGGTCCAAGGAGGCCGTCATCCGTGGCTTCGACGTGGCCGCCGCCGCCAACTTCCTCGTCGTGGCGGGCGGAGTGGCCACCGGAATCCTGCCCATACCCGCCTTGCTGACCCTTCTCGCGATCCCCCTGGCTATTCGGATCCACCGCGGCCTGGTCAGCTTCTACGACAACCCCTACGCGCTCATGGCCACGATGGCCGCCAACATCCAGCTCCACATGACCGTCGGCTTGTTGCTGCTGGCGGGCTACATCGCCACGATCGCCGATCAGACTCTACTCGGGCGCAAGCCGTTCCTCTGGTAGCGCGCTCTCGGGTCCGGCGTCTCGTCGGGCCGAACCAGCCCGCGACTCAGCCCTCTCAGCCGCGCTCAACGGCGCTCGGCGAACCAGCTGTCGAATCCCGGCGTCCAGGCCAGGCGAGCGTTCGAGCCGTCGGCGTCCGCGGTCACGACGCAGCCTTCGTAGCCGGGCTGGCCGGCGACCCAGGCGAGCCCGGTGGGGCCCATGGCGAAGGCGGCGGTGGCGTAGGCATCCGCGAACGTGAGGCTGGGCCCCACAACCGTGACGCTCAGCACGCCGGAGGGAGCCGACTTCGTGAACGGGCTGCGGACGTGCTCGCCCCGTTCGTATGCCCCGGAGGTGGCCACGCAACCGTCGCGCACGGCCAGCACTGCCGCCAGCCGGTCCGCGACGAGCGGATGACGTATCCCGATCCGCCACGCCTGCCCCGGCGCTGCCTCGCCGCAAGCGACTATGTCTCCACCGCCGTTGATGCAGTAGTTGAAGGCCCCGGCCGCTTCCAGTATCCGGCCGGCCTTCTCGAGCGACCAGCCCTTGACCAGGCCCGATGGGTCCAGCCCGCCATCGGTTCGGTGACCTCGAATGTCGAAGTAGCCTTCGCTGTCGCGACGCACCTGCTCGCACAGCTCCAGGACTTCGCGCAGCTCCGGGCTGCATTCGCTCTCCTGTATCTCCCCTCGTCCCAGGCGGCTGACCTCACTCTCCGGCTTGTACGTGCTGAACCGGTTGTCGACCTGGCGCAGATACTCGAACGCGTCGGCCAGAGCGCCGGGCGTCACGTTCGCATCCCGCACGTCCAGGCTGATGGCAGTGCCCATGATCTGCTCGACGCGACGCAGGCCGGGCAGGGAACTCGAGGCCGGCGCGACCCCCGACGGCAGGGGCGGGAGATCTGGAATAGGGTGAGGCATGGAAGCATTATCGGGACTCGCGCCATCAGTGACGGTCCGGCGCCCCGCTTGAAAGCGGGAGGAGGCGAAAGTGTTCAGACGTCGTTTCGTCATCGTTCGACGGCCGCGGTTGCTGGGAGCGGCTCTGCTCGGCGGGCTCGGTTTCGCGGCCGGTCGAGCGAGCAGGCGTCCATCCGAGTCGGCCGCGCCGGCTCAGCCTGGGTCCGCGGGAGGGTCTGAATCGTCGCAGCTGACTGCCAGACTGCAGGAGCTGACGGACCTCCACGCCACCGGCGCTCTGACCGATGAAGAGTTCGCGGCAGCCAAGGCCAAGCTGCTGGCGTCCTAGCTGCGGAAAGGCCGGCGGGCGCCGCAGGCACGGCTCACCAAACTGTGCAATGCTGCCGCCTACGCGGCGGCGCAGGCTGACTGAGGGCGTCGCCGCCACTCCCCATTGAGCGCCGGCCCTGTCTCAGCGCGCCCTTCAGCGGCCCTTGGGATGGAAGAACCGAAGCAGCATGCCCGGCAGCCCCGGG
>DATEXG010000071.1:0-6124 GCA_035257225.1 Candidatus Limnocylindrales bacterium
GCCTGCGCGGAGCGCGAACTCCAGGGCCACTCCGCGTGGAGCCGCATCCGGCTCGCCCGCCGACACGCCGCCCTCGACGGCCGCCCGGGCGTCGGCCCGCGCCACGGTCCAGGAAGCCTCGGCCGAGCCGGATATCGCCGCCATCACCCCCTCAACGCGGAGATAGTCTGCGCCCCAGCGGATCAATTCGGAGTCCGCGGCGGTCCTGTGCGAGTGGCCCAGCCCCAGGAGAACGATCGCCTCCAACAGCGTGGTCTTGCCGGCGGCGTTGGGGCCCCACACCAGCTGAGGTCCCGGACCTAGCTCCAGGTCAAGCGCGGCATAGCCGCGCAGGTTGCGGATAGTCAGGGAACGGATGAGCATCGGCGGTCTGCTGCGAGCCGCGACGGGAAGGGCGTCGGAGATCAGGTGCTCCTACGAGGTCGTCTTGACCGGCATAACGACGTGCACGTATTGCCCGTCGCCGACCGGCCGGAAGACGCCCGGCGAAAGGGGCCCATTCAGCTCCAGGGAGAATTGCTCGGCGTCCACGTTGGTGAGGACGTCGAGGAGGTAGCGGGCGTTGAAGGCGATAGTGGTGCCGTCGCCCTCCACTACGGCCTCGACTTCGCTGCGGTTATCGCCGACGTCCGTGGCCGCGCTCACCGTCAGGCCGATCTCGGCGTCCTTGCCGACCTGCAGCTTGACGATGTTCGCCGATGAGCTGGCGATCAGGCTGGCCAGGCGGACTGCCTTGAGCAGCTGGTCGCGGTCGACCGTGGCCTTGGTCGTGAACCCCTTTGGCAGAACCTGCTGGTAGTTGGGGAACTGGCCATCGATCAGGCGGCTGACGACGTCTATCCCCTCCAGGTGGAAGAGGATCTGGTTTCGGCTTGGCGACAGGACGATGTCGACGGGCTCGTCAGTGTCGGAGAGGACTCGCGACAGCTCATGCAGAGATCGAGCGGGAACCACCAGGCTCGTCTCTTCGACCGGGTCGAGGACCGTGATCGTCTTGACCGCGATCCGGTAATTGTCCGCTGCCGCCAGCGTCAGTCTGTCTCCCTCGAAACGGGCCAGAACGCCGGTCAGGATCGGTCGGGCTTCATCGGTCGCGGCCGCGAACGTCACCTCACTCAGAGCCACCCGCAGGATATTCTGCGCCACGCGCGTCGTCGGTCGCTCGCCGGCCGTTGGGATTGCCGGGAATTCCTCGGCATCGATCCCCTTGACGTGGGTCTCGAGGCGGCCGGCCTTGATGTGAAGCGTCTCCTGGGCCTGCAGCTCGAGCTCGACTCGCTCGTTCGCCGGCAGCCCGGCGACTATGTCCGTCAGGAGGCGGGCGGGGACGGTCATCGAGCCGCCCGTGTCAATCTTGCCCGGCACCCAGTACGTGATCCCGATCTCGAGGTTGGTAGCGGTCAGCTTCAGGCCACCGTCCTCAGTGCGAAGCAGAACGTTGTTGAGGACGGGCAGAGTACTCCGGGTCGAGACGGCACGACTGACGACCTGGAGACCTCGAGCCAGGTTCTCCTGCATGACCGAGAGTTTCACTTCGGCTTTACTCCCCTGAGTCGGCAAGGCGGGCGGCGAGTGAGAGAAATCGTTGGGTGACGGGCGCTGATCCTACTCTAGGTGGATTGTCTATCTATCTTCTCATCTCGTCATCATCGTAATCATGGTGTGGAGGATGTGGGTCTGCCGCACAGCCACGCTCGCCAGGCTCGTGGAGTAATCTCGGCCTACGGTGGACGGCCCTCGTCGAATCGGGGACAGACCGGTTGACGACCTTCGGCGAGGCGTAAGCGACCGGGTCGCGATGCTAGCGATCGCAAGAGCGGGCCCGGGGGATACCGTCCTGGGAGTCCAGCTTCTCCACACGGGCATCCGGTTATCCGCCGTTATCGGCAGGTTGTCCACTGGAGCGACGGGAAATTCGCCGTGGCGGGTGCCGGCGACACGAGTCTCACCGCGCTCTGCCGGGCCCGCTTGATCCTGACCCCTAGTCCGCGTAGATGAGCTCCCGGACGGCCGCCAGCTCTCGTCGCAGCTCGTCGTTGATGCCCATCTCGCGATTGATCTTGTCGCAGGCGTGCAGGACCGTTGAGTGGTCGCGGCCGCCCAGCTCGGCCCCGATCCGAAGCAGCGAGACGTCCGTTTCTTCGCGCATCAAGAACATCGCGATCTGGCGCGGCACAACGATCGCCTTGTCGCGTTTCTGGCCCTTGAGCGCGTCCATCGGGACGCCGTAGTAGTCGGCTACGGCACGGGTGATCCGCTCGGGCGTGACCTGGCGCTTCTTCGGGTTGTACAGGACGTTCGAGAGAACGGCCTGAGCCAGCTCGATCGTGATCGGGACGGCTCCCATGCTGGCGTAAGCCACGATTCGATTGAGTGCGCCCTCGAGCTCCCGGATGTTGCTTACCACCTTGCGAGCGATGAACTCGAGCACGTCCGAGCTGACCGGGACGGCCTGCTCCTCCGCCTTTGCCCGAAGGATCGCGATGCGCGTCTCCAGGTCCGGCGCGGTGAGGTCCGCGATGAGGCCCCACTCGAATCGGCTGCGGAGCCGCTCTTCCAGCGTCAGGATCGCCTTCGGAGGCCGATCGGACGAGAGCACGATCTGCTTACCGTCCTCGTGAATCGTGTTGAAGGTGTGGAAGAACTCCTCCTGGGTCCGCTCCTTGTCGGCGATGAACTGGATGTCGTCGATCAGGAGGAGGTCGATCCTGCGGTAGCGCGCCCGGAACTCGTCGATCTTGCCCTGCTGGATGCTGGTGATGAACTCGTTGGTGAACTTCTCGCTGGTGGCATAGACGACGCGCTTGCGGGGAAAGCGGGCGATGACGGCATTGCCGATGGCGTGCATCAGGTGCGTCTTGCCCAAACCCACTCCTCCGTACAGGAAGAGCGGGTTGTAGGCGTGGCCGGGCCGTTCGGCGACGGAGAGGCTGGCGGCGTGGGCCAGTCGGTTGGCCGACCCGACGATGAAGTTGGCGAAGGTATATCTCTGGTTGATGTAGGTCGAGGCGCCATCGGGAGCACCGACACGCGTCGGTTCCACGCGCACGGCCTGGGAGACCGGTCTGGCCGCGGGGCCGGCGGAACCGTTCGCGCCGTTCGCCTCGCCGGCGGGACGGACGATGAACTCGACCTGGACGCTGTAGCCGACGATGCGAGCCAGCGTCTGCGAGATCAGAGAGCGGTAGCGGTTCTCGAGCCAATCCTTCGCAAAACCGTTGGGCACCGCGATCTTGAACTTCTTGTCGTCGACCTCGACGAGGACAGTGTCGCGCAGCCACGTTTCAAAGTTGGCCGGAGACAGGGAGACCTGAAGATCTCCGAGGGCGGCGCGCCAGACTTGCTTTGCGTCCATCGGGCAGGCTCAGTCCTGATCGAAACCGAAATGGATAGCCAGATTTGTGACGGCCACCTGGTCCACTATCGCCCGCCCGGCGCCGTGAGCTACCAACCGTCCCAGGCTCTCGTCCGGAGCAGTCTGGCGGTCCTCACGGTCCCTCTGGGCCGATGCCAAGGGTTGTCTGGCGCCTCCGGCCGACGAAGAATAGCACCGCCCGGGTGACCCGGGCAAGGCTCCGGAAGGTAGCGAATCGCATACTCCTGGGGAGTATCGATCGGCCGGCGCGGCTGGCCTCCCGATCTGCCTCGACTGAGTCCGACATGTTTGACACCCCCGATCGGGCGTACATATAATCCGCCGGCAGACGCGCCGAAGCGCTTACGGGCGCCAGGCGCGTTCGCGTGCCTTTCGGGGTATCCTGACCCTGAGGCCGAATGGAGAAGCACACATCATCCGATGAAGCAGACCTATCAGCCCAAGAAGCGACATCGCGCCAAGGAACACGGCTTCCGCGCCCGGATGAAGACGTCCGGAGGACGCCGAGTTCTGGCCGCCCGCCGCGCTCACGGACGGAAGAAGCTAACGGTCTGACCGAGGACCGCGGCCACAACCCGCCGCGGCTGGTGATGCTCTCCAAACCGGAGGACTTTGCCGCATTGCAGGGTGAGGGAACCGTCAGGTCCCATTCCCTGCTGGTGGTTCGGATCCGACGGACCGACCTCGAGGTGACGCGCTTCGGGCTTTCGACCGGACGCAAGCTCGGCGGAGCGGTCGTTCGGAACCGAGTGCGCAGGCGGCTCCGCGAGGCGTTAAGGGTGATGGCGCCCTCGTTCCAGCCCGGCTGGGACGTCCTGATCATCGCCCGGCCGCCTGTCATAGCGGCGGACTACCATATTCTGGCGGGCGCACTACAGAACCTTCTCCGCCGGGGAGGCGTTCTCGAAGGGCGGACCGTCACGTGAAAACGGTCGGCATCGGGCTCATACGGCTCTATCGCCGCCTATTCGCCTGGCGACCGTCCGTCTGTCGATACGAGCCGACCTGCTCGGTGTACACGGAGCAGGCGATACGGAAATACGGCCTGGTTCGAGGGAGCTGGATGGGAATGCGTCGGATCGCTCGCTGCCACCCGTGGAGTCGCGGTGGCTACGATCCCGTTCGTTAGCGTGGACGCCGTCGGGCCCACGCCCTCACCCCGCAACCGGTCCCGCGCTCGCTGGGCCGCGATTGGCCTTTTTCTGGCCCTGTTGGCCATAGCTGTCGTGGCTTGCGGGACGAACGCGGCGGGCAGCCCGACGGCCAGCGCACAGGCCGTTGCGTCCGGGGCCAGCGGCGCCGCCGCGGCAACTCCGGCCGTGTCGCCCTCGCACAGCCCCACCGCCCCGCCAGGGCCGCTGGAACCGGCCAAGCCCGGGGCGGACCCGCTGAGTCTGCTGGCCTGGTTGTTCACCCCGCTTTTCCAGGGGCTGTTCATCCTCTTGGCGGAGCTCTACTCCGTCACGGGCAACGTCGTTGTCGCCATAGTCCTGATGACGTTGCTGATCCGGCTGCTGACGCTCCGTCTCTCCTCTCGCCAGATCGTGTCGCAGAAGCGGATGCAGATCCTGTCGCCCGAGCTCAAGGAAATGACCAAGGAGCTCCAGCGCCGATACAAGGGCGATAGGCAGGCCGTATACACGGCCACTCAGGCGTTCTACAAGGAGAGAGGCGTCAGCCCTACCGCCGGCTGCCTGCCCTCACTGCTCCAGATGGGACTCCTGTTCCCGATGTACTGGGTCATTCGTGACGGTCTCACGAGCTTCGATCCCAGCCCCATGCTCAAGCCCTTCGGCGTCAACCTGGTCCCGTCCCTCAGCTGCCCCCATGTCGTCGCCGGCGTCATCGACAAGGCCACGCCTTGCATCAACACGGTCGTGGTCGGGGTCAACATGGGCCAGCCTCAGGTTCTGTTCAATCTATCGATCATCGGGTTCACGCTTGGTGTGAGCGCCATGGCCCTTGCCTCAGCGTTCCTTCAGTTCGTCCAGAGCCGGATGCTCATGCCGCCCGCGATCGAGAACGATCCTTCGGCGAGCAGCCAGCGCAGCATGATGGTCCTGTTCCCGTTCATCTCGATCCTGTATGGCGGCTTCCTTCCGGCCGGGTTGTTCGTCTACTGGATCACCACTTCGGCCTTCTCGATCGTTCAGCAATTCCTGATCGTCGGCTGGGGCTCGATGTTCCCGCTCTTCGGCTGGAACCCGGCCTTCGCCCAAGATCACTCACCACGGTTTCCGGTCACGATGCCCGAGCCAGTGAACGCAGGCAAGTCGCTGGCGGCTACCCGGTACAAGCCGGAAGAGCGCTGGGCATCGGCGGCCTCAACGGTCCGACCCAACACGCACAAGCGTGCGGGTCGACGAGGGAGACGACGCTGACATGACTGCCTATCGCGACGCATACCGCGAATTCACCGGCAAGACCGTCGAGGAGGCCCTGCGCGGAGCCCGAGAGGAATTCGGCGTGGGCCTCGACGAGCTCGACTTCGAGATCCTGACCCCCGGCAGCCGGGGCGTGCTGGGAATGGGCGCCGAACCGGCCAGGGTGTTGGCGGCTCCTCGCTCGCTGCTGGGCGGGGCCACTCCCAAGCGTGAGGCTGCTGCCCAGGTCCCCCTCCCGGCCCCGAGCAGCGATCGCGAGGAAAGGCCGCGCCGCGACCGCGACTTCGGCTCTCGACCCGCGTGGCGTGACGACAGAGGCCCGGACCGGGGCCCGGATCGCGACCGCGGGCCCCGTCCGGACGGC
>DATEXG010000072.1:0-2519 GCA_035257225.1 Candidatus Limnocylindrales bacterium
GCGTCGGCCTGGGCGGCTCCGCGGCGCAGGCCGCCCGCCAGAGTGGCAACCGACGCGGCCCCTTCGATGAGGAGGCCCGGCATGTCGTCGCGGGCTGCGGCCGTCTCCCGGGTCACGCTCTCACCGTCCCCTGGCCGATTCGAGCCGCAGCTCCAACGCCTGCAGCGGCGAGAAGTCGCGCAGCTTGAGGAATCCCGCCGCGCCCGCCAGCTGCTCGAATTGCGGCAGCTCCTTCGAGACGCCGCTGTGGTCGGCTACGTCCAGGAGCGCTCCCAGCGGAGCGAGCCCTACCAGTTCGGACTCGAGCAGGTGGACGCCGTCCTCGGCGGCCTCCGCCCGGACCGATTCCCAGACGAGCCAGAGCGGAGTCGTTCGGTAGTCGAGCAGGTTCATCGACACCTGCGCCCGGCCGATCTCCTCGATCCAGAAGCCGTTCGCCTGCACCCGAGGCAAACCGCCGCTCGACTCCCTGATCCGGCGCGCGATCCGCTTGGCCAGCTCCACGTCCCTGCTATCGAGGTTGATGTTGTAGGCGATCAGGAACGGGCGGGCACCGACGGCCATGGCTCCGGCTGTGGAATGGAGCCGGGTCGGACCGAAATCGGGCTCCCGTCCCGATTCTCCGATCTGCGCCTTGAGGCCCTCGTACTGGCCCCGCCGAAGGTCCGCCAGGCGCCGCCGCGACGGCGACGTCGCCGCTTCGCCGTACAGGTAGACGGGGATGCCGAACCGATCGGCCACTGTGGCTCCAAAGGTCCGCGCCAATCCGATGCAGTCGGCCATCGTGGTGCCGGCGAGGGGCACGAAGGGGACCACGTCGACGGCGCCGATGCGCGGGTGTTCGCCCACGTGGTCTTCCATATCGATCTCGGCCACGGCCACGGCCACCGTCCGCTCCAGGGCCTCCAGGATCGGGGCCGTTTCGCCGGCCAGGGTCAGAACCGTCCGGTTGTGGCTCGCGTCGCTGGTCCGGTCGAGCAGGTGGGCGCCGGGCACGCTCTCGACTGCCGCGACCAGCCTGTCGACAACATCGAGACGCCGGCCCTCGCTGAAGTTGGGGACCGACTCGACGAGCTTGGTCACGCTTCCTCCGTCTGCCCTGTCGCCCTTTGCCCCGCGGTGCCGACTTCCGTATCGTGGCACACGGGCAATGCGACGGGTCGCCTAATGCCCGATCCGATCGCTGCCGATAGCATGCCGCGAATGAAGGAACAGGTATGGCCTCGCTAGCCCGACCGTCCTTGTGGCGGCACCGAGATTTCGTGAAGCTCTGGTCCGCGGCGACCGTGTCGGTTCTCGGCAGCCAGGTGACGGCGATCGCACTGCCCTACATTGCCCTGACCATGCTCGGGGCGAGTGTCCTGGAGGTCTCGGCTCTCGCGGCCGTCGAGATGCTGCCGTTCCTCCTGTTCACCCTGCCTGCCGGCGCGTGGCTGGATCGCACCCGCCGGAGACCCGTGCTGATCGCTGCCGACATCGGCCGGGGGGTGGTCCTCCTGTCCGTCCCCCTGGCGTACGTGCTCGACGCGCTGAGCTTGTGGCAGCTCTACGCCGTCGCCTTCGCAGCCGGTACGCTGACGGCCTTCTTCGACGTGGCCGACCAGTCGTACCTGCCGGAGATACTGGACCGCGATGCCCTCGTCGACGGCAACGCAAATCTGCAGATCAGCACTTCCGTGGCGCAGATGGGCGGCCCGGTCCTCGGGGGAAACCTGATCGCCATCGCGACGGCGCCGTTCGCGATCGTCGCGGACGCGTTGAGCTTCTTCATCTCCGCCGGGTTTCTGAGTGCCATCCGCCGGCGCGACGACAAACCCGGGCGGCGCCTGAAGGCAGACGGCCGGCCGACCTCGATACGAACCGACATAGCCGAAGGGCTCAGGTACGTCCTGGGGAACCGCTACCTGCGGCCGATCGCCGCCTGCACCGGTACGTCAAACCTGTTCTCGGCTGCCTTGTTCGGCATCTTCCCCGTCCTGATCTGGGATGAGCTGCGGCTGCCGCCGGCGTTCTTCGGGACGGTGGTGGGACTGGCCAGCGTGGGCTTCCTGGTCGGTGCCGCTCTCTCGAACCGGTTGCCCCGAGTCATCGGCCTGGGTCCTACGATCGTGATCTCGGCCGCGCTCAGCTCTCCGGCAATGCTGCTCGTGACGCTCACGCCCGCGGCTCTCGACTGGGCCGCGGTGACCCTCTTCGTCGGCTGGTTCTTCATCGGTCTCACCCAGGTGGTCTACAACGTGGCCCAGGTCAGCCTTCGTCAGGCAATCACGCCGCTCGACATGCAGAGCCGCATGAACGCGACGATGAGGTTCATCGTCTGGGGCACGATCCCGATCGGCTCGCTGATGGGCGGCGTCATGGCCTCGGTCATGCCGGTGAGATCGGCCCTGATCATCGCCGCGGTGGCCACGTTCGCGTCGGTGCTGCCGGTGCTGATCTCACCGCTCAGATCGTTGCGCGAGATCCCGCGGGAAGCCGGGACGACTCGCGGCGAGGCTGACACGAGTTGACGCGGCGCT
>DATEXG010000073.1:0-12530 GCA_035257225.1 Candidatus Limnocylindrales bacterium
GCTCGAGGCGGCCGATGGCGTGTCCCCTAGCGGCTCAAGGTCCGGCGCTGCCTTTGAACGGCCAGCAACCCGAGCCCGCCGAAGGCGAAGCAGATCATGAGGGCGAAGAACGGCGCAGGGCTATCGCCCGACGGTCCGCCGCCGGTGGTGGTCGGGGGCGGCGTTACCGCGTGGGTAGGCGTGGCCGTCTCACCCTCGATCCGCTGGAAGGGCGTTGGCGTTGCCGAAGTTGAAGGGCTAGGCGAGGCGTCGACCACGAGGGTCTCTTCCGTGCAGGCGCTGGTGGCGGCGGCGTTGCTGGCATCGCCGCTGTAGACGGCCTGCCAGTACCAGGTCCCGACGCTGTTGAAGACGATCCCGTCGGAGTTGGGCACCGAGCCGTTGGTCACGGTCTTGGTGCCGGCGTCGATAGCCCCGGAGGTGCACGCGGTGTTGGTGTAGACGGTGTAGGTCACCTTCCCGCCCGCAGTCGCCGTGGTACCGGTGAGGGTCGCGGTGTCATGGATCGTGTCGCCGACTGTGCCCTTCGACTTCGAGAGTACCGTAGCGATCGTCGGGCTGGCCGGGCTGACGACGACAGGCTCCTCGTCCGCGCCGGAGGCGACCGCGGCGTTGTTACCGTCGCCGCTATAGCTGGCGACCCAGTGCCAGGTGCCGGCCTTGTCCGGGAGGAAGCCAGTCGGGGAGTAGACGCCGTTGCCGTCAACGGGCACGATCTCGGTGTCCTTGACATCGCTGGCGGGGTTGGTCAGGGTGAAGGTGATCGTCCCGGTCGGGCTGACGCCGCCGGCGAGGGTTGCCGAGTCGGTCAGCTTGACGCCGCTGCCGAGGACGACCGTGCCGCCCGTCTCGGTGGTGATGGTCGGGCTGGCCGCCCACTTGAAGCCACCCGTGGTGGTCAACGTGTCGCTTGTCGGTGTGGCAATGACCAGCTTCTGGTGCGGGACACCGCCAGTTACGTCCGTCGCGTCTACATAAATCGTCCCGCCCGGGATGTGACGCGTCGTCTTCGCCGTGACCGTGGCGGCGAGAGACGAATCCTGGGTGAGAGTGACGGGCGTCTCCACGTTGTCCGTGGTGGTCACCGAAGAGGTGCTTAGAGTGCCCGAGGTCGTGGTGAGTGCGATCTCCACACCCGACATTCGAGTGCTCGACGAGTCAAACGCCTCGACCGTGAAGGTCCCAGGTGTTCCGCCCGGGTTGGTCTGGCTCGGGGGGACGATCTTAATCGCCGTCACAATGTGGGCGGACGTTGACGTCGCGCTCGTTGCGGCCGTCTCGATCGCCAGCGCGCGATTCCCGATGGTGGCGTCTGTGATGTTGCTCAGGGTGATGCCGTCGGAGAAGTGCCAGATGGCCAACTGGACGGCCGCCGCCTCCTGGTCCGGGGACGAAAGCTGGCCAGACGCCGACGTGACGAACGGGAAGTAGTTGTTCAGGATGTAAGTGATCTGCGCGGATGTCGGTCCGTCGTTCGTGTACGGATCCACGCTTGGTATGCTGATCGTGTGCCCGGTGTCGATGCAGTAGAACTTGACATGGGCCCCGTCGATCGTGCCGCTGAGGTCCCCAGCCCACACCTGGCGCCAACCGGTAACGGTGACGGTGGCACCGTGATCCGTCCCACTGATCATGGCGTTCGATGCCAAAACGGGGGCGGCCAGGCCGAGGCCGAGGCCGAGGCCGAGCAGCGTGACGACGGCGAGCCAGCCCCCCCTGCGAAATGTGGTGGCGCGCTTTGGGCGCCAAATGTTGGTGACCATCGGTCTCCTATCCCTCGGTTTCGGGTGCAGGCAGCCGACAACTTCATAGGTCAGCTGCCGTAGTACCCGAGTCGCACGCATACACTAGCCAAAAGGACTGCGGGCGTCTAGTACCGTGGTGCTCCCGGGCACCGCTGATGAGCCGTAGATGTCGGCAGGCCGACAGCTAGCAGGCTCTCCTGGGATCCGCCGGTTCTGCTCTGGACCTACGGACCGCCGTGTGTTCTGCCTGGGCGCTGGCGGTTGGCGTCGATTGAGCCTGAACTCTGGCTCCATGCCGCCGCTCACCACTTACTAGTACCGACGGGCCATGACTAGCCCGTCGGTCTATTCAGGTCTGTGGGGGCCGCTCGGGGCGGCGATGGCGTGTTCCCTAGCGGCGGATGCTCCGGCGCTGAGCTTCCACGGCAGCCAATCCAAGCCCGCCCAGGGCGAAGGAGATCACCAACGCGAGGAGCCGGGTCGAGCTGTCGCCCGACGATCCGCTACTGGCGCTGGTGGGCGGGGGCGTGGGAACCCGGACAGGTGTGGCCGTCTCGCCCTGGAACGACTGGAACAGGGTCCGCGACGGATCGACGGACGGCGTAGCCGTCTTGCCCTGGAACGACTCGAACGGAGTGGGGGTTGGCTTGGGAGTCGCTGTCGGCGTCGACGTGGGAGTCGGCGTTGGCGTAGGCGTGGCGCAGCCGACTGCCGGCGCGATGCTCGCGCTCGTGGTGAACTCGACACTCGAGCCGTTGTAGATCGTCAGCGTGACCTTCCCGGACGCGGGCGCAGGGCCACTCGCGGACCAGATCTGGCCGAAGGTCGTGTCGTAGTGGTTTCCGGCGATCCCGACCGTGCCGGGGATCGTAGTGACCACCACCACCGTCCGGGCGGGGACCACGTTGTGGTTCAGTGAAACCGTCACGCTCCACGTGGAGCACGTCTCCGATGCGACGACATTGCCGGTATTGGCAGCCGCGACCCCGGCCAGGCCGAACAGAAGCGTGGCCGAGGTCAGGGCGGCGAGTATCAGCTTGCGATAGGTCGTGATCATTGCGTTACTCCAGCCTTCAAATAGGACTGGCAGCTGGCAGGCCATCCCACCTGGATCCGCCGCCGCTGCGCCTACCGCCGCAGCCCACCGGGGCGGGTGCAGAAACGAGGCGTTGCGCCCGATGCGTGACATCTACCTGGACCTTTGGGTAGCTCCCTCAGATCCGATGCCGCTGCACAAGATGACCGGGGCATGTCGCGATTGTCCAGTGGTCAAGTTAAGGTTTGTCCCGAGGGGCGCGCCAATGTACCCGATCACGCTTGGTGCGGTGCGTCCGCGCACCGCTCGAACGGGTCGGATGTCTCACCTGGTGAAGGGGGCCCAGGATAGGCGGCCGTCCGAGCGGCACCCTGCCCGGTGGGGTGGGTCAGAAGCGCCCGCTTCCTGCATCGAACCGAGGCCATCGACGTGGCAGAGGTCCGATCCCCGCCCCGCTCGACGGGGCGATTGGTCGGCTGGCGAGCGAGTGAACGGCTCTAGCCGCGGGCGCCGGCCGGACCCGTGGGAGGCTTGTACCCCTCCGGCAGCTTCGGGGTTATGCGGAAGCCGCCGGCCACTCCGGGCTCCGTGAGCTCGTGGGCGGCGAGCAGCTCGTCCAGCTCCGCGGGACTGAAGATGCCGCGTTCGATGACGATCTCACGGATCGTGCGGCGCTCACGGACCGCCTGCTTGGAGATCTCCGCGGCAAGGGCGTAGCCGAGGTACGGCGCCAACGGGGTGGAGAGCGCCGAGGAATGCTCCATCAAGTCACGAGCGCGCTCTCGATTGGCCTCGATGCCGGTCACGCAGAAATCGGCGAAGGCGCGACTCATGTTAGTAAGGATCGTGAGGGACTCGAGTGCCGTGTGGGCAATCACCGGCATCATCACGTTCAGCTCGAGCTGGCCGGCCGAGGCGGCCCAGGCGATCGTGGTGTCGTTGCCGATGACCCGGAAGCAGACCATCGACAGGCACTCCGCCATGACCGGGTTCACCTTGCCCGGCATGATCGAGCTGCCCGGTTGGACGGCCGGCAGTGTGATCTCGGCAAAGCCCGTCATCGGACCCGAAGACATGAGCCGCAGGTCCTCGCTGATCTTGATCAGGTCGACGGCGATGCCGCGCAGCGCGGCCGAGACCTCGAGCATCGGCCGCATGGAATGGGTGGCCTGGACCAAGTGCTCGGCGCCGCGAAGGGGATGACCCGTTTGCTCGGCTAGATAGCGCACGACGAGATCTATGTACTCGGGTTCGGCGTTGAGGCCGGTGCCCACCGCGGTCGCCCCGATGTTCTGCTCGGCGATCGAACCGGCGGCGGTCTGGAGGCGATCCAGTCCGCGGCGGAGCGTGAGCGCGTAGGCGGCGAACTCCTGGCCGAGGCGTATCGGCACGGCGTCCTGCATGTGCGTTCGACCGGACTTGATGACGTCATCGAACTCCCGGGCCTTCTGCTCGAAGGCGCCGATGAGCTCCTCGGCGGCGCAGGTGTAGTCGTGGATCAGGTCGAGGGTGGCGATCCGCATCGACGTGGGGAAGACGTCGTTGGTGGATTGGGCCATGTTGACGTGGTCATTCGGGCTGATGACCGCGTAGTCGCCGCGCTTGCCCGAACCGACGCCGCTCGCGTGGAGCAGCTCGATGGCCCGGTTGGCCAGCACCTCGTTGGCGTTCATGTTGTGGCTCGTGCCGGCGCCGGCCTGGAACGGGTCGATGCGGAAGTTGTCGATCAGCTCACGCTGCTTGGCGGCCCGGGCGGCCTCGAAAGCGGCGTGCATCGGATCGGAGGGCCGGCCGGGCTCCGTGTCGTTGGGGTCGTCCGCGCACGGTTCGGTCGGGCAGAGGATTTCGTCTGCGGCCTCGACGATGGCGTTGCCGAGCGGCCTGGGCAGCCGGCCGGTGGCAAGGTTGGCTCGAGCTGCCGCCTTCTTCACCTGGACGATCGCACGCACGAGCGCCGGATGGGGCCGCCCGCCCGAGATCGGGAAGTTGTGGATGCCGCGGGCGGTCTGGACGCCGTAGTAGGCGCCGTCCGGGACTTCGAGATAGCCCAGCGGATCCTTCTCGATCCGGAAACCGGCCCGGGGTGCTGGGGGAGTATCGGGGCTCGTGAGGGTCGGTTTGGGCTGGCCTGCGGCGTTGGGGGTCATCGCGGTTTGCTCCTGGCTCGAAGCGGATGCCGGCCGTTGGCGGCGCGGGACGCCGGCGTCATTCGATTCTATAGCCGCCGGATCGCGACTCGGCGGCCGCGCGGTCGCGCGGGGTGGATCGCCGGCCCATCCAGCGCGACGAACCGTCGGGAATCGTGCGCGGTCCGGAGGTCCGCCTCGCCACTCCAACGGCCCTCGAATCCAGACCCGCCCGGAGAGACCGGTACATTTCCGACTGCCCGAACCGGTATATTGCCAGGACCGGCCGCTGATGCAGACAGCGGTCTGGACATTCCGTAACCAGGCGACCGGGTGCCGTGTGCCCCGGTCAGCCCGGTCTGGCGCCCCAGGACGGAGGAGGTCCGGCATGACGCAGCAACAGGCTCCCAAGACTCGCGAGGAGGTCATCCGGCAGGACGTTCACGACCTGCATCGCCTGGGTTATGCGCAGGAACTCTTTCGCACGATGGGCGGATTCTCCAACTTCGCGATCAGCTTCTCGATCATCTCGATCCTGACCGGCGCGGTCATCCTCTTCGACTACGGCCTGGCGTGGGGCGGTCCGGCTGCCAGCACGATCGGCTGGCCGCTCGTCTCGGTCTTCACTCTCCTAGTCGCGGCTGCGATGGCGGAGATCGCCTCCGCGTACCCGACCGCGGGCGGCCTCTACTACTGGTCGAGCCGGATGAAGAACAAGGACTGGGGCTGGTGGACGGCGTGGTTCAACCTCGCCGGCCAGATCGCCATCGTGGCCGGGATCGACTTCGCCGCCGCCTCGTTCGTCAACACGTCCATCGTGACGCCGATCCTGTCCAACTTCGGGATCACCTTCGGCAACTCGACCGCCGTAGCCGGCTCGCTGATCAACGGCCAGCTACTGACCATGGCTGCGCTGCTGGCGATCCAGCTCTTCTTCAATATCGCCGGCGTCCGGATCGTGTCCCTGCTCAACGACTTCTCCGTGTGGTGGCATATCGGCACCGTAGCCATCATCGTGGCGGCGCTCTTCCTCATCAGCAACGGCAAGGCCCACGCCGACATCAGCCCCTTCACCATCCGGCCGCTGGACACGACCGGCAGCGCCTCGCCACTCGGATTCAACCTGGGGGCGGCAGCGGGCTACGCCCTCCCGATAGCCTTCCTCTTCTCGCTGCTGCAGGCTCAGTGGACGTACACGGGCTATGACGCTTCGGCCCACGTGGCCGAGGAGACGGTCGGTGCCCGGCTCTCAAGCGCCTGGGGCGTCTTCATCTCGGTCGCGGTGTCGGCCGTCGTCGGCTACATCGTCCTGATGGGCCTGGTCACGCACCTGCCCCCGCTCGATCAACTGATGAACTGCTCCCCCGCGACACAGTCGCTCTGCAGCGCCTACTACGGCGGCAACCCGGTAGTCTTCACGACCCTTAGCTACAACCTCGGCACGCTCGGCGATGTGCTCGGCGCCGCCATCGCCGTGGCCATGAGCCTGTGCGGCCTGGCTTCGGTGGCTGCCGCCGGACGAATGCTTTTCGCCTTCAGCCGCGACCACGGCGCGCCCGGTTCACCCTGGCTGCGCAAGGTCTCGCACCGCTTCCGCACTCCGGCCAACGCCCTCGTCGCGATCGTGGTCTTCTCGTACCTTCTGACCAACGCGGCCTATGTCGCCGGCAGCTACACGGCCATCGCCATCGTCACGGCGATCAGCACGATTGCGCTCTACTGGGCGTACGGCGTGCCGATCTTCCTGGGCGTCTTTGGCAAGCAGGAGTGGCGCGACCACGCCGTCTGGAGCCTCGGCCGCTTCTCGAAGCCGGTCGCGATCGTGGCCGTCCTGTGGATCGTGTTCATCTCGGTGCTCTTCCTGTGGCCCACCTCGGGCAACGCGTACACCCTGCTCGCCTACGTCGTCTTCCTCGGGGCGCTGCTGGTCTACTACTTCGCGTGGGCCCGCGGCCACTTCAAGGGCCCGATCGTCGAGGTCGGGGAAGCCGAACTGACCGACATAGAACGCGAGTTCGAGCATGCCGCCGAGGAGCTCGGCGAGGCCGGCGCCTAGCGACTCGTCCCCGACGGTCACCGGATGCGGCGAGCCGACTGCCCGCCGCATCCGCCTGGGGCTCGGGCGCCGTTCTACTGGCTGGCGAAGCTCCCGAAGTAGTCCTTGAGCTGGCCCTTTGCCTCCCAGCCCACCAGGACGATCTGGCTGGGTGTCCACGCTATGCGGCAGCTGGGCGAGCCGCCGAAGCTCAGCGCGGGGGAGACGGGACGCTGCCAGCTCTTGCCGTCCGAGCTGCTCCAGGCGGTCCAGTTGTTCGTGAGCTTGAGCGGTACGTCGAACGCGAGGATCTGGCCGTTGACGATGGCCCAGTTACCGCCCGTGGTCTTGAGGCCCGACAGCTGCCACTTCACGCCCGTGGAAGACCACCACCACGAGCTGGGGAGCGTGCCGCTTGGCGCGGCCGTCGGGGTGGGCTTGGCGGTGGGCTTGGGGGTGGGCTTGGCGGTGGGCTGGACTGACGCGGAGGCCGCGGCCGATCCGGAGGCTGAGGCCGAGGCCGGAGCGGAAGGCAGGGCGGAGGCCGGGGCGGAGGCCGAGGGGGTAGGGGCGACCCCGGAGCCGTTTGTGATCGCCACCAGCCCATTGCCAATACCGAAGAGCTGCGTGACGTTCACAGGCAGGTGCCAATCGGTGCGCATCGTCCATGTGACTCCGTCCGGCGAGGTCCAGGCCGTAGACACGCCCTGACGCGTCGGGTCGCTGCCCGTGGCGACAAAACCCGACTTGTACGTGCCCACGGTCAAGGTGTACCCATCGGCCACGGAGATCGTGGCCGCGTTCCACGTCTCGCCGTCATTCGAGTACATGAGCGGCGAACCACCCGCCTTGTCGGAGGCAGCTACGAACCCGCCCGATCCGGCGGTGACCGATGAGAACTCCGGAGGGGGCGGGTCGTTCAGGGTGGCCTGATGCCACTTGCCGCCCTTGGGCAGCCGCCAGATGGTTCCGGTATCGCCCGAGGCGCTGGTCACGCGTCCGATGGCGATTACTCCTCCGCTGCCGTCGCTGATTGCCTGCAGCACGACAGGCCGGCCGCTGTTGCTCGATGTGACGAGTGCGTCCGGTCTGAGCTCCTGCACCCACAGGCTGCCGTTGTCCGAGGACCAGATGGAGGTTCCGGCCGGCTGGGTGATGAACGTCAGGAACTTGCTGTCCGTGGCCGCCACGGGCCCGAGCGTGTCCGAGGCGCCCACGTCCACGATCATGGGTGAGTCGCCGGCCTTGAGCGAGAGGGCGAACTCGACCGGGGCCGAGGGGCCGGGGGTTGGCGTTCGGGCGGGTCCGAGGGTGACGTCGCCCGCGAGCACTCCCTGCCCGTCGCTGGTCGTGCCAACCACCACAACCCGGCCGGCAACGGCCGCCATTCGCCCGTGAGCGAGCGGCTGCGATGCGCTGGAGATGGGCTGCCACGACATTCCGTCGTCCGAGGCCCACACCGACAAACCGGGCTGGGTCCCTTGCGTGGCCGTGCCGGTCAGGTTCTTGTCGGCGGCCCCAACCGCCACGAAGCTGCCGTCGACGGCGGTAACCCCGTCCATCGCCGTCTGCGGTTGCTCCGAGGGCGCCGTGGCCTTGACCCATGTCTTGCCGTCCGTGGAGGTCCACGAAACCGCCAGCCCTTCGGCCGTGGCTCCGGTATCGCTGCCGACGGCAACGATTCGGCCTCCCAGACCGGCTATGCCGCGAGCGTCGAAGCCGTCGAGGGTTGCGCCCTGGCTCCAGTCCTGACCCGTCGTCGAGTACCACACCGATGAGTGACGCGGGCCGTTGCCGTTCCAGAGCTCCACGATGGCGAAGCCGCCGTCCCATGACCCCACGGCTCGAGGGATGTAGTTCTGCGCCCCCGGAAGCACGGATGGGGTCCAGCGCTGGCCATCGGGGGAGAACCAGACCACGCCGTTGCCGGCCGTTACCACCGCCCCCGAGTTGGTGGTCGCGCCCCCGATCATCTCCTGGCCTGCGCTCGAGTCGACCTGGGCCGGAACCCACGTCTTGCCGTCGCGCGAGCGCCACGCGGTGGCGGCCACATCGGTGGGCGAGGATCCGAAGCTGTTGCCGACCACGACGAGACCGCCGTTGCCGTCATCGGAGAAGCCCTGGGCGGCGAATCGGCGCCCGGAGATCTCGAAGGCGCCGGAGCCGGAAACCTGGCTCCAGGTCGAGCCGTCGTCCGATGACCAGACCGTAGTCGTCGAGCTCGTGATCGTCGAGCCCTTGGTCCCGAGCATGAGGAGCCTGTCGCCGAATGAGGCGAAATACGGCCCGAAATCGAACTTGAAGTCGGGCGGCTTGGCCGCGCTGCGCCATTTGATCTGATAGACACTCCCGGTTGCAGCCGGTGCGGCCGGATTGTTGGGAAGCGTCATCAGAAGGCTCGCCACTACGGCCACGGTGGCGACGATGCCGGTCAAGCCGAAGACGATCCGCAGACTCGGCAGTCCGAGTCTGGGCAGGCCCAGGCCGGGCTGTCCCGGCGTTGCCCCTCCATCGACCGGCGACCGCCGGCCCAATCCTCCGAAGCCGGGAAGCCCGATCTTGGGGCGCCCGGTGCCCGATTCGCCCAGCCGCAGCCTCGCCAGTGGGTGCGGTGAGGCCGGCCGCCCGGACCTAGGCGCCGGCTCGTCGGTGGGCTTGGCGCCGGTGACGGGCCGCGACTCCGAGCCGGCGCGAGCCCGCGGCAAGGGGTGAGCTTGCGAGGTGGGGCGAGCCAGCGCTCCGAGGATCCCCCGGGCAATGGGAATTCGCGGCGCGGCCGCGGGCTTCTTGGTTTGTTCGATCTCCGGCGCGGGCCGAACGGGACGCGAGCGGCGGGCCTGATCGGAGCCTGTCAGATCGGCTTTGCGAGGCATATCCAGCGGGCGCGAGGCCGCGCCGGAACCCTCCACCGGTTCGATGCCGGATCCGTCGTCAACGTTGTCGCCGGGCTGAGTCTCGCGGGATCGAATGTCGCCGTGGTTGTCGTTCAACAGGGTATGCCCACCTGCGATCCGTTCTCCGTTCTTGTGCCGCGCCCCCGGCCGCTCCTGATCGGGACGAGCGGGGCTCGGGCCCCGAGCCGAGCGCGGGGGAGACTTGAAGTCTGCCACGGTTCGGCCCAGAGCGGCGCGGCGCGTGTGCGGATGGGATCCTTTAGGTGCGGTTAGGGGCGCTCACCACCGCGCGACCGTGCCTGCCGCCCCGGCCGCCTCCGGCGGGCCATACTGGCCGCCACGCTCGGCAGGCGCCACAATATCGGCCACAGGAGCGCCGGCCGCCCCCAGGTACATGGCCGCGCAAGACAGGAGAATCCGATGAGCGACGAGCACGGCGCCACCGACTCCGCCAGCCACGGCTCGGGCCACGCCGTCCCCAGGCAACTCGAGGAACTGCGTCAGATGGTTCGAGACGGGCGCATCGACACAGTCGTCGTCGCCCTGACGGACATGCAGGGTCGCCTCATGGGCAAACGCGTCCAGGCCGAGGCGTTTCTCAAGGGAGTCGTCGATCACGGGATTCACTTCTGTACGTACCTGCTCGGGACGGACATGGAGATGAACACGCCCGACGGCTTCAAGCTGATGAACTGGGAGACCGGCTACGGCGATTGGGTCGGCCGCGAGGTCTGGGAGACCACCCGGGTCCTGCCCTGGCTGGACTCGACAGCCATCGTCCTGTGCGACGCGATCGACGAAGAGACCGGCCGGGAGATCCCAATCTCGCCGCGGACGATGCTGAAGCGCCAGGTCGAGCGGGCGGCCAGCCTCGGCTACACCGTCAAGGCGGGCACGGAGTTCGAGTTCTACGTTCTCAGCGACACTTTCGAGGACATGAGCGAGAAGGGCTACAACGACGTCGAGCGCGTCGGCTACTACAACGAGGACTACCACCTCCTTCAGGCGACCAAACTCGAGCCGTTGTATCGCCAGATCCGCAACCAGATGACCGAGGCTCGAATCCCGATCGAGTTCAGCAAGGGCGAGGCGGCCCCCAGCCAGCACGAGGTCAACATCCGCTACGACGAGGTGCTGGAGTCGGCCGATCGCAGCGTCCTCTTCAAGCACGGGGCAAAGGAGATCGCCTGGCTCAACGGCTACGGCCTGACCTTCATGGCCAAGCCCTATGCCGAGTGGACGGGCTCGTCCGGCCACCTGCACATGAGCCTGTGGGACCCGGCCGGCAAGAACGCGCTCTTCTACGAAGAGGCGGCCGAGCAATACGGAATGAGCCAGACGATGCGCTGGTTCCTGGGCGGCATGATGGCCCTGCAGCGCGAGATGGCCCTCTTCATCGCCCCCAACGTCAACTCGTACAAGCGCTACGCGGTTGCGAGCTGGGCGCCCGTGAACGTGGTGTGGGGGCGCGACAACCGCACGACCGGGTTCCGAATCGTGGGCCGTGGCCCCGGCCTGCACATCGAGAACCGCTTCCCCGGCGGCGACATGAACGCCTACCTGGCCTACGCCGCCGAGGTAGGCGCGGGTCTATACGGAATCGAGCACAAGATCGAGCCGCCTGCCGAGTACAAGGGCAACGGCTACGTCGCGAAGCGCTGCGACAAGATGCCGCGGGCGCTGTACGAAGCGATCGAGCTGCTGGCGAAAAGCAAGGCGGCCGTGGAGATTTTCGGCCAGGACGTGGTAGATCACTACCTCAACGCGGCCCGGGTGGAGCGCGACGCCTACGACTCGGCCGTCCATGCCTGGGACCGCGAGCGCTATCTCGAGCGCGGGTAATCGCGGCTCGATCAGCCGGCAAGCCCCCGCTCGACGAGTCGGGCTAGTTCCGGCCAGATCAGCCGGGCGAACCCCGGCGCGTCGGGGCGAGGTACGACCCCAGGCCCTCGGCGAGTGGAACGAGGCGGCGGGGCAGCGCCGCAGCCAGCGGCGCGGTGTCCACTTGCGCGGACTGAACGACGAAGTCGATAGCGTCCGGGGTCATGGGCGGCGACGGAAGTAGAGTCAGCGGCCGGGTGAGCAGCCTCATCAGCCCCGCCGGAGCGTGGAGGATGAGCCGCCGCCGGCCCTGAATCCGCAGCGCCTCCCGGACCACGGCGTCCATCGTCACAGTCTCCGGACCGCCGACCTCCAACGTCATGTCGATCGTGCCGGAGACCTCGAGCGCATCGGCGACCAGACTGCCCATGTCGTCGACGAAGACGGGGGCTACGAGCTGGCGGCCGTTGCCGATCTGGGGCACGAAGGGCAGCCAGCGAGCGAAACCGAGGAATCGGTTGAGGGACCGATCGCCCGGGCCGTAGATCCAGCTTGGTCGGAAGATCGTGTACGGGATTCCGCTGGCCCGGACGGCCTCCTCGGCGCGCCACTTGGCCCGGAACCAGTGGCGGGGCGCATCCGGAGCGGCGCCTGCGCCGGACATGTAGACGAGACGCCGGACGCCGGACGTTCTGGCGGCACTCACCAGCGCCACGGTGCCGTCGGCGTCGACACGCTCGAACGTTCGGCCGCGGCGGGGCGCCTCGATCGGCGAGTTGCGGAAGGCGAGACTGATCGCCAGCGCGTCCACGCCCGCCAGAGCAGCTGCCAGGGTTTCGGGGTGCGTCACGTCCGCGCGGCGGGTCTCGACGG
>DATEXG010000074.1:0-42203 GCA_035257225.1 Candidatus Limnocylindrales bacterium
ACGCGGTCCGGGATATGGTCTTCGCGTCGGACCACGAGATCGTGCGCAGCGGCCGGTCGGCTACGGCCCAGACGCCCGGTGGAACGGGTGCGCTGCGTGTCGCCGCCGACTTCTTGCTCCAGACCGGATCCTCGAAAACCATCTGGCTGAGTGAGCCGACGTGGCCGAATCACCCGCAGCTCTTCACCCTGGCGGGGTTCGCCCTCCGGACCTACCCCTACCTGGACGATTCGGGTCGGCAGGTGGACGTGGACAGGATGCTCGGGGCTCTCCGCTCGGCCGCCCCGGGCGACGTGCTCCTGCTCCATGGCTCGTGCCACAACCCCAGCGGCGTGGATCCGGATCAAGAGACCTGGGCCGCCATCGGGGAGGTCGTAATCGAGCGCGAGTTGCTGCCGATCGTGGACTTCGCCTACCAGGGATTCGGTTTTGGGCTCCGCGAGGACGCCGACTGGCTGACAGGCCTGGCCCGGCCGGGACTCGAGTTCCTGGTGTGCACGAGCTACTCCAAGAACTTCGCCCTGTACAACGAGCGCGTGGGGGCTCTCACGATCGTGGCAGCCGACTCGGGCCGGGCGGCCGCGGCGCTGAGCCACGTCAAGATCGCCATCCGCTCCAACTATTCGAACCCGCCGGCCCACGGCGGCGACATCGTCGAGACGATTCTCACGGACCCTGCCCTGCGGGCACGCTGGGAGACGGACCTGGCCGAGATGCGCAACCGCATCCTGGGCAACCGCGCGGCTCTCGTGGAAGCCCTGGTCGCCGCGGACGTGCCCGGCAACTGGGATCCGATCCGCCATCAGCGGGGTATGTTCGCGCTGCTCGGGCTGTCCGCCGATCAGGTCGCGCGGCTGCGCGACGAGTTCGGCATATACATGGTGGGGCGCGGCCGCATCAACGTGGCCGGCCTCACCGCGGCCAACCTGCCGCGCGTGGTCCGGGCGGTGAAGGCCGTCATCGAGGGCTAGGGCCGAGCTGCGGAACTCGCTGCCCCGGACCGGCGTCTAGGATGTGTCAATCGCAACTACTGCGCGATGGGGATCCGATGAACGCCTCCGCGGCTCACCTACCTCTCCCGGTCGCTCGCCTCGCGGGCGCCCTGATCCTCTCCCTTCTGGTCATGGCGTGCTCGGCCGCCGGGGCGACGACCCCGCCGGGCGCCCCCTCGTCCCCCGACGGTTCCCCCGCGCCCGGGTCATCGGTGAGTGGCTTCTACCTCCGGGCGTCGCAAAGCCAGGCCCTGGCGGCGCAGTACACCTTCGGCTGGTTGCCGCTCGCCACGATCGCCGAGGGCAAGTTCTACGACGGCATGATCGCCATCCCCACGATCTATCCCGGCCCGCTGTACGTCGGGCTGTCGTACCAGACGATCAGCTCCAAGGGGATCGACGAGGTCGTCGCCGAAGCGCGCACCGACGGGTTGCTTGGCACGAAGACCGATTTCCTAGAGCAGCCGATGCCGGGCTCGGTGACCTGCCACGTCCAGCTGATCGTGGACGGCGTCACGCACGACCTGACCGGCCAATGCGGCTCCACTGACGCTCAGAACGCCGCCGCGCCCGGGAGCTCGGGCGCGTTTGCCGCCTTCTGGAACAAGCTGACGAGCCTCTCGGCCTGGCTCGGCCCGGAGCTCGGATCCAGCGTCGCGTATGTGCCCTCGAGACTGGCCGTACTCGTCACGCCGCCCGTAGTGTTGCAGGACAGCCCGATCGCACCCAACCAGAAGCCGTGGCCCCTCGCCGCGCCGTTCGCCTCGTTCGGCTCGCCAATGGGCTCGGCCGACGTTCGATGCGCGGTCCTGTCGGGAGCGGACCTGGCCACGCTCTTGCCGGCCGTCCAGGCAGGAAACCAGCTGACTCGCTTCGTGGACAGCCAAGCGGTGGAGAGGTCGCTTCAGGCCCGAGTGCTGCTCCCGGGCGAAGCCGATCCCTGCTGATCGCACGGGCATTACAAGGGGGGCCGAACGGCTATTGCGGCCTCGCTCGAGCGGGTCGATGCTGAGCCCTATGAGACAGCTTCCTCGGTCGGTAAAGGACCTCCGCCCGACCGGTGTCGTCCACACCCCGTTCCGTGGCGCCGAGCTCCTCGAGCGCCCCCTGCTGAACAAGGACACGGGCTTCGACGAAGAGGAGCGAGACGTCTTCGGACTGCGAGGATTGCTCCCGCCGCGAACGGCAGCGATCACGGAGCAGGTGCACCTGGAGCTCGAGCACATCCGCCGCAAGAGCGACGACCTCGAGCGCTACATCGGCCTCGCGGCGCTGCAGGATCGGAACGAGACCCTCTTCTACCGGGTCCTTCTCGAGAACCTCGAGGAGTTTCTGCCGATCGTCTATACACCCACCGTGGGTCGCGCCTGCCAGACCTTCAGCCACATCATGCGACGGCCCCGCGGGCTGTGGATCACTCCGGCCGACATCGACCGGATCCCCGATCTGCTGCGAAACGCCCGGCCGGATTCGACCGGCTCGAGCGCCGCCGCGGAGGACGTGCGCCTGATCGTAGCCACGGACAACGAGCGCATCCTCGGCCTGGGCGACCAGGGCGCCGGCGGCATGGGCATCCCAGTCGGGAAGCTGGCCCTGTACACCGCGGGAGCGGGCATCTACCCGGCTCACACGCTGCCGGTGTCGCTGGACGTGGGCACGGACAACGAGGATCTGCTGGCCGATCCGCTCTACATCGGGTACCGCCAGCGGCGGCTCCGCGGAGCGGAGTACGACGATTTCCTCGAGGCGTTCGTGGGTGCCATCCTGGACGTATGCCCACGCGCCATCCTGCAGTGGGAAGACTTCAAGCAGCACAACGCCATCAAGATCCTGGACCGCTACCGCCACAGGATCACCAGCTTCAACGACGACGTCCAGGGCACCGGCGCCGTAGTCCTGGCGGGGATTCTGGCCGCCGTTCGGGCTCTGGGACGGCCGCTGGGCGAGCAGCGGTTCGTCTTCCTCGGAGCCGGGGCAGCCGGGATCGGCATCGCCCGTACGGTTCGGGCGGCCATGAACGCCGAGGGTCTGGACGCCGCGTCTGTGAAGCGGGCCATCGTCGCCGTGGACACCAAGGGCCTAATCTTCGCCGGCCGCGATCAGCTCGACGACGACAAGATGGAGTTCGCGCTCGGGCCCGAGGAGCTGGCCGGTTACGGCCTGGCCGGTCTGAAGCCGGGCGACCGGCTGGACCTGGAGGCGGTGGTGGCCGCGGTCAAGCCCACGATGCTGGTCGGCACCAGCGGCGTCGCCGGCGCCTTCACGGAGAAGGCGATCCGCGAGATGGCCGCTCATGCCGAGCGACCGGTCATCTTCCCTCTCTCCAACCCGACGGCCAGGACGGAGGCCGTTCCCGCCGACATCATGGCCTGGACCGGCGGCCGGGCCCTGATCGCGACCGGCAGCCCCTTCGAGCCGGTCACGGTGGACGGCAAAGCGCACGTCATCGGCCAGGCCAACAACGTCTTCATCTTCCCGGGCGTTGGCCTGGGGGCGATCGTGGCCGAGGCCCACGAGATAACCGACGAGATGTTCCTGCTCGCCGCGCGAACACTCGCGGAAATGGTTTCGCCGGAACGCCTCGCCGCCGGCGCTCTGTATCCCGCCGTTTCGGAGCTGCGCAAGGTTTCCCGGCAGATCGCGGAGAAGGTCGTCTGCCAGAGCCGCGACTGCGGTGTCGGCCGCCTCTATCGCGACGAGGAGGTCCTCGACGCGGTCGATTCGGCGATGTGGTATCCGGACTATCTGCCGTACCGCCCGGTCTGACTGGGGAACCAGGCGTTGCGCTGTGGCACCACCTGTCTAGTGGCACCAGGACCTTCGGTTGGTGCACGAATAGTCCCAAGGGGATCAAGTTGCACCGCAGCGGCACCGAAACCTTGGACAGAACCTGACCTGAGCGGTCCTGGTTGCCCAAGTCCGCGCGGATGGCTCGGCTCGGCGGTCTGAAATCCGGCCGGCGGGCCCAAGGAGTTCTTGTATGGCCGTAGGCACATTCGATCCGTTGTTAGGGACGACCGGGATAGTCGTCACCCGCAGGAAGCCCGGCCACTTCGTGGCGCTTACCGAGGACGGGCGGATCGACGCACTGCTCGCCCAGGGCGGTGTCAAGCTCGCGAATGCCCTGGAGAAGCGCGCCGCGATCAGCGTGAGCAACGCGCAGCAGGGTCCGAACGACCTCTCCGCGCCACTCGCGCCCGCCAACGGCATCAGGAGCGTCGACCCCTACGACATCACGATCGCGATGCCCGCCGAGGATGGCGAGCCGGTCGTCACCGAGGCAGATCGGGATGCCTGGAGCAGGTTCCGAGTCGCCTTCGACGTCACTCTCGAAGCCACTCCGTTCACGATCTCAGGCGTGCTGCTGCTGCTCCCGTCACAGGACCCGATGTCGCTGACCGAGCGCGGAACCGAGCTGTTCCTGCCCGTCTTCAGCCCAACGGTGGAGGTCGGCAACACGATCCTTCGCGACACCCCGCGCGACGCGATCCTGGTCAACCGATCGCACCTTCGCCGGGTCAAGGCCAGCATGCGGCGCTAGCTGCAGGTTCGGATGACGTGCCCGAGCGCCGTGACAGGCACTCCGGGATGAGATGAATATCACCTACTGACGGCGCGACTACGGCCAGTCGCGCCGTCTGTTTGCGCGAAGGCGGCACGATCGCCCCGCCACGGACGGGCCAATCCCAAACCGGAGCGCCGGCGGCGGCAAGATCGGCTCCAGGTGAGAGAATGCCCGAAACGGCTCCCATGTGAGCAGCGGTCGGTCGATTCGCACGGTCGCCTGATCCACCAGCCGGCGACCGGCCTCGAGAGCACTGCTCGGCGGGCGTGCACGTAGCCGCCCGCCCGGGAGTCACTTGCTGTGAAGCCGGTCGCCCGGAGAGGTCGAGATGATTGTTGGCGTGCCCCGTGAGATCAAGGACAACGAGTTCCGGGTAGGCCTCACGCCGAGCGCCGTCCGCGAGCTCGTCGAGCACGGTCACAAGGTGGTCGTCGAATCGGGCGCCGGCGAGGCCATCGATCTCGACGACAACTACTACCGGGCCGTCGGCGCCGAGGTAGTCCCGGATTCCGCCGCGGTATTCGGCCGAGCCGAGCTCGTCGTGAAGGTCAAGGAACCGCAGCCGGCGGAGATCGGCCTGCTGCGCGAGGGGCAGGTTCTGTTTACGTACCTCCACCTCGCGCCGGACGCAGCCCAGACGGAAGGGATCCTGCGGTCCGGTTGCATCGCCGTGGCGTATGAGACGGTCACCGACGAGCGTGGCGGACTGCCCCTGCTGGCCCCGATGAGCGAGGTGGCCGGACGGATGTCGATCCAGGCCGGTGCGCACGCTCTCGAGCGCGAGGCCGGGGGTCGAGGCGTCCTGCTCGGCGGCGTCCCCGGCGTCCCACCGGCAAAGGTCGTGGTGCTGGGCGGCGGCGTGGTCGGCATGAATGCCCTTCGCATGGCCCTCGGGCTCGAGGCAGACGTCACCGTCCTCGACAAGTCGCTGCCCCGCCTCAAGGAGCTCGACCTGGCCTTCGCCCCGGCCCTCAAGACGCGCTACGCCACGATCGACGCAGTCGAGGAGAGCGTTCTGACGGCGGACCTGGTCATCGGCGCCGTACTCACGCCGGGCGGTACCGCGCCCCGACTCGTGACCCGCGAGATGATCCGCAGCATGCGCCGTGGGACTGTCGTGGTGGACGTGTCGATCGATCAGGGCGGCTGCTTCGAGACGTCTCGACCCACGACTCACTCCAATCCCACGTACGTGGTCGACGGCGTGGTCCACTACTGCGTCACGAACATGCCCGGGGCCGTGGCCCGAACCTCGACTTTCGCCCTCAACAACGCCACGTTGCCCTTCACCCTGGCGCTCGCCGACAAGGGCGTTCGAAAGGCCATGGCGGATGACTGCCATCTCCTGGACGGATTGAACGTGTGCCGCGGCCACGTAACCCATCGGGCTGTGGCCGAAGCGCACGGGCTGGAGTTCGTGCCGCCCGAACAGGCGCTCGCTCTCTAGACAGCGACGGCGGGCCGCCGGCGAGAGCCGCAGAGGGGTCGCCGGCAGGAGGAGATCGGTTGCGGTTCGAGCTATACCTGGAGTCGGGGCCGCAGCACCGCAAGACGTGGGTCTTCGTGCCGAGCCTGCCCGGTTGCGTCGCCGTGGGCCCTACCAGCGAAGCCGCCATCGAGATCGCGCGGGCGGCGATTGGGAAGCGGCTCGACTTCCTGCGCCGCCACGGTGAGACGATCGCCGGCGCGGAAACGATCGATGTGGTGGTCGCGGAGCACGTCATAGAACGAGAGTTCCTCGGCTATGGTCAGCAGTTCTTCCCGCCGGACGCCGAGCCGTTGACGGAGGCCGAGGCCCGCCACGAGCTGCGCTGGGCAGCGTGGTCGCGCGAGGAGCTCGTGGCAGCGGCCGCGGCGCAATCCGAGCCACTGAGCGTCAGGCCGGCCGCGGGCGGGAGATCGGCTGCGGCGATCATCTCGCACGTCGCCGGGGCGGAGTGGGCCTACGTCAGCTCCACGCTCGGCACCTTGCGCGGCGGCAGCGCGGCGATTGCCGCGATCGAAAGGGCGGGAGAGCGGCCGTGGGAGGCACTCGCCGCCGAGCGCGGGACCCTCATGGCGCGCCTCGATGCCATGACACCTGAAGAGCTGAGCCGAGTGGTCGAACGCAAAGGCAGGCCCCACTGGACCGCCCGTCGAATGCTGCGCCGTATGCTCGAGCACGAATCGGAGCACGTGGCGGAGTTGCGGTCGCGACTGCCCACGTGAGTCGCCGGGTCCGCGTGGCCTGAGAAACATCGAAGCCGGCGCGTTGCGCCGGCCTCAGTATTCGTGGCGGGTCCGTCAGGCGCCGAGCACCACTCGGGCGATCTCCGGATCGATCTCCTCGGTGAGCAAAGCGCCCACTCGCTCGGCGGCTCGCTTTGCCAGCGGGTTGCCCATCGTGAAGCGAGTGTTGGGAACCATGAGGTCGAGATCCGCGAGCCGCGACTGGCTGAACCTGGCGCGATGGCGCTGGCAGCAGTTGATGGTCAGGTCCTGCTCGTCCTCGATTCCGTGCCCGGTGATGTAGTAATTGCCAACCCGGGCTACGACTTCTACCGGGCCGGTGCCGTTGGCGTAGAAGCCCAACGGATGGACGGCGGTGGGGCCGAGCCAGGCGACGAGGGCATCGACGAGGACGGCCGATGCCTTGACCTCGTGCCACCCCTCGCCTCGCACGATCTGGGCAACGGAGCGGCCGATCTCGGCCGCTTCCTCGGAGACGAGGACGGCAAGGAGGTCGCGGTTGAGCGAGGCGATGGCCCGGCTCGGGCCTTTTTCGGTCATAACACTCTGCTGACGGTCGGGTTGATCCACTGTGGCGCACGTGATTCCAGTCGTGTGCGCGTACACGATAGACGAGCCATTCTGGTCGTCAAGTACAGCCTTCCGGCCCGCTCGGTCAGTACTTTCGGCTGCACGAGCGTGGACCCCATGACCGGACGAACCAGTTGCCCGCCGTCACCCCGGCGTGCATGACGCCAAATTGAGCAGGCTACCTTGAGCATACCGCGCCGGTGCTATGGCGCAACGCCTCGGGACTCACGAAATGTGTCTATGGCGGGATTCTGGCGCCAGTTCGCGGGACTAGGACCCGGCGCCCGCCGCCGCGAGGGCATGAGTCACGACCATCTGGGCCTCGCCGAGCAGGAGTTGCAGATGCTCCTCGCCCAGGAAACTCTCGGCGTAGACCTTGTACACCTCCTCCGTCCCGGAGGGGCGGGCCGCGAACCAGCCGTGCTCGGTGATGACCTTGACCCCGTCGATCGGCGCGTCGTTGCCGGGCGCTCGAGTGAGCACGGCAACGATGGGCTCTCCGGCGAGCTCCGAGGCCTCGATCTGGGTCGGTGAGAGCCTGGCCAGAACCGCTTGCTGTTCGCGAGTGGCAGGGGCGTCGATGCGCTGGTAGGCGGGCGCTCCGAACCGTGCCGTCAGCTCGCCATACGCGACGGCCGGGTCGTGCCCGCTGCGCGCGGTCAGCTCGGCGGCGAGCAGGCAGGCGATCAGACCGTCCTTGTCGCTCGTCCAGACTGCCCCGTCGCGTCGCAGGAACGAGGCGCCGGCGCTCTCCTCTCCCCCGAATCCAAGCGAGCCATCCACCAGTCCGGCCACGAACCACTTGAAACCGACCGGGACCTCGACCAACTTGCGGGGCAGCTCGGCTGCGACGCGGTCGAGCATGCCAGTGGAGACAAGCGTCTTCCCGACGGCCACGTCCGGGCGCCAATCTCGGTTCCGATACAGGTATGCGACCGCCGCGGAGAGGAAGTGGTTCGGGTTCATCAGCCCCGCCGTTCCGGTCACGATGCCGTGGCGGTCGGCGTCGGTGTCGGTGGCAAAGGCCAGGTCGAAGCGGTCCTTCAGGGCAACAAGTCGGGCCATCGCGTAAGGCGACGAAGGATCCATACGGATCCGGCCATCCCAATCGACGGTCATGAAGCCGAACTGTGGGTCGACGATCTCGTTGGTGACGGTCAGATCGAGGTGGTACCGGTCGCGGATGGAGGCCCAGTAGCCGACGCTCGCGCCTCCGAGAGGATCCACGCCCAGCTTGAGGCCGGAGGCTCCGATCGCCTCCATGTCGACGACTCGCGCCAGGTCGGCGACGTAGACCCCCGTGAAGTCGTAGCGTCCGACCTCGCCCACGGCGCGCTCGTACGGGAGGCGCCGCACGCCCGCCAGCCGGGCCGCGAGCAGCTCGTTGGCCGCGTCCTGGATCGCCCCCGTCACGTCGGTGTCGGCTGGGCCGCCGCTGGGCGGGTTGTACTTGAACCCTCCGTCCTCCGGCGGGTTGTGGGACGGGGTGACGACGATGCCGTCGGCGAGGCCTCCCTCGCGGTCTCGGTTGTAGGTGAGGATCGCGTGCGAGACGGAGGGCGTAGGCGTCAGGCCGTCGGCGCTGTCGACCAGCACAGAAACGCCGTTCGCGACCAGGACCTCGATGGCGGAACGCGTCGCCGGCTCGGAGAGGGCGTGGCTGTCGCGGCCGATGAAGAGCGGCCCGTTCGTTCCCTGGGCTTGCCGGTAGCGGCAGATAGCCTCGCTCGTGGCCAGAATGTGGTCCTCGTTGAACGAGCCGTTGAGCGACGAGCCGCGGTGCCCCGAGGTGCCGAAAGCAACCGCCTGGGCCGGCACAGCTGGATCCGGGTGGATGTCGTAGTAGGCCGCGATGAGCCGGTCGACGTCGACCAGCATCGATGGCTCCGCGGGCTTGCCCGCCCGGTCGCTGACTTCCACGCCTAGCCCCTTGCTCGTTGGCCGTTGTTCAACGGCCTGCGGAGGGCATGATGACGCGCCTGGTTCCCGGGGACCAGTCCGTCCGGTCGGTGGCGCCCGGACTAGAGGGCCCGCATGCGGTTGTTCTTGGGGTTGTGCTCCACCTCGGCCAATCCGAGCGCTTCCATGAGCGGCGGTACGTACATGCCGAACCGGCCGCGCAGGCCTTTCTTGAGGCCGTACCAACCGCCGACGGGGTTCCCCGACGAGCGGCCCCAGCCTTCCACGGTGCCGTCGGCCGCGGGCTTCTGTTCGTCCGCGCTGCCGAGCGGCACCCAGTCGTCGCGCTCCTTGAGCATCGTATGGAGATCGTCCAGGCAGCGGAGCTGGTAGCGCAGAACCGTCGTGCCGACCGTGCAGACGAGGGCCGGCGGATCAGAGCTCTCGTCCCGGTACATCTCGTAGGCGGAGGTTCCGCTGGGCGTTTTGAGTTGCCACGGCCGGGCCGGCGTGCCGTCGCCTTCGACCTTGTCCATGTGTACTTCGTCCTCTCGCTCGACCGAATGTGCCTGCGATCGTAGCGACGGGCGGCCATGCGATCGCGCGCGGGACCACCCGACGCGACACGTGGTCGCGCGGCCGACTCACGCCGGTTGCGCGGACCGGCGGCGAGGCCCTAGGCCGAATCGGGCGGCCCGGCGCTCACCAGGGGAAGGTCAGCGCCGTGGCAGTCTGCGCCCCGCCCAGGAAGGGCAGCCCCCATGCCAGCTCGATCGTGCGAAGCATCGAGTAGTGGCTGGTCGGCGCGTCCTGGCGGGATCCGGGCGACATTCCCGGAGTGACGGCGATCGTGGCGACGCGGCCGCCGCCCTTGAGATTCGTCGCTCCCTCGTCCCAGGTGATGAAGAGGACCGAGTTCCCGAAGGCCGCGCTGCCCGTGATCTCGGGTACGAAGGTTCGCAGGAAGACGTCTCCCGCTTCAGTCGAGCTGCTGTGCATGTCGTTGATCTGGTTTGGAGCGATGAACTCGAAGTTCGCGGCTGCGGGGTCGAACCCGGCCAACCCGGTGATGTTCGCGCAGCGAGTCGGGTTGCCGCTGATGGTCGTGTAGCTGATCGCGGGGTTGTGCTTGCGGGCGTACTCGCCGGCGGCGCCGGGCCCGTCGACCACCACGTTCGCGACCGAGCCCTGGAAGCACTTCCCGGGGTAGCCCTGAGCGTACACGTGCCAGGTCCGGCCGGAGGCGTCGATCTGGTCGAAGAGGTTCGGGACGGTCAGGTCGTAGGCGCCGTCGCTGCTCGTGCCCTGAAGACCGCCCGAGGTGAGGGCGATGTAGTTGGGCTCAGACGGGTGAGTCTCGGCGTAGAACTGGGTGGCCAGGCCATACCGGGCGATCAGCGAGTTGAGATACGGCGCCGAACTCGAGCCGACGATGCTCGAGTACTCCTTGTTCTCCATGACGATCACGTAGACGTGGCGGAAGTTCGGCACGCCGGTCCCGGTGGGAGAGGGTGCCGGCGTAGGCGCCGGGAGCGAGGCCGTGGAGCCGAGCGTCGGAGCCGAGCTCGGCGATCCCGCGAGTTCAGAGGGAGTCGGGCTCGCGGTCGCTGCCGCGGACCCCGGCGCCGCCCCGCCGCCGCATGCGGACAGCGCGAAGGTGGCCAACAGCGCGCCGACCGCCAGCTTCATGACGAATCCACGGGACATACCAACGTCTCCCCTCGGGTCGGCCGCCGCCCGCACGCCGTTACTCGGCCGCCCTGGATGGCGTCCCGGCGGGCCCACGCGCGAGACCCGCCCTGGCCGCCTGTTCGGCGTGGAAGTGCGCACGCAGCGGCTTCTCTTTCAGTGCCAGGGTCGTCACGAACGCCAGCGCGGCCGCGCCCACGCCCACCCACATCGAGTTGGCGAGGGCGATCGAGAAGGCCTCGTGGAAGCCGGAGATGTAGAACCCGATGAGCTCCTTCGGCACGCCGGACAGCGCGTCCGCGGGCGTGCTGCCGACGGCCGTCAGGCTTCCCAGATCGAAGCCGGGGGGAGTCGTCACGGGTACTGCCTTCGGGGGCGCTCCGGCTCCTACCACCGAGTCGTGGATCAGACCCCATGTGAGGTTGTCGCGGAAGAAGGTAAAAGCGACCGTGAGCCCGAGTGAAGTGCCGATCTGGCGGATGAGGGTCAGGTCGCTCGTGGCCGTGCCGAGCCGCGCGAAGGGCACGTCGTTCTGCACGATCAGGGTGAAGATCGCCATCGTCGGCCCGACGCCGAGACCGGCGATCAGCATCCAGGCCCACAGGGCGGGCGTGGAAGTATCGTCGCGCAGGTTCGTAAAGAGCGCCAGCCCGATGGTCAGGGTCGCCATGGCGAGCGCGAGCATGACTTTGTAGCGGCCGGTTCGACTGACGACCTGACCGGCCAGGATCGAGCTGAAGATCAGCCCGGCGAGGAAGGGGAATAGGTCGTACCCGGAAGCAGTCGGGCTTGCGCCCTGGACGACCTGGAACCACAACGGCAGGAAGATGATCAGTGTGGAGAAACCGAAGATGGCGAAGAGGGTCGCCACGGCCGAGACCGCAAAGGTCCGGTTCTTGAAGAGGTCGAGCGGGATTACCGGATCCTCGGCCCGCGTCTCCGCGACGAGGAATGCTGCAAGCGAGATCAGGCCGACGGCGAACCAGCCCAGGACTGCCGGATCGACCCAGCTGCTGGTCTCCGCCAGCGTCAGCGCGATAAGAGTCGGCACGATGGCAAGGGTGAGAAGAACGACACCGGGGACATCGAGCGTGAACCGGGCTCCGGCTGTTCGGACCGTGGGGAGCAGTCGCCCGATGAGGTACAGGGAGACGAACCCGATCGGCACGTTGACGAAGAAGATCCAGTGCCACGAGATCTGTTCGGTGAGCAGGCCGCCGACGGCAGGTCCGACCAGGAAGGCGATCCCGAAGACAGCGCCGAAGAGGCCCTGATACTTGCCGCGCTCGGCCGGTGTGAAGAGGTCGCCGATTACCGCCAGCGAGATCGGGAAGAGCGCACCGGCGCCCAGCCCCTGAACGCCACGGAACAGGATCAGCTGCCACATCGTCTGGCTGATACCGGACAGGATCGAGCCGACCAGGAACAAGCAGATGCCCACCATCAGCATCGGCTTGCGGCCGTACAGGTCGGACATCTTGCCGTACACCGGGATTGCCGCGGTGCTCGTGACCAGGTATGCGGTCACGACCCAGGTGTAGAGGTCGATTCCGTTGAGATCTTTGGCGATCGTCGGCAACACGGGTCCGACGATCGTCTGGTCGAGCGCGCCGAGGAAGAGCGCGAGCAAGATCGCGCCGAGGATCTCGAACCGGGCCCGGGAGTCGACCTCAACCGCGGCATGAACCATCTCCTCCTGGCCGTTACCCGACGTCATTGGCTCTCCTTGCGCATGTGATCTCTCTGCGTCCGGCCAATCACCAGGGTGAAGTCGGCTTGTAACGGACAGTTGAAGATGCTCTCGAGAATCATGTGGAGCGGGGCATAGGTTAAGACAGAAGCGGGAATCCGTCGCGCGGCCGTCCAGTCGGTGGCGTCCTGCGGGCCCGCCGTTCGCACATCGACCCATCTTGGATTGGGGAGTGGAACAGGCGCGCGCCGGGCAACGCTCAGCGGATTCGCCGAGCCCAGACCTCGATCAGGGCCGGGTCCGACTTCAGACGAACGCGGCCGCGGCGTAGCCCACCGTCCGGCGAGGATCACCACCCGCGTCCGCGGAGGTCGCGGCGCCCAGGAGGATGCCGCGCACGGCGCCCAGCTCCGCCAGCGCGGCCAGGGTCACCCGGACCGGGTCGATGCCGCAGAGTCCGCAGACGAGCCCCGGCAGCTTGTCTCGCCGGAGCTTCGCGTCCACGCGGTTGAGAGCCTCGGCGTTCAATCGCAGGAGCGGTTCGAGAAGCTCCGCGTCGGCCACCTCGCAGACTCGAGCCGGCGGGTAGTGGGCCATGTCCGAACTGGCCACCAGGAGAATTCGCTCTCCGGCAGCGCGCCGCTTGGCCAGCAGCCGGCCCAGGAGGAGGCCGGCCTGAGCATGAGCCCCAAGCCGCGGGCTGACTGCCAGCGGGACTATGCGCGCCGCCGGGCACGCCGCGGAGAGGAGCGGCAGCTGGACCTCGAGCGAGTGCTCTGTCAGATGCGCATCGGTGTCGGCCGCGAAGAAGGGTCCCAGGGCCGCGATACGGGTTGCCAGATCGTTGTCAATCGGCACCTCGCCGAGGGGAGTTCGCCAGGGGCCGCCGGTCCAGACGCCGACGCCTCGAGCCGAGGCCTGATGATCCGTCCCGGCCAGAACGATGGTCGCCGGCCCCATCTCCCCTGCCAGCGCCCAGCTCAGCGCCGCGACCGCGCCCGAGTAGACCAGCCCGGCATGCGGCACCAGCAGCCCGAGCACCGCCGAGGGCATGAGGTTCGCGGGTCTGGGCGTCCGCCTTGCCGCGGTCATCAGCTCCTCGACCATGGCTCGGAGCCGGGCCGGGTCCGCCGGGTAGAAGCTTCCGGCCACGGCCGGAGCCCGGGACTCGCCGCTCATTGGACCGCCGCCGCGGCGTCGAAGTCGACCAGGCCTACCCCAGCCAGGGCCCGGCCGCAGCGCACGCATCGGCCCTCGGCCAGCCCCGCTCGGGATGCCCGGAATCCCCGGCGCCGGATCAGAGTCGCGCCGCATCCGGCACAGCACGTGTCCTGGTCGCCATCGTCCACATTGCCTGAATAGACGTGGCGCAGTCCGGCGGCCCGCCCGATCTCCACGGTCCGCTCCACGGTCGCCGCCGGAGTCGGGTCCAGATCGGTGAGGCGGTAGGTCGGGAAGAAGCGGCTGACATGCCAGGGCGTCTCCGGCCCGAGCTCGGCCGCGATCCAGCGGGCCAGCGCGTCGAGTCCGTCCGGGTCGTCGTTCAGGCCCGGGATCAGGAGCGTCGTCACCTCCACCCAGATGCCGCGTTGGCGCATCCCCACGAGAGCGGCCAGGATCGGGGCCAGGCGTGCGCCACACACCTTCCGGTAGAAGCCGTCGTCGAACGACTTGAGATCGACGTTTGCGGCCGCGATCAGTGGGCCCAGCAGGTCGAGTGCCTCCGGTGTCTGGTAGCCGTTCGTTACCAGAAGGTTGGCAAGGCCGGCCTCGGCGGCCAGCCGAGCGGTGTCGAGCACGTACTCGATGAAGATCGTCGGCTCCGTGTACGTGTAGGCGATGCTGCGCGATCCCGCAGCGCGAGCGGCGCTGACGACGTCTCTGGGCGCCAGGGCGAAGGACGGGGCGGCGAACCCGTCCCTGGCGGCCTGCGAGATGGCCCAGTTCTGGCAATGCAGGCAGTGGAAGTTGCAGCCACGGGTGGCGATCGAGTAGGCGACGCTGCCGGGGAATACGTGGAAGAGGGGCTTCTTCTCGATGGGGTCGGCGTTGGCCGCGACGGCGCGTCCGTATACGAGCGTGACCAGAGCACCGTCCCGATTCTCGCGGACGCGGCAGATCCCGGCCCGGCCGTTCCGGATCAGGCATCGGTGGGCGCAGGCGACGCACCGAACGGCGCCGTGCGGCTCGGGAAGGCCCAGCACGGCGAGCCTGGCTGAGTTGCCGGTGAGTGGATGAGTCGGCGCGAGCGGTGACATTGGGGCGGATACCTCGCGCCAGATGCTCGTCCCGAACCCGGACCCGGGAAAGGGCCGAACGGCCCGAGCGGGACGGCCCTTGGGCGAAGACCCGAGCGGCGACGCACCGGGCCCGATCAACCCGCGAGGTGGCGGCTGCCACACGGCACAAGCGACCATCAGGAGCAGCCTCCCCGAGAACGCGCCATTGGACTCTGGCGGCATCCCGCTCTGACGGTAGCCTGTGCTCGTCCAGCAGCGAGGCGACCACGAAACAGCTCGAACCGTCCGACCAGCGCCGGCTCCTCGACATCGCGCGCCGAGCCATTGAGGCGGCAGTCTGCCGCAGCCCGGATCCGGGGACATATGGCGGCGCTCCCTCGCCAGCCGTCGCCGAGTCCGCGGCGGCCTTCGTCACGCTCCGCGAGCAAGGTGAGCTGCGTGGCTGCATCGGCCTGATGCGCTTCGACGTCCCGCTCTGGATCAACGTCCGCGACGCCGCCGCGGCCGCGGCCCTGGACGACCCGCGGTTCCTCCCGGTCACCGAATCGGAGCTTGCTGCCCTCGAGGTGGAGGTGTCCGTTCTCGAGCCGCCGGCGGAGCTGCTCGACCCGGCCGCTTTCGAGGCAGGCCGGCACGGCATCGTCGTGGAGAAAGGCTTGCGCCGGGCATTGCTGCTGCCCCAGGTCGCCACGGAGATGGGCTGGGGCGCGGAGCAGATGCTCGACGCGGTCTGCCGGAAGGCCGGGCTCCCCGGGACCGCCTGGCGGGACAAGGAAACGCGGCTCTTCGTCTTCGAGTCGGTCTGTTTCGGCGAGAGGGAGCCTGCCGCCTCGTCGGACCCATCCCCCACGAGCTAGAGAGCGGTTGCCCGCGGCCGGCTCAATCTCGACCAGACCGCTTCAGGTTTGATTCAGCATCCGGCACCACCATGCGCTCATGTTCGATGCTGTCCAATCCAACGAAGGCGGCATCCAGGAGGTACGCATGGCTCCCCAAACGCGGCGACGAATGACTGGCCGGTTCATCGTCCCGATCTTCTCTCTCCTCTTCGTCGGGGTCGTCGCCGCGGCCTGCGGTGCCTCGACCGGCATGTCCACGACCCTTGGACTCAAGGCGAGTGCAGCTGCGGCAGCGGTCGCGAATGCCAGCCCTACCGGCGCGGCCAACGTGCCGGCGGGTCTTCAACTGGCCACGCCGACGCCGACGCCGGCGCCCGTGACGGCCGTGAGCGGTTCGGCGGGCGCGCTCCAGGATCAGATGGTCAGCGTCATCCAGGCAGTCAAGCCTGAGGTCGTGCAGATCGAGACCAGCCAGGGCCTCGGCTCGGGCATCATCTACGACGCCAAGGGCGACATCGTCACCAACGCGCATGTCGTGGGAACCTCCACGACGTTCACCGTGACGCTGTCCAACGGTCACTCCTACCCCGGGAAGCTCGTCGGCACCTACGTTCCGGATGACATCGCGGTCATCAACATCAGCGCGACGGCCCTCACTCCGGCAACCTTCGGCGACTCATCCGCCCTGTCGGTCGGAGACTTCGTCCTGGCCATTGGCAATCCTCTCGGCCTGCAGTCGAGCGTCACCGAAGGAATCGTCAGCGCCCTGGGGCGGCAGGTCAGCGAGCCCAACGGCAACGCCCTCCCGGACGTGATCCAGACCAGCGCCGCGATCAACCCCGGCAATAGCGGAGGCGCCCTCGTGGACCTCCAGGGTGAGGTCGTGGGCATCCCGACTCTTGCCGCCACCGACGCTCAGCTCGGAGGCAGCGCGCCCGGGATCGGCTTTGCCATCTCGAGCAACCGGGCAAAAGTGATTGCCGATCAGCTCATCTCCGGCGGCAAGGTGACCAACTCCGGTCGCTCCTACATGGGCGTCACGCTGAGCGATGCCCCTAACGGCGCCCTGATCGTATCTGTGAAGCCTGGCGCCCCGGCGGCAACGGCGGGCATCGTGGCGGGTGACGTCATCGTCGCCGCCGACGGCACGCCGACCCCGGACAGCCAGACCCTCGTCGACCTCATGCTCACCCATCACCCGGGCGACGTCGTGAAGATGAGTGTTCAGCATCAGAACGGCACCAACACGACGATCAGCCTGACGCTCGGCCAGAATCCCGGCTGAGACCAAGTCCGAAATCAAGCTGAGAGGCGGCCGGGAGACCGGTCGCCTCTCAGTATGTTCAGGCCACGTCCCGCCGCCGCATCCCCAGCCCGCCCAGCAATAATCCGCCGACGGCGAGCGCCAGGCAGGCGGCCACGCCGTACCAGTCCCAGATTCCGACCATCGGCAGTCCCAGGTGGCTGGTCAGCGCGAGCGAGTTGAACCAGTCAGGGAGCTTGAGGGCGGGACCGAGAAAGTCGATCAGGAACGTGGCTATGGCGAAGAGGGCCGCGATCTCGGCCGCGAGCGACGTCCGCCACCAACCGCCAACGGCAAGACCGACTCCGGCCACGGCGGCCGCCCAGAACGCGAGGCTCAGCGCTCCGAACGCCGGAGTGAGGACATCTCCGCCCGCGAACAGAACGCCGGCGGAGACCCCCGCGATTGCCAGACCGGTCATCACGAGTATGGCGGCGAAGATCCCCAGGCCGCCCGTGATCGCCCATCTGGCTCGGGTCATCGGCGTGGTGATGAGCATCTCCAACTGCCGGTTGCGTTCCTCTGACGCCCATCCGGAAACCAGTGTGGCCGCGCCAAGGCCCGCGACGATATAGGCGATATAGGCGAACATCAGCTGCAGGAAGCCGCTGGCGCTAGCGATGTCGTACTTGGGGAAGACGCTGGTCAGGACATTCTTGAACTCGCCAAGGCCATTCAGCTCGCTTGCGAAGGACGCGCTCGAACCTGCGATCAGTCCGGCGTAGATCGCCAGGCCGATACCCCAGGCGATGCCCAGGGGAAGACGCTCGCCAAAGGCCCGCCGCGTGGGTCCGGTCGTTCCAAGTAGCGTGCCGGGCATTGCAGGAACCGGGATCGCGCTGGCGAACCCGAGGTCTCGACGCTGGAAGGCCTCGATCCCTACGACCAGGAGAACCATCGCCAGAATTGCTACCGGGATGAGCGTGGGCCAGTCGGAGTGGCCGGCCAGCGGAACGTCGTTGTAGGTCCAGGAGAAGGGCGTAAGCAGTGCAATCGGCTGGAGTCCCGGCAGGACCGTCTGGTAGCCGCTGACCACGTAGCCCGCCAGCAAGTAGGCGCCGGCGACCCCCGCGGCGCTAGCTCGACCCAGGAACGGCGCGAGCGCCCAGGCGACCGAGCCGCAGGCAAGCCCGATGAGTCCGAGCCACAGCGCGAAGCCGATCGCGTCGGACAGGGCGAGGTGATCCTGCGGGTAGACCGCGAAGGCGGCCGAGCTGATTGCGGTCACGATCGCCAGCGCGACCATGATGGCGAACATGCCGGTGACGTGCGCGGCGAGCTTCTCGATCGCGAGGCGCCGCTTGCCGAACGGAGAAGCGGCCACTATGTCCAGGCTGCCCCTGCGGGCTTCCGCGGCGAGGGTCCCGGACAGGGCGAGAATGGACCACAGTCCCACGACGATGGCGAAGAAGGGGCCGTATTTCCAGGAGATGTAGCCGCCGATGCGGTCGATGTTGATCGGGTTGCCGCCCATGCCCTTGAGAATGGGCGGGAGGTCTTCGATGAGCTTGGCACCCTGGCTGCGGTCCGGGATCGCCAGCGGGATGGCAAACCAGCCATAGACCATGAAGCCGAGAACCATCCCGGCGACGATGATCACCGCCAGCCGGGAATCTCGGAGCGTCTTGGCGTAGACGCTGCCGAATCCGTAGAAGCGGCTCCAGAGCGAAGCCGGGCTTCGAGCCGGCAGAGGCGCGGCTTGCGTAGCCATCAATTCACCTCGCCGGCAGGAGCCTCGCTCGCAGGAGCCTCGGCCGACTCGCGGCCGTACTGGGCCAGGAACGTCTCTTCGAGGCTTGGCTCACGACTCAGAAAATCAGTCACTCCCAGGCGGGCCGCGGCCTGAACGACCGGGGTGATCGGGCCGAAGACGCGCAGCCGGAGCAGGTGGTCCTCCACGGCCAGGTCGCTTACGCCGGCCAGCTTCTTGAACTCGTCGACTGGGGGCTCGCCGGCGAAGCGCAGCTCGACCTGGTGGTGGGCCAGATCTCGCAGGGCGTCGACTCGATCCACCTGAACCAGGCGCCCCTCGCGGATGATCGCCACTCGGTCGCAGCTCCGCTCCACCTCCGACAGGATGTGGCTCGAGAGGAAGACGGTGGCGCCGTCCTTGATCCGCTCGCGGAGCAGCTCGAAGAAGGTCTGCTGGACGAGTGGGTCGAGACCGGCCGTGGGCTCGTCGAGCATCAACAGTTCGGGCTTGTGCTGCAGCGCCGCGACCAGCCCGACCTTCTGCTTGTTGCCCTTGGAGTACTCGCGGAAGCGCCGGCTCGGGTCGAGATCGAAGCGCTCGATCAGCTCGGCCTGGTAGGCCCGATCGACGCCGCCGCGCAGGTTGCCGAAATACTCGAGCGTCTGCCGGCCGGTCAATCGGTCATATAGGGCGAACTCACCGGGCAGGTAGCCGATGCGGCGGTGGATCGCCGTCGGGTCGACCGACGACTCGATGTCGAACACGTAGGCCTTGCCACTTGTGGGCCTGATCAGGTCGAGCAGGACTCGAATGGTCGTTGTCTTGCCGGCGCCATTCGGCCCCAGGAAGCCGAACACCTCGCCCCGTTGGACTTCGAGATCGACGTCGACGATCCCGCGGTGCGATCCGTAGGACTTGGTGAGCTTCTCGGTGCGAATGATCGCCATCACGCAGCGCCCTCCCGAAATCGTGTGCACGGCAGCGAGGCCGCGTCCGTCACCAGCGCGGCCCGCGAAACCAACCCTCGCCCCGACCTGGGCTTTGAGGCGAGCATTCGATTTGGCGCCGGCCGTTATCGAAGATTCTCGCCGTTTCGACCAATCGGTCAACCGTTGGCACCACCCCGGAAGCGGGAAACAGAAACGGCCGCTGCCCGCCTCATCGATGAGGCAGCGGCAACGGCCGCGGAGCTCTTGTGGAGTTGGGCCGCTAGATTCGCCCCACGATCAGCTGGGCGAGCGACTTGTCGGCGGCCATTACCTTGTCGTTGGATGCGCCCGAGAGCATCACGTCAACCGTAAAGGTCGTCGAGCCCTTCCTCACGTGCAAGTTGACGAAGCCCATTCCCAGGTCGACGAAGTAAGCCTCGTCGCCCAGTCCGGGAACCGGAGTCACGGTGATCCCGGCGCCGGCTTTGTGCGACTGGTTGAAGGTGCTCACATCGATGACTGCGACGTCTACGGCGTCGGTCGAGACGATCTTGCTCGGATCGTTGCCGCTCCAGAGGCAGCTACTCGCGCCGGCCGCGGCCTGCTTGCCCGGGTCGACCGGCTCGCCGAGTGCGGCGGCCGCCTCGGCCTGAGTGATCAGCGTGCATGGGTCGACGGCGGCGCCGGCCTGGCTGGTGGACTGTTGAGCGGCGACGCTCGGGCCGGCAGGCTGATCGCTTGCGGCCGGGGTGGTCACGGCAGCCGGGGTGCCTTGAGCCACGGGGCTGGACGTGGCCGCGGAGGTCCCGCAGCCGGCGACGATCAGGATCGAGATACACGCGCCAAATAGCGCACGGCGCATCAGATTCTCCCTTGTTGTATTGCAGCTAACTGGAGCGAGCCTAGGCCCTGAGGTCACCCAAAAGGGCAGGAAGCTAACCTGTGCCATCGGGTAGGACGCCGGCCTCGCACCATGAGACATCCGCCCTCGCCTTCCCGCGGGTCGGCAGCCCCGAGCCGCCCGGCACCAGACCCGAGACCGGGCGCAGACCGCGACCCCGGCCGCCGATACCTAGTCGGATGGTGGCGACACATCGATTCCGCGTTACCGCCGCGCTCGGACTCGCGGCCTGCACAGCCCTTTTCGCGCTGGGGGGCTGTGGAACCGTCGCGGGCCCGACATGCTCTGACTCCGGGCCCGCCACGTGCGTCCGCGTCCTCTTCCTCGGCAACAGCTACACGTACGTCAACGACCTGCCCGGCACCTTCGCCCAACTGTCGCAGTCGGGCGGCCATCCCGTGCAGGTCGCGATGGTCGCCAACGGCGGGGAGACGCTGGCCGAGCACTCCGTCTCGTCCGACTCGATGAAGGAGCTCAGCTCGCAAAGCTGGAACTTCGTGGTCCTGCAGGAGCAGAGTGAGATCCCGTCCGTCGCCGGCTCGCGGAGCGCGTCGATGTATCCGGCCGCTCGGACGCTGGTAGACCGAATCGAGGCGGGCCGCGCCACGCCTCTCTTCTTCATGACCTGGGCCCATCGTGACGGCCTGCCGGCCTCTGGCATGCCCGGCTACGAGAGGATGCAACTGGCCATCGAGGACGGCTATCAGGGGATCGCCAGAGAGCTCGGCGTCCCGGTCGCACCCGTCGGCTACGCCTGGTTCGTCGTTCGACGAGCGCATCCGGAGATAGGGCTGTGGCAGGACGACGGCAGCCATCCGACCGCGGCCGGCACCTACCTGGCCGCTTGCGTGTTCTATGCCGCGATCTTCCGCCAGAGCCCCGAAGGGCTGGCGTTCGAAGGCGGTCTGGCCGAAGCCCAGGCACGCGTCCTCCAGGCGGAGGCGGGTCGGAGCGTCCTGGATCTCCAGGCCCAGTGGGGTCTGCGCTGACGACCCCTAACGACGCCGGACTCCAGTGGCAGAGCTGGGGCGGGTGCGTCGCGCCATCGATGTTGAGGTGACGGGACTCCCCGACCGTACCTCCCGTGCCTCGCCAATACCACATGCTCAACCGGTTCGAATCGAGTAGGGTCTTGCGGCTTACTCGGGCGTGGACGGCGTGTCGTAGTCTGGGCACGCAAGTCGCCCATTCTGGGAGGAACCGATGACGACGCCGGCGACCCCAACGAGTCGCGCCGCCTCACTTGAATTCCGCGGCGTCACCAAACGCTACGGCTCCGGCGAAGAGTCCACGGGCGCCGTCAACGACCTGTCCTTCACGGTCCCCGCCGGAACAATCTGCGTCCTGGTGGGGCCGTCTGGCTGCGGCAAGACGACCAGCCTCAAGATGGTCAACCGCCTAATCGAGCCAAGCGGCGGCCAGATCCTGCTCGACGGCTCGGATGTCACGAGCGAAGACGTCACGGCGCTGCGGCGGCGAATCGGCTACGTCATCCAGCAGGTGGGGTTGTTCCCGCACCTCACGATCGGCCGAAACGTGGCCGTGGTCCCGGCGCTCATGGGCTGGACCAAAGAACGCCAGCAGGCCCGAACGGACGAGCTCCTCTCATTGGTGGGCCTCGAGCCGGGGCGCTACCGGAACCGCTACCCCTCCCAACTCTCCGGCGGGGAGCGCCAGCGCGTTGGCGTGGCCCGAGCCCTCGCCGCCGATCCGCCGCTGATGCTCATGGACGAGCCCTTTGCCGCGGTCGATCCGATCGTTCGCCAGCGCCTTCAGGACGAGTTCCTGCGCCTGCAGCGCGCGCTGGCCAAAACGATCCTCTTCGTCACCCACGACGTCGACGAGGCCATCAAGATGGGCGACCTGATTGCCGTCATGGAGGAGGGCGGTCGCCTTGCCCAGTTCGGGCCGCCGGAGGAGATCCTGGCCCATCCGGCCTCCGATTTCGTGGCCCGCTTCGTGGGTCAGGATCGCGGGCTCAAGCGGCTCTCCCTGAGCACGATAGCGGACCTGCGGACGGAGCCGCTCGGCCGGCGCGAAGGTCTGCCCACGTTCTCACCAGATACCACGCTCCGCGACGCCCTTTCGATCCTGCTGGTCGCCGACACAAGGGGCGGCGTCGCACTCGACGAGGCCGGCCAGCCGCGCGGTCTGGTGACCGTCGACGCGATCGCAAGCGCGCTGGCAGACGATGGACCCCGCGGGGCAGCCCGAGCATGAACGGCGAGCCGCTCGTCCGCTGGGACTGGGTGTGGGCCCACCTCGGACCCATCGCCGATCGAATCGGCCAGCACCTGTACCTGGCCGCCATAGCGGTGGGTGTCGGCTTCGTCATCTCATTCGCGCTCGCGGCGGTCTCGATCAGGCGGCGGAAGCTCTACCCAGCGGTCGTCGTAATCTCGACGGTCGCATATACGATCCCGAGCTTCGCTCTCTTCGCGGCGCTGGCCGCGATCTCCCTTTCAGTCTGGACCGCCGAGGTGCCCCTGATCCTGTACACCTTCATCCTGCTCGTCCCGAACATCGTCGCCGGCTTCGATGCCGTGCCCTGGGACGTGCTCGATGCGGCCGACGGTCTGGGCTTCACGCCGTGGCAGCGGTGGCGGCAGGTCGAGCTGCCCCTAGCCGTACCGCTGGTCGTGGCCGGCCTCCGGCTTGCCACTGTTTCGACCATCGGCCTGGTCACCATCTCGGCGATCCTCGGCGACAGATTCGGCGGCCTGGGCTATTACATCCTGGACGGCTACCACCGTACCTTCACGACCGAGATCCTCGTTGGCGGCCTGCTCTCGATCGGGTTGGCCGTGGTGGCGGATCTGGGCTTCGTCCTCCTGCAGCGGCTGCTGACGCCGTGGGCGGCGGCCCGAGCGGGTTCCCGCTGATGGACCTGCTGACGGCCACGGCCCAATGGCTGGCCGATCCCATGAACTGGCAGGGGCCCGGCGGGATCCCGGCCAGGTTGTCCGAGCACGTCGCCTTGAGTGGCGCTTCGCTTCTGCTGGCGGCAGTCGTCGCCATGCCTCTGGGGCTGTGGATCGGCCACACCGGGCGCTTCTCGTGGCTGGTCGTGAGCTCAGCCAATGCCTGGCGCGCGCTGCCGTCGTTCGCGGTCATCGGGCTGCTCGTGCCGTTCCTGACGCCGATCGACCGCAACCTCGGCTTCACGCTGTATCCGACGCTCGTCGCTATGATCGTGCTCGCCGGGCCGCCGCTCCTGGTCAACTCCTATCAGGGCATCGCGGGAGTGGATCGCGATCTCGTGGAGGCCGCCCGGGCCATGGGTATGCGGGAGCGCCAGATCCTGCTCGGCCTGGAGATCCCGATCGCCCTGCCGGTGATCGCGACGGGGATGCGGTCCGCGGCGGTCCAGGTGGTGGCGACCGCCACTCTCGGGGCCACGTTCGGGTTCGGGGGCCTGGGGCGCTACATCGTGCTGGGCGACGCCAATCACGACAACGGCGAGCTGTTCGGCGGCGTCGTGCTCGTGGCGGCGCTGGCACTGACCACCCTGGCCCTCTTCCTGCTCATCGAACGGCGCCTCGTTTCGCCGGGCCTTTCGAGCCGGACCGCAGGCTGAGCCGGCCTACCAGCCCGACCCGCCAGGCGGTTCAGCAGGCGGTCGTTCCCTCGGTCACTCGATCGTCGCCCCCTATAGTCGGAGGACGTCAGTAGCGGCCCGCTCCATGGGTTTGCGCGACAGGTACAGGAGGTGACCCAAATGCGGCTAACCCGCATGCTCGCCCTCGGGGCGTCGATGCTGGTGCTGTTGAGCGCCTGCTCGACGGGTGGGGGCAGCCCATCGCCGGCCAAGACCACAGTCAAGATCGGTTCCGACGGGTTCTACGAGTCCAAGCTGATGGCGGAGATCTACGGCCAGGCCCTGGAGGCCAAGGGCTATGCCGTCGATCGAACGGCCATCGGTCTCGGCACCCGCAAGGTGACCGCGGCCGCTCTCGAGAGCGGCCAGTTCGACCTCAAGCCGGAGTACATCGGCAGCGGCCTGGCCTACTACGATCCGACCAAGACGACCGGCGACCCAGCCGCGAACGCCTCGGCACTCCAGACGATCCTGACCGGCAAGGGCGGAGGGATCACGGTTCTCAACTACTCGCCCGCGGCAGACCAGAACGCGTTCGTCGTGACCAAGGCGACGGCCGACAAGCTTCACCTCGCCACGCTGAGCGACACGACGGCCGCCGCTTCCCAGCTCAAGTTCGGCGTCGCAACCGACTGCGCGACGAACCCGGTCTGCGCGGCGGCTCTCAAGGCCGCCTACGGGCTCGATCTCTCGACAGCCCTGCCACTCTCGGCGTGCGACCAGCCGATGGTCGACGCGCTGACGGCGGGGACGATCGACGTCGGTGAACTGTGCTCCACTCAGCCCGACATCGCGAAGAACGGCTGGGTAGTCCTGACCGACGACAAGCACACCCAACCGGCGGACAACATCGCCCCGCTCGTTCGGAACGACTTGCTTGCAAAGGTGGACAAGACCGGCTTCGAGGCGATCCTCAACGACATCTCGGCCAAGATGACGACGGGCGATCTCACCAAGCTCAACGCGGAGTTCGTCTTCGACAAGAAGGACATAGCCGCGATCGCGACGGAGTGGCTGAAGACCAACGGCTTCGTCTGATCGATACCGCGCAACTAGCACAGATGCCCCGCCTTCACCGGCGGGGCATCTGCTCTTCCGGCGCTGCGGGCGTCGCCCGTTTCCGGTCGCTCGTCAGGTGCGCTCCGGGTCGCGGATGCCCAGGGCGTTGATCGCGGCCCCAGCCAGCAGAAGTCCGGAAGCCAGACCCATCGCCAGGTGGAACGAATCCGTGGAAGCCTCGCGAGCCGCGGCGGCAGTCGCGGGCTCGACCGACGGATCCGGCCTGTTCAGCGGCGGGATCTCCCGGCGTATCTGCGGCGACGACGTGTCGAGACCGGGGACTCTGCTCGAGAGATCGGCGTAGAAGGCGCCGGTGATCGCGACGAAGATCAGCGCTCCGGCGAGCTGCGGACCCACTCGTGAGATGGCGTTGTTGACCGCCGACCCCAGACCCGCCCGAGCCTCCGGTATCGAAGCCATCAGTGCAGTGGTAAGCGGCGTCACGGTGATGGCGATCCCCAGCCCGAAGAGCAGCGTGGCGGGCAGGAAGTCCACCAGATAGCCGCTCGACGGCAGCCAGCTGGCCGGGTCGCCGGGCTGAAGGTTCCAGGCCTTGCTACCGGCGGGCATCCGTGTGAGCCACAGGATTCCGCAGCCCATCAGGGCGGGACCGATCGTCATGAATCGGCGGAACCCAAACCGCGCGGACAACGCGCCCATTCGCGGCGACAGCACAATCAGCAGGAGCGCGCCCGGGACGCCGATCAGGCCGGCTGCGGCCGCGGAGTACTCGAGTGTCCCCTGGCTGAAGATCGATTGCTGGTAGCCGACGACGTACAGGGCTCCGTAGATCACGAAAGTCGAAAGGTTCACCACTGCGAAGTTGCGCGATCGGAAGAGCCCGAGCGGGACGAGGGGATGGCTGCCGCGAGCCATATGGATGATGAAGACGACGGCCGCGATCGCGCCCACGAGCAGCGCCACCGGGCCGACGGCGTCACTCCAGTCGTGCTGCTGGCCGTAGATCGCCCCGAACGACAACCCGCCCACCGCCACGGCAACGACTACCGCGCCGGCCCAGTCGAAGGTTCGGTCCGCGTCCGGGTCGCGGCTCTCCAGGACGTAGTGCCACGTGGCCCACAACGCCAGCGCGATCAGCGGCACGTTCAGGAAGAAGACCGCCCGCCACGAGATCGTCTCAACGAGCACGCCGCCCACGAACGGCCCGAGGATCGAAGTCGCCGCGGATGCTGCGGCCCACAGACCGAAGGCGCGGCCTCGTTCGGCGCCCTGGAACGTGGCCGTCAGCAGCGCCAGCGAGCCCGGCACGAGCAGAGCCCCGGCCGCTCCCTGGACTATCCGGAACAGGATCAGCGTCTCGATGTTCGGCGCCAGGCCGCACAGCACCGACGCGATTCCGAACCCAACCAGTCCGATCACGAACAGGCGGCGGCGACCATAGACATCGGCCAGGGCACCCGCCAGGATCAGCAATGCGCTCAGGCTCAGCAAGTAGCCGTTGTATACGTACGACTGGCCCTCTAGAACGCCGAAGAAACCGCTCGGTAGGTCCTGCCCGATCCGCTGCAGGGCCACGTTGACGACTGTCGAGTCGAGGAAGACGACTGCCGTGCCGAGGATGGCTGCGAACAGTGTCCCGGTCCGGCGATTCACGTCGTTGGTGCGGTCGAGGGAGCGGGCGGCTCAGCGGTCGAAAGGGCCGCGGCGCCGGCGATGAGCCCGACGTCCTTGCGCAGATGGGCGCGCTCCGCCGGCGCGAGCGTCATACGCGCTGCCCTCCAACTGTGGCCCGGGTCGACTCCGGGGTGACCGGATGCTGATGCCGTGCCGAAGGCGTGTCAACGGATGTCGCGGGGGTCGCGCCAGGCGCAGACCGATCTCGAAAACGGGAACGAGGGACAGGGAATCGGTCTGGGCGCGGTCGCCGGTACACCATGTTCTCAAGCCCCGAACCGGCGAGACTGCCGGTCGCCACCAGGGATCCCAGGATGTGTAGATCGATTCAGCCGCTCCACAACTACGAGCCGCCCACGACCGACGAGGAGGTACATGCGGCCGCACTGCAGTACGTCCGCAAGGTTAGCGGGATGACGCGGCCGGCTGCCGTCAACCAGGCGGCCTTCGATCGTGCGGTCGAGACGGTTGCGACGGCGACCCGGCAGCTACTCCAAGGGCTTGTCGCCACGAGCCAGCCGCACGACCGGACGATCGAGCGGCAGCGGGCACGGGCTCGTTGGGAACGGCGTCAGACCGGCGCCTGGCCGCGCTAGGGCCTGCTGCCGCGACGGGATGTCTCGGTGCGGTTCCCGCCCAACTGCTTGGCGCGATACAGGGCGGCGTCGGCCGCCGCAACGAGCGTGGCTCCGGTGAGCGCCTCGATGGGATGGCCGGCCACACCGGCGCTTGCGGTGAGCGTGGATGCCCCGGCCAGGGCGAGTTCCGTGATCGCATCCCGGATGCGGTCGGCGACTTGAACTGCCGGCTGGACTGCCGTGCGCGGGATCAGAATCGCGAACTCGTCGCCTCCGTAGCGGAAGGATAGATCCCGATCCCGGACCACCGAGCCAATTGCCTTGCCGACGGCCTTCAACACCCTGTCGCCCGCCTGGTGGCCGTACTGATCGTTGTAGTCTTTGAAGCCGTCCAGGTCCACCATGATCAGGGCGCAGGGCTGCGCCGCGGGGTTGGCCACCAGAGCGCCGAGACGTTCGTCGAAGGCGCCGCGGTTGTGCAGGCCGGTGAGCGAGTCGGTCTCGGCGCGGTTCCGCACCGCACGATGGATCTCCGCATTCTGGATAGCGATGGATGCCTGACCGGCGAAGAGCCGCGCAAGTTCGAACTCGCCGGGACTGAAATGCGCCTCGCCTCTGCCCATCCTGCCGACGTTGAGTGTGCCCGCGACCTCGCCGCGAACCAGGAGCGGGACGACGATGAGGGATTCGGGCTCGTCGGGGGTGCCTGGGATCGTGGCGGCGCGCCAATCGAGAAGGATGTCGTTAACGCACTGGGCCTCCCCATGCGCGATTACCCACCCGGTGACCCCCATGTCGAGCGGGAACGTCGTGCTCAGGATGAGCTTGGCGAAGCGGTCGCGCGCCACCATGGGCTTCACCACGCCGGCGCGGCGATCGACCCGGTAGATCGTAAGGTTGTCGTACGGAAGGACCTGTTTCAGCGAGTCGGCGATGAGACCCAGCACGCCCGCCGGATCGAGCGTCGAGAGCAGCAGCTCGTTGATCTCCAGAAGCTTGCGCTGGCTCGCCAGAGCGTGTTGCGCACTCACGGTCGCCGACCACCAGCGATCGCTTGCCCACCAGACCAGGCCGTATGTGAACGCCAGCACCGCGCCCGACTCGATGAGTGGCCGCGGCCAGTTCACGAGGTCGACGACGCTTCTCATCCCGCCGTACAGGTACGCGGCCGCCTCGCCGGCAATGCTCGCCGCGAAAGCGAGGATGAACACGGCCGCGAGCGACCGGCCGTGCTGTTTGGGAAGGGTCAGCACCGCACCCGCAAGCGGCAGAATCGCGGCGTCGTCGAGGCCGTCGAGCAGCAGAGCGCCGGCCGCGACTCCCAGCAGCATCAGCACGCCCCCGGCGATGTCGAGGCCGTAACCCCAACTGTCTCGGCGAAGGAGGATGGCTGCGGCCACCAGCGTTGCGCCACATGCGGCAGTGATGGCGAGGCGGCCGGGTATCTGGGCACCCGGAGTGGCGACGAGCTCTTCGAGCAGCAGGAGTACGGTGGCCAGCGCAACGGCGGTAGCCAGCAGGCCGAGCATGCGCGCGTGGCCCGAATTCACCAGACCTCTACCCCTTCAGGTTCTCCCGACCCCTGGGCCAAACGGGCGCATCCATACAGGACCCGCCTCGCTCACTTGATAGGCTCTGGGGGCTCCAAGGCAACTAGCCCATAAGTACCATGCGACCCATGACCGGCCTTCGACAAGCACGCGTCAGCCGGCGGAGGCGTCTGCCAGCCGCGACGCGGCCAGTGTCACGCGGTGCGTCAGAAGGGCGTCGTCGTACGGGGACCGGATCCTGTTCGACTTGCCCTGTACCGCGTCGATGAAGGCCCGATCCTGAAGCTCGTAGGGCGTGTCGAACGTGGACGTCGGCTGATAGGTAGTCGTCTGCGAGCCGAGCCGGACGACGAGCCGATGATCCAGCACCTCCAACGTCAAGCCCAGCCCGTCGGACACGGTCTCGAGACCCACCCCGTGCGGGCCATCCAGCAAACACGTGGTCTCGATCGATCCGATGGCACCCGAGGCGAAGCGCAGGGATGTCTGCGTGACGTCGAGGATGTCGCTCTCGGGGTAGGCCGGCCGAGCGACCCGACGCCCGGCCGCCGCGATCGGCTCCATCTCGCCCATGAGATAGCGCGCCAGATCATAGATGTGCGTCGCCTGCTCCACGATCTGGCCGCCCGACTGGTTGCTGCGAGTCCACCAGCTCATTCCGGGCGTGTCGCCAAGCCAGGAGCCCATCACCAGCTGCGGTGGGCGGCTCTCCAGTAGCTCTCGGGCTCGATCGACAACCGCCAGATACCGCCACTGGTAGCCGACGCAGGAGACGATGCCGGCCCGTCGGATCCGCTCGGCGATTCGCTCAGGCACCTCTTCGTCCAGCCCAAGTGGCTTCTCGACGAATAGGCCGATGCCGCGGTCGACGGCGGCCAATTCGGGTTCGCCGTGCCCGTCCGGCGTCAGGCAGATGAAGACCGCATCGAGCCCGGACTCCTCGAACATGGATCGGTAGTCCGAGTACGTGCGGGCACCGGCCGACTCGGCCAGCCGGCCTGCCGACTCCGGACTGCGGGAAGCGACGGCAACGACGCGGACGTCGTCGAAGGTCGCCAGGGCGCGCAGGTGCACCCGGGCAATGGCCCCGGCTCCGATGAACCCGACCCGTGTGGCGGTCACCTCGCACCTCCGTCGATATCTCCCGGCGCCTGCGCCCAGGCCGCATGGCGCCAATCGTCCCACACCGCGCCGGCGAAATACGCCGTCAAGGGCCTTCATCAACGGTCATTTCGCGACCGTCGATTCGCAACGGTCGCGACCATTGAACATCCGTGCTAGGATGGAGGTTCGCCCCAGTCTGCGGCGATGCTCCGCGTGGTCGACCCCCTTCTCGAAGGACCGTGCGTCTGCACTCCTAGATCGGGAAGTGTTGGGAGGTCATTTGTGACCACAGGAACAATCAAGAAGATCGTCGCGGATCGCGGATTCGGCTTCATCGCCGCCGAGGACGCGAAAGAGTACTTCTTCCATCGCGGTGGAGTCGATTCCTCGACCGACTTCGACACTCTCGTCGGCGGCGAGCACGTCCAGTTCGAGATCGAAGCCAGCGTCAAGGGCCCGCGCGCCACGCAGGTGCGGGTTGTCTAGCGGGCAACGGAGCGACCCGTCCGGCGGACGGGTCGCTCACACTGGCTCGGCGGATGAACCGAGCATGACTCGGAGTCGGGCCCCGGACGGCATTCCTGCGCTCCATCTACGCAGGCATCTCCAACCACGATGCCCAGGTTCCGCAATCCACTGCGGCTCGCGAGGTGCAGCGGTGGCCCATGGGGCGGGACTTCCGCTAGGCCTCCGCTGACTCGTCCCATGGGCCGGGACTGGGCGATCTGAGAGAAGGCGACTATCGTGCGTGCTTTGGAGCTTGAGTTCATGCCGAGAACGGCCTTTGCGTCCACGTACGCCCCGCGCCGATGCGGAATCGCCACGTTCACGCACGATCTGGCGACCGCCGTTGGCGACCGCGAGATCGTCGCCCTCCACCCGCGCGACGAATCCGGCACGTATCCTCCGGAGGTCCGGCATCGCGTCCGGCGCGACGTCCTGGCCGACTACCGGATCGCCGCCGAACGGCTCAACGCCGGAAGCGCGGGCGTCGTCTCGGTCCAGCACGAGTATGGGATCTGGGGCGGGCGCGACGGCGACTACGTCCTGGACTTCGTCCGCGCTCTGCAGATACCGGTCGTCACCACGCTGCACACGATTCTCCGACACCCAACGCCGCACCAGCGGTACGTCCTGACCAGGCTGATCTGCCGGTCCGACGCGAGTGTCGTGATGTCAAGGTCCGCGGCGGATCTCCTCGCCAGAATCTACGGTGTCGATCCCGAGCGGCTGGAAGTGATCCCTCATGGCGTGCCGGACCTGCCGCTCGTCCACCCCGACTCGGTCAAGCCGCAGCTCGGAATCCAGGGCGGACCGGTGATCCTGAGCTTTGGGTTGCTTGGCCCCGGGAAGGGCCTGGAAACAGTCATCGCGGCAATGCCCGCGGTCCTGGCTGCGGTGCCGAGCGCTAGATACGTCATCGTCGGCGCAACCCATCCGGATCTCGTCTGCCGCGAAGGCGAAGCCTATCGGCACGGCCTCCAGACGCGGGCCGCCGCACTGGGCGTGGCGGACCGGGTCCAGTTCGTCGACCGTTTCGTAGGCAAGACCGAGCTGGGGGCCTGGCTGATGGCCGCCGACATCTTCGTGACGCCGTACCCCAACCTCGAACAGGTCGTCTCCGGCACCCTCGCCTACGCGATGAGCGCCGGTCGCGCCGTGGTCTCGACGCCGTACACATACGCGACCGAGCTCCTGGGAAATGGACGCGGGAAGCTCGTGGAGCCGGGCTCGCCGGACGCGCTCGCTCGAGCATTCATCGAACTCCTGAACGATGACGAGCAGCGGCTGGCGCTCGGGCGGCGGGCCTACAAGTACACTAGATCGATGGTCTGGCCTCAGGTGGGCGCCCAATACCGGCGTCTGTTCGAGCGCGTCGCCACCAGGGCAGTGGCGGCAGTCGACGACGCCAGCACCATCGGTGCCCTCCTTGTCTGAGCCATCGATCCTGCCGGCACCGCTGTATCCGGTCAGCCGGCATCATCTGGACATGTTGAGCAGCGAGCTCGGGGTCTGGCAGCATGCATCCCGGGAGCGCCCTGATCCCGCCTTTGGCTACTGCACGGACGACGTCTCGCGTGCGCTCAACGTGGATCTGTTGCACTCGCGAGAGCTGGGCTGGGCCGCGGTCTCAGCGAGCGTCCGGCGCCACCTGACATTCATCGAGCAGGCGGCGGGTGGGCCCGGACGGCGGTTCCGTAACTTCCGTGCCGCCGATGGGGCCTGGCTGGAGGTCGAGGGATCGGAAGACTGCCACGGGCGTGCGATGGCGAGCCTCGCCTTCACCATGAACCGCGCTCCGGATCCTTCGATCCGCGAAGCTGCCCGCGGCCTGTTCGAGCGAGAGTTGCCCGCGGCCCGGTCGCTGCGCGCCCTCCGGGCAAGCGCTTCCGCCCTGCTGGCCTGCGACGGCGCGATCGACGCCGGCGTGGGAGCCGACGCGGAGGCAGCCTTCGGGCAGTTCGCGGAGCGCCTCGCCGAAGCCTTCCGGGACGCTTCGCTCGCGCCGGATTGGCGCTGGCCGGAGCCTACACTGACCTACGAAAACGGCCTGCTACCGCGCGCCCTGATCGTCGCCGGACGGCGCCTCGGGGACGCCTCGATGACCCTTGGAGGTTGCCTCGTGCTGGACTGGTTGATAGAGGCACAGACTGGCCCGAGCGGCGCGTTCTCCCCGGTAGGCAACAAGGGATGGTGGTCCAGGGGCAGCGCCAAGAGCCAGTTCGACCAGCAGCCGATCGAGGCCATGGCCCTGCTTCTCGCCGCAGAGACCGCTCTCGCAGCAACCGGCGACGATCGCTACCGGCGTGCCGCCGAAATGGCGTACGGCTGGTTCCTTGGCGCGAACGACGGCGGCGTAGCGGTCGCGATCCCACTCACCGGGGCCTGTAACGACGGGCTTACGCGGAGAGGCCTCAACCGGAACCAGGGAGCGGAATCGACGCTCGCCTGGCTGACGGCGCTCGAGCACATACGCGCCCTGCGGGCCGCCGACGCGGGCGGCGCCGGGGCAGCCGCCCCTGCCTGGGCCGAAGGTTCGGCCACGGGCTCGCGCTCATGATCCCGTCGGACGGCGAACGGCTCTTCCAGCGTCAACCCACCAATCCAATCATTCGGGCCGCCGACCTGCCGTATCCCGCCAACGCCGTCTTCAACCCCGGAGCGGCTCGAGTAGACGGCGAGACGGTCCTGCTGCTTCGCGTCGAGGACCTGCGGGGCATCTCCCTTCTGCAAGTGGTGAGGAGTCGCGACGGCGTGACCGACTGGCGTTTCGACGAGCAGCCGCTGCTCCAGCCGGTCGCGACGCACCCCGAGGAGATCTGGGGCTGCGAGGATCCCCGCCTCGTCTGGATGCCGGAACGCGACGAGTGGTCGATCGCCTACACCGCCTACAGCGATCGTGGCCCGCTGGTGTCGCTGGCCATGACCCGCGACTTCCGCGAGGTCCGGCGGTTGGGAGCGGTCATGCCGCCGGAGGACAAGGACGCCGCACTCTTCCCCAACCGCATCGATGGCCGCTGGGCCATGATCCACCGTCCCTCGCCGCTCCATGGGGGAGCTCACATGTGGATCTCGTACTCTCCGGACCTGCGGCACTGGGGCGACCACACGCTGCTGATCGAGGCCCGCCAGGGCGCGTGGTGGGATGCCGACAAGATAGGCCTGGGACCGCCGCCGCTCGCCACCCCGGACGGCTGGCTAGTGATGTACCACGGCGCCCATCTCACGGCATCGGGGCCGATATACCGCGTCGGCTTCGCGCTCCTAGACCTGGAGCGGCCGGATGTGGTGCTGCGCCGAAGCGACAACTGGGTCCTGGGTCCGCAGGCCGACTACGAGAGGGTCGGTGACGTCAACAAGGTCGTCTTTCCGAATGGCTGGATCGTGGACAACGAGACGGACATCCTGTCCCTTTACTACGGGGCAGGCGACTCGGTCGTTGCGCTCGCCACCGCTCGCCTCTCAGAAGTGCTCGATCACGTTCGCCACACCCCTGCGCCACAGCATCGCCGCAACTCCGACTCGTCCGGGTAGAGCCATCGCGTCCCGGGCGCGAGTCGAGGCCTGTCGCGCCTCCGGTGGGCAGCCGGATGACACGCCTTGCCGAGGCGGACGGCTACGTGCCCCGGGCTCAGAGGCGTGAAAAGTATTCCCGCATCGGGTCGAAGTAGTTGTCGCGCCAGCCCTGCTCGTAGCCGGACTGGCCGTCCGGCACGTTGGTGTGGTGGAGGGTGATCTTGGTCCCTTCCGGCACCGCTTCCAGGAGCACCTCGAGCTGGGAGTCGTGATCGGCCGCCCGGAATTCGGAGGTCCGCCATGACTGGACGATTCGCCGGCCGGGCTCCAGAGCAAGCGTCCGGCCACTGATGTAGCCGTCCCAGGCCGTGAACTCGCCGCCCACGCGCGGGTCGATCTCGGCCGCGCCGCCAGTCATCTTGCCGTGGGCCTCGCTCGAAATCCACGCCTCGTACACGGCTTGCGGACTCGCCGGGAGCAGGTCCGAGACGGTGAACTCGTAGGCCATCGAATGCCTCCTTCGCCTGCCGGCCGCACGCCGGATGACCAACCGATCGACCGTCCGAACGATCGAACGGTGGCCCGATTCTAGAAAGGTCCGCCAGCCATCGCGTGTCGCGCAGACCGGCGTCGGTCGTCGTAGGCCTTCGATTGCACCGCCCTCCGCGCAGCGAGGCCATAGAGTCGAGACACGGCGGACCGGATCGCGCCTCGAAGAGTCGCCTCGCGGAACGTCCGGGTCCGGCGGTGAGTGCCGGCGCACGCCGGGCCTAGTGTTGCTTGCGAACACGAGTCGTCCCGACTCGGCCGCGACCCACGGCCGCCAGCCACCCGCGGGGGCTGCGGCCGGCAAATCGACGGAACGACCTGGAGGTCAACGAGGATCGGAGCAACGATGGTGGTGGCAACGCTGCCCGTCACGGACCTGGCGCGAGCGAAAGCCTTCTACGGCGAGACGCTTGGTTTGGCCTTCCTGTGGGAGAACCCGGTCTCGGCCCGCTTCCGCTGCGGAGCCGGCAGCGAGCTCTCGATCTTCAAGCGCCCCCCGACGGTCACGGAGCACACGCTCGCCCACTTCGAGGTGACCGACATCGAGGCCGCGGTCCGCGACCTGGAGGCCAGGGGCGTCGAGTTCCTCGACTACACGGAAGGACCGCTCATCACGACCGGCCACATCGCGCAGCTCGGTCCCGCGCGCGGCGCGTGGTTCCGCGATCCCGACGGCAACACACTCGGCGTCCGACAGGGCTAGGGGCCGGAAGATCCGAGCCGGCGTCGCACTCTCGGCACCGCGGCTCGCGCGCGCCTAACTCCAACCGGACGCGCTCCGCAGGCGGCCATGACACAGCGGTCGGGCAGGCTTCTCGAGGCGGCGCCGCCTTCGTTCCGGAAAGCCCGGCGTGCGTGGTAGGCTCCCGCTCTTAGCAATTCGAAGGGAGCTGAGTGTCGTTGCCGGTGCGGTCGACCAGGGTGAGGGTGTCTCTGGGCGCGGCCCTGATGATCTCGATATACGCGGCCGCCGTCGCAGCCTGCATGCCCGTCAACTCGGTGTCCTCAGGTGGCGCCGCGTCTGCGACGACCACGGCTTCCCGGCTCGTCGGCGAAGCCAACGCATCTGGCCCGGCCCAAGCGGCCACGCCGACGGGCGTCGAGAGCGCGGCCACGCCGACACCGACCATCACGCCTGAGACCCCGACGCCGACCCCGAAGCCCACGCCGAAGCCCACGCCGACTCGGCGGCCTACGCCGGTGCCGTATCGCGAGTACCACGTTCCGATCCTGATGTACCACAGGATCGTTCCGCTCTCGGAGTCCGGGCAGGAGCCGAACGGCCTGCTCATCCCGCCCGAGATCTTCACGGCCCAGATGCAGGCCCTTGCAGATGCAGGCTGGCGGACCATCACCCTGGGCGAGCTGGCGCAGGACATGCAGGATGGGACGCCACCGCCCGCGCGGACCTTCGTCATTACCATCGACGATGGCTGGTGGGATGGCTACACGTACGCCTTCCCGATCATGCGCAAGTACGGCTTCGTGGCGACCTACTTCGTGATATCGAGCCGCATCGGCCAGAAGGACAACCTCTTCCCCAGCGACCTGCAGGATCTGGTGGCCGCGGGAGACGAGATTGGCAACCACACCGAGAACCACGTTTCGCTGCAGACGGTGAACCTGGCGAGGGCCGAGGCCGAGGTCGACGACGCGTCGAACAGGATCGCCGAAGTGACCGGCATCCGACCCGTGTCACTTTCCTATCCCATGGGCGGAATCAACCAGGTCGCCCTTCTGGCCGTGAGCGAGTGCCCCGACCTCAAGATCGCGGTCACCGAAGGTTGGGGCGTGACCGAGAGCTGGCTCAACCGCTTCAACTCGCCGCGAGTGAGAGTCAACCCCACCACCAAACCGGACCGGCTCGTCGCGGATCTGACAGCCTGGCTCGGCCTTTAGTTCCGCCGCCGCGCCTACCGGGCCACGCTCTCCTCGATCCGCAGCTTGGCCGCTTCCTCGTCGTAGATCGACTCGATCGAGTTGACCATGAGCTCGATGCAGAAGCGCTCGTGGACCAGATCGTGACCACGGCGGGCGATCATGTCCGCGTACGGGTGGTCCGTCAGGAGCTTGATGAGGGCGGCCGCCAGGGCGTCGCAATCGTTCGGCGGGACGAGCAGTCCGGTCACCCCGTCCTCGATCATCTCCGGGATCCCGCCCACGTTCGAGGCGACCACGGGCCGGCTCAGGGCCATCGCCTCCAGGACGCTGAGACCCTGTGCTTCCCGGTATGAGGGCAGAACCGCCACGTCCAGAGCGGCCGTGACCGCCGGAACATCCTCGCGGCGGCCGGTGAAGACGATGCGCCCGTTCACGCCCAGCGACGCCGCCTCGGCCTCGAGGGCGTCGCGCTCCGAGCCCTCGCCAACGACGAGCAGCCAGGCGTTGGGAACGGCGGCCAGGACCTCCGGCCAGGCGTCGATCAGGGTGCGGTGGCCCTTCTCGGCCTCCAGCCGCGCCACCACGCCAACGATGGGCGCGTCCTCCGGAATGCGGTACTCGTCGTGGAGCGTGCAGCAGGGCTGCTGGTGGTTGTAGCGCTGCAGGTCGACGCCGTTGTAGATCAGGCTGACGGGAGCACCGACGCGGCCTTCTTCACGGACCTTCCCCTCGATGGCCCGCGACACCACGATGAGCCTGTCCATCAGCAGAGTGAGCTGCCGAATCGTCTGCCGATCGTCGACGCAGCGGATCCGGCTCGAATGCACTGTCGAGATGATGGCCGGGCGCTTGCAGCCCTTCTCGCCGAGGAGCAGGGCGGCGCGAGTCCCGATGACCTCGGCCCGGTACATGTGGTTGTGGATGATCTCCGGGGCGAACGAGGCCACCGAGTCGGCCAGCTCCCGAACGGCCCGCCGGTCGTCCGGCTCGTCTATGACCGTCACGTCGACGCCGGCCCGCTGGAGCCGCCGGACGCTGCTGCCGTGCGACAGCGACACGACCCGAACTTCGTAGCACTCCGGGTTGAGGCGGGTCACGAGCGAGTGGACGTGCTCCTGCGCGCCGCCGTTCGTGCCGGTCGCCATGACCTCCAGAACCCGCACTCGACCGCCGTCGATCGGTTCGCGGGCGACATTGTCGAGGCAGGGCTCGAGGATCTCGTGTTCGGCGCCCATCGCTATCGAACCTCCGCCGGGGCCGTGCGCTGGACGAGCAGGCGCCCGATCGGTTCGTCGACTGCGCCCCATTCGTATTTGTATGACTCGTTACCGCGCATGAAGTCGATGCGCGTTCGGCCCTGCTCGATGGCTCGTTGGATGTATAGCGCGACCATTACCACTCCGGGGGATAGCTCTCTGGCGTCGGGTTCGACGCCGGCGTTGTAGTAGTAGACGGCTCGACCGTCGTCGAACGTGACCCCGGCCGCGATGCGACGGCCATCGACCGTCAGGAAGCTGAGATCTACGAGGCCGGACTGCGTGCACTCCTCGAACAGCCGGCCGAAGAAACGGCGGCTGGCGGCGCCGCCCTCGGTCGCCGGGAAGAGACCCTCCGCACCCCAGCGCTTCTGGTGCAGCTCCACGAAGGCGTCGAGATCGCCGAGCGCATCCGGCGAGCGTTCCAGGCGGACCTCACCGGCCGCCTCGGCCCGGCGGATCTTGCGCCGTATCTCGTGGCGCTCCTTCTTGTCGAGCGTTCCGAGGAACGCCTCGAAGTCGGCGCCTGCGGGCAGCGTGAGAACCGGGCAGACGTCTTCCTGCTCTCGAGTGACGAACCAGCAGGCCTTGGGGGCGATCCACTCGAACGACGAGGCCAGGGCGTCGGCAGCCGGGTCGCCGGAGCGAAGGCGTCGCAGATCGACCACGTCCCAGCGCGACGGCTCCTCGGCGGCGAGCGCCTCCACCACGGCCTCGCAAACCGCCGCCATATCGGTCGGCGCCGCCAGGACCGTGGAGTAGTCGGCGTGGTAAGAAGCCCCGAAGAAGACGGCGGTCGCGGAAGCGGGCACGGGTCGGAGCGCCGGCCCGGCCTGGTGGCGGATGGTGGTTCGCGCCGCCACGTCCCCCGGCTCGAGCTCGTGGCGATGCATCAGCGGAACGATGCCGGCGATCGCGTCCGGGGCAGCCTCGTCCACCACCACGAACGTCTGGTCGTGGGCCGTGGCCCCGTAGGCATCCCACCACGCTCGCTGCACGCCGTGGCGCGAGAAGGGAGTGGCGTGGGATGTCGCATCGACGAGCGCGTCCCAGGTTTCGGCCGGGATGGAATCGAAGGCACGTCGCGCGGCAACGAGGCGGCGCGGCGCGGCCGTCGCTCCAGCCGCGGATTCGAGCCGACCGGATCCTGCTGTCATCTCTTCGAACCGTCCGGACAGGCAGGCCCGCCATCGGGAAGGGAACGGCTGGTCACAAGGCGAGAATAGCACCGCCCCGGCCGAACACCCTGAAGGGGACATGTGGCGTCTCGCCGCAGCAATTCGTGCCTGCCCCATCTTCCCATCGACCCGGAAGCCGCCTCATGGAAGTCGCTCCAGCAGCACGACTGGGATCCGGCGGCTGGTCCGCCGCTGGTATTCCCCGAACGTGGGATATCTGTCGACGCGCTCGGCGTAGAGGCGGTCGCGCTCGGCTTCCTCCACCACGATCGCACGGGCCTGGAACCTCTCCGGGCCCAACTCCACGGTCACGATCGGGTTGGCAGCGAGGTTCAAGTACCAGGCGGGATGGGTCGGTGCGCCACTCTTTGACGCAACGATGACGTAGCGGTCGCCGTCGCGGGTGTAGACGAGGGGCGCGAGCCGCGGCTGGCCGGACTTCGCCCCGGTCGTCGTCAGGAGGAGCACGTCCCGGCCGGCAAACGGGCCGCTGGAGACCCGGCCGCCGTGGGCCCGGAAATCCTCTATGAGCGCCGCGGTCCGCGCGGCATATTCGGCTCGCGGGTCTGGCCCGGACATCAGCGTCTCCCATCCATTCACGCCGGCCGTGCCGGCATGATTGACATGCTAAGTACCCGGGAGGCTCGGCCCCTCCGGCGCGGTCACGGGTTACGCCCCACGGTCCGAAGGGCCGGTGTAGGGCAGGCCTGAGCTACGAATGCGCCGCTACGGCCGGCGCCTGGTCGTGGCCGGGCGGACGCTCCCGCAGCCCCTCGACCAGCACGACCGCAAGGCAAGCGAAGAACGCCAGCGGGATGGACGCCGCCGCGACCCACGAACCCGGACCTTCGTCGGCGAAAAGCGATATCCAGCCGGCGAGCGGGAAGACGAGGGCCCAGGAGCGGCCCCGCGCAACGAGCCAGGCAGTGGGCAGCAAGAGCAGGACGGCATAGTGGTCGCGGAGTGGCGAGCTGAGCAGCTGGCTGACCAGGATCGTGACCTGCAGGCTCGCTTCCGGTGAGGCCAGGCGCCAGGCGGTGAGAAGTGCGGCCAGGGCCAGCGCCACCGAACCCAGCTGAACGGCCGAGGCCACGATGTCAGAGGCCCCAGCCTGGTGGGCGATCGCGCCCGGCGCGAAGTTGTGCGGCGTCGTGAACGTCCCGCTCAGCCCGCTGACCAGGTCCGCATACGTCGCCCACGCCGAGATGCCGGTGACCAGAGTCGCCGCCGCGGCCAGCGCCACTGCCGAGACCACGGCTACCGCGGCCGCCCGATACCGGCGCGTGGCGATCGCCCAGACCGCGAGCAGCCCAGGCTGCACCTTGATCAACGCTCCCCCGGCCGCCGCCGCCCCCACGGCCGACGGCCGGTCCATCCAGCGCCACGCGGCGGCGAACCCGAGGAAGAGGATCGGCTCGACCTGGCCCAGTTTGACGGCGTAGAGAAGTGGCCAGTCGAGGGCAGCAACGACCAGCACGAGCCACCGCACGTCCCGGCGGACCGGCAACAGCGCCACCCCTGCCAGGAAGCACGCGGCCATGGCCATACACCACAGGGCGGCAGCGGCATCGCCGAATACCAGCCACGGGACAAGCGCCACGGCAAAGGGCGGTGGGTACGTGTAGGTCCCCGGGCACGTCCCTATGCGGATCGAGAAGACGTTGTCGTAGATCGGTTGACCGTTCACCAGGTGCCGGGCCGCGCCCTCATAGCACGTGTAGTCGTAGCCGAGGGTCTTGCCGGCGGACGCCAGTACGAGCCCGACCATGACGGCGAAGAGCACAAGGGCCCCCACAGGGACGAGTAAGTCGGCAGGTCGCGGGCCGTGCAACGCCCGCGAATCGGCCCCGATCATTGCCGGGAGGCCCCCTTGCCCGACCCGGCTGAGGGCCGTCCGGGCTCGGCGTCGGCTGATCGACCGGCACCCTCCGAACCGTCAGTCGACTCCTGCGTCGCCCGTTTGAGCTCCCGATGCCCGAACCGGATTCGCACGAGGTCCCAGGCGACCCGGAGCGCCAGCTTCGGCCGGGTATGCATGCGCGAGCCTCGCCTATCCGCCCAGACGACCGGCACGATCGCAATCCGATAGCCTCGCCGCCGGGCCAGGTAGATCAAGTCCACGTCGAAGGCAATGCTGGTGATCCGCAAGCGGCTGAAGAGATCACGGGCCACGGCCTGACGGAATCCCTTGAAACCGCACTGGGTGTCTTTCACCGAACCTGTGGCCCAGAGCTGTGCCGCGAAACGGAAGAGCCGTCCGACCAGACGCCGAAAGCGCGGCTGGGTGAAGCGCATGTCCGAGCCGTCGGGCTGGATGCGGCTGCCCAGGGCAACGTCGGCGGTCTCGAGCGCCCCGACCAGCTTGACCAGCTGGTCGGGCGGCGTGGCCATGTCGGCGTCCGCAAAGACGAGGGCATCGCCCTCCGCGGTGAGCATTCCCGCCCGGACCGCGGCGCCCTTTCCGCCGTGCGGGAGGGTCAGAAGCCTCAGCCAGGGGCAGTCGCGGCGAGACGGCGCCAGCCCATCGGCCGCGAACTCCGGCCTGGCCCGCACCAGCGCGGCGGTCCCGTCCGTACTGCCGTCGTCCACGACCAGCACGCTCACGAGTTCAGGCAGGTCCCCGGGCGGCGCCGAGCAGAGGTACGCGAACAGCTCGTCCAGCGCCGGACCCAGGCGGGCCTCCTCGTTGTAGGCAGGCAGAACGATCCCGAGGCTGGAAAGCATGATCGGGAGTGTACGGGCCCGTCCCTCGGTCCGCACCGCCCGCAGCGGCACCGCTCGCGACGCGTCGCACCGGTCGGCGGGGGCAGATAGGTCGTTCGTACCGGCTGGAGGCAGTCCCGGCCGGTGCTACGCTGCACCGCCGTGCGAATCCCCTTCGCTCTGTTTGCGCTTGCCCTGGTCGTCAGGGCGCTGCTCTTCGGGTTGCATCCGGACGCGGCCTATCCAGATTCGTACTACTACGTGGACGTCGCTCGGGCGTTGCAGTCCGGGCACGGCTTCAACGTCGACTTCATCTACTCGTTCCTGGACGTTGGCAGCAGGATTCCGCCCAACCCAACCCTGCCGATCCCGAGCAACGGCTTCTGGATGCCCCTGGCCTCGATCGTTCAGGTGCCGACGATGTGGCTGCTGGGGCCCACTACGCTGGCATCCGCGCTGCCGTTCATGCTCATCGGCTCCCTCGCCGCGCCGCTGACCTGGCTGGTCGCGCGCGAGATCGGCTGCCGGCCGGCGGTCGCTCTGGCGGCGGGGATCG
>DATEXG010000075.1:0-5843 GCA_035257225.1 Candidatus Limnocylindrales bacterium
GGTCACGAGGAACATCGTCGCCACGGACGGCCAGTCGACCCGAGACCAATCGGCGCCGAACATCCGATTCGGATTGCCCCCGCCCTCAACCAGACCCACAATCGCAAGCACGGCCGTGGAGCCGGCTGCCGCGACAGTCACGACCTGCCACAGCGGTCGACGCGCCGCGATTCCTTGAGTGGCCGCCTCCGGCGCGAATATGCCACGAAGGCTCGTCAGGTACTCGGGATGGCGGCGCTGGAGGTAGGAGACTCCCAGACCCGTGATCAGCCCTTCGACGATCGATGCGCCGAACACGTGAGCCGCCAGCATCGCCGGGATAGCCTCGGAGAGACCATACGGACTGTAGAGAGCGTGGCCGTTCTGCGAGAAGAGCGCCGGTTCGATGCCAAGCTCGATGCCGACAGCGAGAGCAGCGGTGGTGATGCCGGCGTACGCGCCGATCCCGGCGGCGACGGCCCGTCGCGTGGAAAGCACTGGGGATCCGGCGGCGAGCACGCGATAGGTCGCGTAGCCCACGAAGGGCAAGATGATCCCCATGTTCAGGCAGTTAGCGAAGATCGCCAGAACGCCACCGTCCCCAAAGAAGAGGGCCTGGAGTATCAGGGCCGTGCTAACGGCAATGGCTGCGGCCCATGGGCCGAGAACGACCGCGATAAGGGTCCCCCCTACCCCATGAGCCGTAGTGCCGCCCGGAACCGGGAGGTTGAACATCATGATCGTGAAGCTCAAGGCGGAGAAGATGGCCAGAAGCGGCACGGTTCGGTTGTTCAGTACCTTCTTGACTCTCTGTGTGGCGATGGCCCACATAGGGATCGTAGGCACGGCGAGGGCAATCGAGACGGCGGGCGCCAGATAGCCATCGGGGATGTGCACCGGTCCGCTTCCTCCGTTGCGCCTGTCGAGACTCGTGGCTATTGCAACGCGTTGCGCTACGATCGTAGTCTAAGGCGCATCGGCAATGCGCCACAATCGAGCGAGCAGCGAGGACCGCACGGTGCCACAGCCCAACTCACCACCTCCTGCGCGAGGCTCCGTCGCCAGCCCATGGGACGGCGTCGCCGACCGGCTGCGCGCCAGCGGGCTGCGCTGGACTCCTCAGCGGCGGACCCTCGTGGAGGTTCTGCGCGAGCACGAGGGCCACGTCACCGCGACCGACCTGATCGCTCGCTGCCGCGAGCTGGACCGGACCACCACTCCCTCAACCGTCTATCGAACACTCGACGTTCTGGAGAAGCTTGGTCTGGTCAAACACGGACACGCCGCGGACGGCCGCGAGGAGTATCACGTCCTTCCAGAACACGTTCACGGCCACCTCCACTGCGTTGGCTGCGGCGCCACGTGGGAGATCAGGCCGGAGACCGGAGCCTTGATCGTGGACGCTCTGGCGGCCGACCTGGGCTTTTCCGTGGACCTGACACATGTGACGATCGCCGGTCGCTGCCAGGGCTGTCAGGAATAGACGGCCGGGCGCGTTGCCAGCCGACGGGACCGCTAAGAGCCGCCCGCGCGTCTTTCGGGCTCTCCTGCGCGAAGCGCCGTCCAGGCGGCCCAGCCGGCGAGGGCCATCCCGGCCACGAACACCGGCCACGGATACCAGCCCGGTGTGTGACCGTCCATGAGCGCTGGGGCGTCGAGGGTGAAGCTCAGGACGACGAGTAGACCTCCGGCAAGGGCAACCGCGATCCCGCCGCGCCCAACTCGCGCCGCGCGCCCGAGGTGGCTCGAGTGAGCGGCAGCCAGACCGAAGCCGATCAGCGCCAGGCTGACGGCCGCCGGCGCCCACACGGGTCCGGCCCAGGGCACGGGGATGAGAAACAGCACGTCCCAGGTTCCCGGGGAATGAGGCCAGCCGATCAAGACCCACAACCAGCCGTAGTAGGCGATGTCCCAGACGCCGAACGCGACCGCGGTCCAGGCCAGTCGGTCTACCCAGCTCCTCCCCGCCAGGCATCCGATCGAAGCGAGCATCACGAGCGTCGCAAGCTCGCGGCCCACCTCGATGGCGGCCAGGCTGCCCACGACGTCCGGTCCGCGCAAAGGGAAGAGCTGGTCCGGCGAGATCGAAAGTGCGCGCTGCAGGTACACGACGGACGCCGACTCAACGTACGCCATGGCAACGGCGAAGACTACGACGAACAGGGCCAGCGTTCGAAACCGCATCGGCGCCTCCTGGTTAGCGGGCGTCAGAGTACCGGATAGCAGCTCGTCCGACCGTTCTTCTCCATCGCCGATGCGGTGGCAGGCCTTCGACGCGATCAAGCGGCTCGCGATCTGGAGACTACTAGGCGGCGGGGAGCTGCTGCGCGATGGCGTTTCGCAGGCCGACCGCGGTGTTGTAGCACTGCTGCTTCATACGGGTTTCCATCCCGAGCGTAATCCCGAAACCGACCCGCTCCGCCACGCTGACGGTCACCTGCCGCCCTCCCGGGCCCTCGATGACGTCGATCACGATGTCCGTGGGAAGCCAGTCCAAGGGCGCGAATGCGCCGCCGATGATCCGCGCCTTGAGCCGTGACCCGAGCTTGCCGGTGACCCGAGCGCCCATGACCACCGGCTTGCCGCCCTTGGCCCCAAGCGTCCCGTAGGCGGCCTCGATGCACTGTTGGGGGCTGGCGGAGGTGATGGCCGACTCCTGGTAGTAGAACCGCGGCATAGCGGTATCCCTCCTCGACTGGCGCAAGCGTGGCGCCCCCGGCCGGACTCGAACCGACGACGCCCGCCTTAGGACGGCGGCGCTCTGTCCACTGAGCTACGGGGGCTCGCGGCGATGTTACCGCGTCTCGAGGGCTCTGCGGCAATTCGGGGAAGGCTCGCCGCGCTCGCGGCGCTACAACCGGCGCTACGAAGGCCGCCGCCCGCCCGCTACTCCGGTTCGAAACGGAAGCGGTCTCGATCGCGCGTCAGCCGGCCCACCGGGTGGACCGGTTCGTGGGACAGGACGATCGTCCAGCCTTCGTCCGCGGCGCGGGCGAACAGCGATGCCTTGACGGCGACGGAGTCCAGCGGAAAGTCGTCGAAGGCCGTGACCCATTTGGGGTTGGCGCTCCACGGCCTCATACACAGGTCGCCGAAGAAGGCCACCGTCCTGCTGCGGCCGCGAATCAGCACTCCCTGGTGGCCGGCCGAGTGGCCGCCGGTGGGCACGACTGAGACGCCCGGCAGTATCTCCGTCTCGCCATCTACCGCGCCCGAAAGACCCAGGTCGCGGACGAGCCGTAGCTCAGGCTGATCGTAGCTGGCTACGAGGCGTGGATTGTCGCCGAGCGCTATCTCCCACTCGGCCAGCTGGGCCACGAAGCGTGCCCTCGGGAAGGCCCGCGAGCCGTCCGCCCGCAACACGCCGCCGGCGTGGTCGTAGTGGAGGTGGCTGACCGCCACGACGTCCACCGTGTCCGGGCCGAATCCGGCGGATTCCAGCGCCGGCAGAATCCAGGGCCCCTCGTAGCGGCGCATCTGGCGGCCCTTGTCGTCGATTCGGTCGCCGATCCCGGTCTCGACCAGGGCCCGCCCAGACGGCGTCTCCACCAGCAGGCAGTTGAGCGCCTGCAAGAGGCGGTGATCGGCATCGATCTCGTCGACCACCAGCTTGTCCCACATCATTCGCGGGACAACCCCGAGGAGCGCCCCGGCGTCCGAGCGGAAGGTGCCTGCCTGGATCAGTGCCACCCGCGTTCCACCGCCGAGATCGGCAGACCAGTGGACGCTGTCGTTGAGGGTAGTCACCGCAAGGACCGCTTTGGAGTCTCCCCGCCTCTGCGGCCCCGTTCGAAGTCCTCGAAGTACGCCGAGGCCGTCGGTTCGGACTGACCCTGGTACTTGGACCCGAGGCCCGCCGAGCCGTACGGCCGATCGACCGGGCTCGACATCGCGAAGAAGCTGATCTGACCGATCTTCATCCCGAAATAGAGCGCGATCGGGAGGTTGGCGACGTTGGACAACTCGAGCGTCAGCTTGCCTTTCCAGCCCGGGTCGACATAGCCGGCGGTCGAATGGATGAGCAGGCCCAACCGGCCGAGAGACGACTTCCCTTCGAGTCGGGCCACCAGATCGTTCGGCAGCTCGACCCACTCGAGGGTCTGGCCCAGGACGAACTCACCGGGATGGAGCACGAAAGGCTCGTCGTCGGTGACGGTGAGCAGCTCGGTCAGGTCCGCCTGGGGCGCTCGCACGTCGATGAACGCGTAGCGGTTGTTTCGGAAGACGCGGAAGCTGCGATCGAGGTGAAGGTCGATGGAGGCTGGCTGAAGGTCGGCTTCGTCGTAGGGCTCGACCTTGACCCGACCGCCTGCCAGCGCAATGGCGATGTCGCGATCGGACAGGACGCTCACTTGACCGTGGCTCCGCTCTCACGCTGCGCGTACAGGTTGTCCACCTCCCGCTTGAGCGCCTCGAGGTCCTCGAAGCTCTGATAGACGCTTGCGAATCTGATGTACGCGATCTGGTCCAGGCCGCGCAGCTTGTCCATCGCCAGGCGGCCTATCTCCGAAGACTCCACCTCGGTGGCGCCTCCTGCCCTCAACTGGGCTTCTATCTGATCGGCGGCCTGCTCGGCGCTGTCGTCCGGCAGAGGCCGGCGGGTAAGGGCCTTGCGGAATCCCGAGACGAGCTTCTCGCGGTCGAACTCCTGGCGCGAGCCGTCCCGCTTGACGACGACCAGCCGTGGCGCCTCGATCCGCTCGTAGGTCGTGAAGCGCGCACCGCAGGTCTCACACTCGCGCCGGCGGCGGATACTCGCCTCGTCGAGATCACGAGAATCGACGACCCGCGTCTCTCGCTCTCCGCATCGCGGGCAACGCATCGATTCCGACTCCTCACGCACGAGCGCCGATCGTCCCGGCGAGGATAGCACTGCCCGCCGGGGGCCTCATCGAGCCCGTCTCAGCGGCGCCGCGCCCACCTGCCGGTGTCGCTGCCCGCCTCTCGGGCCAGCTGTTCACCCCGAGCGCGGATCGCCTCTCTGGCGTGGACCAGGTTCAGGTAGCCTCGCTTGATCGAGGTCTCGCCTTCGCTGACGCGGTCGACCGTCCTGCCGAGCATAAGCTCCCGGCCGTGCTCGACCAGGGCGACGGCACGCTGGGCTCGCTCGATCTCGGCAACCAGGCCCGTTCCGAGCTCGTCGTCCTGGCCTCCGAGGTCGACCGCTTGCGCCTCCTGGGCATATCGCCGCAGTGCATCGGTCGAGGCGCGCAGGCTCGGTGCTCCCGACTCAGGTTCGGACTTCCTGCGGCGCAGGTCGTCGACGATCTCGCACAGCTCCAAGAGTGAGGTGACGGCGCGATGAGCGATGTCGGCTGCGGCTCTCTCCCGCTGCGCGGTGCGGCGCAGCTCTCCCCCGACCACCATCACCCGCCACAGCACGTAGACGACCGCCAAGCCCATGACGAAGAAGATGATGAGCGGGATCATCACGCCGACCGACATGTCTCTGCCTCAGGCCCGAACAGCCGGCAGACGTGATCGGTCGTGCATCGAAACAGGCAAGTAGAACATCCTCAGGGCGGAGCGACGCGCTCACTCTAGCGAATGGCGGACCCGACGGCGAGGCCCGATAGCGCCACCTCATGTCGTCCGGGGCCCTCTGGGGCGTTCCAGGGCGGTCTAGGGCGTTGCCCTGCGCGTTGGCGGCCGCGTCCCGGGACTGCGGCCCGAACCGCCGCCGACTCGGCCCGCGATCCGGACCCCTCTGGGCGGCTTATGGCCGCTTCCGGGCTCGCTCTGGCGCCGCCACGCATCCTGCTCGCCCACCGAACTCGATACCAGCTTGATCGATCGGATCGCGGCCTCGGGCTCGAGGTCTCTGACCATGTCGTAGACCGTCAGCGCGGCGACGGCGGCCGCCG
>DATEXG010000076.1:0-12547 GCA_035257225.1 Candidatus Limnocylindrales bacterium
CTAGCGGATGCCGGCCATCTCCTGGAGGGGCCGCCAGTTGCCCAGACGGTCCTCCTGGGAGGCCTGCAACTCGACGGAGGCGTTGCCCTCCTTGTCGAAGTGCTGGCCGAAGCGGCCTTCGGTGTGGGCGAAGGCGATGAAGTCGAAGATCGTCCCGTCCGGGTTCTTCGACCAGTCCTCCTTGACCGCGGGGTTGCCCTGGAGCGACAGGCGCTCCGCTAGCGAGCCGCCGCGACGCGGGTCGTAGGTGAAGAGCGGGAACGCCCGCGACTCGACCGCCAGCTTGGCCTGGCGGTTGGCCGCGTCGTCGGCGATGCCGTGTTCCGGCATGCACGGGGTGTAGGCCACGATGACGGCCGGACCCGGGTAGGCGTTGGCCTCCATGACCGCCTTGTACAGGTGGTTCAGGTTGCAGGCCGCGACCTGGGCGACGTAGGCATCGCCGTGGGCGACCATAATCCGACCCAGCTCCTTGCGCTTCTCATGCTTGCCGTGCTCGGCCTTGCCGTACGCAGCGAGCTTGGAAACCTGCGCCGTGAAGGAGGCCGTGGAAGCCTGCCCGCCGGTGTTCGAATAGACGCCGGTGTCGAGGACGAGGACCTTGACGTCCAGGCCCGACGCGGCCAGGCGCGACAACGACTGGAAGCCGATGTCGTACATGGCGCCATCGCCGCCGAATACCCACAGCCGTCGATCGGCGTGGCCCGCCTGATCCCATCGCAACCGGATGCCCATGGCATCGGCCGGGCCGTTCTCGAAGAGCGAGTTGGTCCAGGGAACGGTAAACGGGTTGTACGGGTAAGTGCTGGCAAAGACGGTGTTGCAGCCTGTCTCGGCGACGATGCCCATGCTCTGGGGCCCGTGCACCTGGAGGGTGGCGGCCACGACCATGCGCACGACGGTGCCTTCGCCGCAGCCGGAGCAGGAGCCGCCGCCACCGACGAAGCCGAAGGCGTGCTCGCCGAGCATGATGTCGGCCAGCGCCTTCTCGTTTCGGTACGCGACCGGAGTCGTGGGCAGGGACCGGTAGAAGGCGATGTCGCGGCGGTAGCGGTCGAGGGTGCCCTCGCCGCTGGCCTCGACGTCGACCTTCTCGGCCATGATGAGGGCGTCGTGGCCCTGAGCCACGCAGACGTCCACGCACTCGGCGCAGCCCTTGCAGTGCAGCGGGTCGATGAAGAGGCCGAAGTCGGCCCCCTCGATGCCGCGCTTGGCGGGCACGTCGGCGTACTTGGTGGTGTGAACGAAATGAGACCTGGCCGTTGTGGCTGCCAGCGTCGGATTAGGCTGGGAGGCGGCGAACGAGTCGATCGCCTTGGCCAGCGAAGCCTTCGGCTGCGCCGTCGCCATGATGGCGCTGTCGGGGCAGGCGCTGACGCAGGCCATACAGCCGACGCACTTCTCGGCTATTAGGGCCGGGATCAGCGGAGAAAGCGCGCTGAAGTCGCGGGTAGCCGCGGTAAACGGGGCGATGAGGCTGCGCCCCACGCCCGCGTCGGCCGGAAGATCGACATCGGCAACCCCGCGGCGATAGGCATCGATGACCGTCGTGTTGAAGTCATCGACGTACGCCTTGACGTTGAGGGTCTTTGGCGCGATCAACCCGGGGCCAGCCCGGAGCTTCGAGAGATCGGCCACGGGCGCCGAACTGTGGCCGTTGTTCTTGGTGGCAATCGTTTCGGTCATCGCTCGCTCAGTCATCGGGTCACTTTAGCCACGACCGCACGAGGTCGCTGGCTGAGATGATCCCGATCGGGGTGGCCGTGCCGTCTGTTACGACGAGGCGGTGGACTCGGCGCCCATCCATGACCCTGGCGGCCTCTTCGAGGCTTGAGGTCACGGAGATGGTGAGCGCCGGCTTGGTCATGATCTGCCCAACAGGCAGGCCTGGCCAGTTCTGGACGTACTCCTGGTTGGCTCGAGCTCGAACCAGGTCGGTCTGGCTCAGGACACCCACCAGAGCCCCGCTCGCGTCCAGGACGGGAAGACCAGTGATCTTCTGGGTGTCCAGGATCTTGGCGGCCTCCGCGAGGGAAGCCGTCTCCGCGATCGAGATCGGGTTGGCAGTCATGACCTCGCCAACGGTTCGAGAGTGGGTCATCGAGTTGCCTCGGCGGCGGGGACGGCGGCCTTGCTCGTCATCGACGCGGTGACGTCGATGACGCCGTCATATGCGCCCTGGATAACGGCCAGGTTGGCATCGACGACGGACGAGCCACGCTTGCCGAAGAAGCGGGTCAGGTTGCCGCGTACGGCCTCCATCAGAGCAGGCCGGTCGAGACCGGCACGCTCGGCGAAGGGTGAGACCCGAAGGAAGACTCCCACCAGCGCAACGCCCTGCATTCGGATCTCGAGATCCGGCCGGGGTGCGTACTTCATCGCAAGCGACGCGGTGTCCAGGGCGAGGAGGCGGATCTTGCGGGCCAGAATCTCCGCTCGCGTCGTGGGCGGGAGGGCGGCCCAGATCTCGTCCGGATCCGTCAGGGGGGTCGGCACGAAGACCGTGCCGCCGTCCACGAGACCGGCCAGAGGATCGCCCTGCTTGAAGGAGTTGGTATCGAAGAGCGGCACGAAGTCCACTTCCGTGAGCTCGTTGTGGAGCCGAATCGGCTCCTCCGCGATCGTCAGGAAGTAAGTGGTGGGGAGGCCCTTCTTCTCCGAACCGTAGCGCGGATATGCCTGGACGTGCAGGTTGAAGAGCTCGCCCACCGTCGTGGCCACAAGCTTGTTCGTGGTTACGGAGCCGAAGCCGCCGACCGAGTGGCCGCGCAGGCTGTAGGCGCCCTTGGGCCGGATGTTCAGGCCGTTGTTGGCCAGGGCGAGCGGATGGCGGATCCCGAGGACCGCCCGACGCCGCGCCTTGACGGCCTTTTCGTCGGCGATCCAATCGAAGACGGCCGCGAGGTCGCCCGGCTGGATGTCGCGCGAGCCGAGGCCCGCGGAGGCGGAGACGACACGGGGCAGCGGGGCGCCGTCCATCGCCGCATCGGCGAGGGCCGACTTGAGCTCGCGGGTCAGCGGGTTGTCCGCCGCCGCCGGCTCGTCCGTACGCTCAATGACCGCGACCACCTTGGCGTTCCGAAGTGCGGCGGCCAGCTGCTTGGCCGGGAAGGGACGGAAGCTCGTGACCGTTACGCACCCGACCTTGCGGCCGTCGGCACGGAGAGCGTCCACGACGGCGAGAGCCGTGTCCGCCATCGTCCCCATCGAGACCATGACGTAGTCGGCATCTTCGGTCTTGTACGTGTCGATCAGGCCGTAGTGACGGCCGGTCAGGGCCGTCCACTCCGCCATCGCGCGCTCCGTGATCTCGACCAGGCGGTCGTACCAGACGCGCTGTGCGATCCGGCCCTTCATGTACGAGTCCTGGTTCTGGACCACGCCGGACATCAGAGCGTCCTTCGGGTCGAACAGATCGCGGACCGTCTCTCGCGGATCGCCTACGAAGCGACGCAGGAGGTCGTCTTCGGGCAGCTGGACGTTCTCGATGGTGTGGGTGGTCAGGAAGCCGTCCTGGGCCACGAACCACGGCGTCTCGCCGTCCTCGGCGACGCGCCGAGCGATCGCGGTCAGGTCTGCCGCTTCTTGGCAGTTACGGGCGAAGAACATGCCCCAGCCGGCATCGGCGACACCCATCATGTCGTCGTGGCCGGCGTGGATGTTCAGGCTCTGGCTGGTGAGCGCGCGCGCGCCTACGTGGAACACGGCGGGCAGGCGCTTGCCGGCGATAACGTACAGGACCTCCTTCATGAGGATGAGGCCCTGCCCTGCGGTGAAGTTCGTCACGCGGCCACCCGCCAGGGCAAAGCCCTCGGCGGCCGAGGCGGAGGAGTGCTCCGACTCCGGCTCGATGAACTTCAGGTGCGTTCCCCACAGGTTGGGTGTGCCGTTGGCGACGGCAACCTGGTAGACCGCCGCCATGGTCGTCGAGGGCGTGATCGGGTAGGCGCAAGCGCCATCGCTGATCCGCGTCTCGACGTAGGCGATGGCCTCCGAGCCGTCGATGATGGCTGGGATGCCTGGGAATTCTGGAGTCGGCGTATTCGTCACGATGGTCGGTTCACTCAATGCGCGCAACTGACGGGCCAGTGCGCTTCCATCCAGATGCTTGAGCAAGGTGCCGCCAATCCCGCTGGCGACCGCCTCGCGCTGCTCGTCCGTATGCCAGTAGGAGGCGAGCACGGCGATCCGCTCCGCGGGAATCAGATCGCGCAGTGCCGCCGCCATCGGCCGCCATCCCCCCGCGACGTCGGCATCGAGCAACACCACATCCGGCCGGGCAGTCGCGGCCTCGCGTGCCGCGGATTCACACGACGCCTGAGCGACGATGAAGCCATGGCGCGAGAGGTGATCGCACAGTGCCTCGGTGGCCGCGCGGTGCTGACTGACGATGAGGAGTCGGCGCAGAGGTATCTGAGAGTCGGCGAGCATGCGGTAAGGGTGCGCCGAGGGCTCCGCCGCCCCTAGCGACAGGGCTCCCTAAGACCGGGGGCCATATGGCCCGCACGAGCACAATTGAGGATAGGGACAACCTGCTCGAACGGGCAGGTCGCTTCCGCCGCCAGGGTAGTCTCGATGGGTCCAAGCGGCCGCCCCCGGCGGACCCTGCCTGCCGCCCCGGGACGCCCTCTGGACGAGGACGACATGCCCTCGGCGGAGGGCCATTCGGCACTGCGCAGGGCCTTCGAGCGCCCCCAGACTCTCCCTCGTGACGAACGCCGGAGGGGACGCCCGGCGTTCGTCCTTTTTGTGCCCGGGACGGAGGCCGATCCCTCCGCTGCGTTCGGCGGCCGGCGAGCTGAGGTGTGTGCGATAAGCTGAAAGCTGGTGCAGCCGCGATTGCGCGGCGTCGCGGGCGCTCAGGGGATCGCATTCACCCTCAAAGCGTCTTTGTTGCGCCACATGACCGCGGTCCCCGTGACCCCGCCAAGGCGTTCGTAGAACGGAATGAGCTCCGCGTCGCAGACGAGATCGATGGAATAGCGATCGCGCAGGCCGGCCAGGACCAGTCGAACGAGCTCCTCTCCTATCCCACTTCCTCGGTAGACCGGGAGCACCTCGAGGAACGGGATAAACGCGGCCAGAGCGCCGTCGCCGATAGCCGTGACAAAGCCGACAACCTGGCCCGTGGCGCTGTCGAGGGCCGCGATCGCGACCTCCGCCCCGTGCATATGGGAGAGGTGCTGTTCGGGGCTCGGTGGCGACGGCCAGCCCTAAAAGAAGCCGCCGCGCAGCCGGTCGGCGGTGATGCCTGTCAGGTCTTGACGGTACTCGATCACTCAGGGCCTCCTCACCGCGAGAATCGAACCCAGCGACCCACGGCCACGCAACTGACGGAGGTGCTTTTCCGATTACAGCTCGTGGTACTTCTTGGCGTATGCCGTTAGCTCGTCGCGGAAGTCCGGGTGCGCGATCGCAATCAGGCGCTTGGCCCGCTCCCTGAAGCTTTGTCCGAAGAGCTCAGCCACGCCGTACTCCGTGACGACCGTCCGGACGTGCGAACGCGTCGTGGTGACGCCGGCCCCCTCCTTGAGACTGGGCGTGATCCGCGACAACTTGCCGTCGGCGGCCGTGGATGGCAGGGCGATGATGGCTCGGCCTTCCTCGGCCAGCGCCGCGCCGCGCATGAAGTCCATCTGGCCACCAACTCCGCTGTACATACGGTGGCCGATTGAGTCGGCGCAGACCTGGCCGGTGATGTCGATCTCGATCGCCGAGTTGATGGCTGTCATCCGCCGATGACGGCGGATGATCGAGGTGTCGTTGGTGTAGTCCACCTGGCGCATCTCGACCATCGGGTTGTCGTCCACGAACTTGTACAGGCGCTGCGTGCCCATCATGAAGGTGGCCACGATCTTGCCGCAGTCGAGGTCCTTCTTCTGGCAGGTCACCACGCCCTGCTCGACCAGCCCGACGAGCACGTCGGTGAACATCTCGGTGTGGATGCCTAGGTTCTGCTTGTCGTTTAGGCACAGGCACACGGCGCTCGGGATGGCTCCGATGCCCATCTGAAGCGTGGCCTCGTCCGGAACCAGGTCGGCGACGTACTCACCGATACGCCGCTCGATGTCGCTTAGAGGCGGGTCCGGATACATGTAGGGCTGCTCGTCCACCTCGACGCCGTAGTCGATCTGACTGACGTGGACGAAGCTGTCGCCGAGAGTCCGCGGCATCGACTTGTTGAGCTGGACGATGATCGTCTTGGCGCAGCGGACGGCGGCGAGACAGGTGTCCACAGATGTGCCGAGAGAGCAGAACCCATGCTCATCAGGCAGGGTGACGTTCAACAGGACGGCATCGAGGGGCAGGATCCCCTTGTCGAACAGCGACGGAATATCCGACAGGAAGACCGGAATGAACTCGGCCCGGCCATCGTTGATTGCCTGCCTGGCGTTAGGACCGATGAACAGCGACCGATGCAGGAAATGGCCCTGCATCTCCGGGGCAACGTGTGGATGGGGGCCCTCGGCGTGCATGTGGACTATCTTCACGTCGGTCAGCTCTGGCGCTCGCTTGACGAGCGCGTTGAGGAGGATCGTCGGACTTGCCGCCGCCCCCTGCATGAAGACCTGCTGACCGGACTTGATTCCGGAAACGGCTTCTTCGGCGGTCACGATACGCATGACGGGAGTTTACGGGCCGCGGACGGCCGGGGCAGGGTCCAATGCGATCTATCGGGGGGCCGGCCGGCCCATCCTGGCCTGAGCCGAGCCTTTCCGGCTTATCGGTCGTTGAAGATGACGAGCACCATCGTCATGCGCCCGCGATCGCCATGCCCAGGGCGATTGGGTCCCTCGGGGCCAGCGGGGCCTATCAAGCGCAAACGGAGCCGACGGCAATCGCGACGGCGGGCTATGCGCCGCCCTTCATGCGATGGCGGGCGACGAACGCGGCGGCCTGGGCGCGCCGCTCGAGGTTCAGCTTCGACAGGATCGAGCTGACGTAGTTCTTGACCGTCTTGTCTGAAAGGAAGACGTCGGAGGCGATCTCCTTGTTCGTCTTGCCCTCCGCGACCAGCAGCAGGATCTTTTGTTCCTGCTGGGTCAATTGCGCCATCTCGTCGGTGTAGGTGCCGGTGGCGATGCGGCGAACCCTGTCCAGCACCTTCTCCGTCACCGCCGGGTCCAGCAGCGACTCGCCACGGCCGACCGACTCGAGGGCGCTGACGAGATCCCGGCCGCGGATCTGCTTGAGCAGATAGCCGGAGGCTCCGGCGATGATCGCCGAGAGAACTGCTTCCTCGTCCGGGTAGCTGGTCAGGATGACGACCCGAGTCCGGGGGAACTCGGCTCGGATCTCGCGGCAGGCCTCGATACCGGAGCCGTCGGGCAGACGCACGTCCATGACGATGATGTCCGGCTCGAACTTGCGAGCCATCTCCACGGCTTCGGCGGCCGTGCCGGCCTCGGCCACGACCTGGAAGTGCTCGCGTCGTTCGAGAAGCGAGACCAGGCCCTGGCGAACGACCTCGTGATCGTCTACCACGAGCAGCCGCAACGGGCGTGCTTCGGTCTGGTCGGTCATTCGTCTCCTCGATCCGTGGCTTCCGCGCCCGGCAGGTCGCGACGGGTTACATCCACGATGATACGCGTGCCGCGGCCGGGTTGGCTGTCCACGTCGAGGCTGCCACCGATGGACGCGACTCGCGCCCGCATGTTGACCAGGCCCTGGTGGCCTGCGCTGCGGGGCACCTCCGCGGCGAAGCCGACGCCGTTGTCGCCTACGACCATCTTGACGTGGCCGCGGCGCGACTCGACCTCAACGGTGCCACGCGTCCCTTTGGAGTGGCGCGCGATGTTGCTGAGCGCCTCTCTCGCGATGGAGAGCAGCTGGCCGGTCACGTCGGGCGGCAGGTCCAGGTCTTCGACTGCGGAGGTGTCCAGGTCGATGTCGACCATGCTGTTGACACGGAACTCGTCGGCGAGGGCCGCCAGCCCGCCAACCAACCCTGCCTGCTCGAGCAGCTCGGGCCGCAAGCCGAAGATGAAGTTGCGGATGTCGCGTATCGACTGGTCCAGCGAGTCGATGGCCCGCTCGACTCGAGCCTTGGCCACCTCCGGCTCGTCCTCCATCAAGTCCGGCACGTCTTCGAGCGAGAGCCCGACGGCGTAAATGCTCTGGATGATGCCGTCGTGCAGGTCGCGGCCGATGCGCTCACGCTCATCGACGATTGCCAGACGCTGGACCTGCTCGTGGAGGCGGGCATTCTCGATAGCGATGCCGGCATGCAGGGCGAACATCTCGACGAGCCGCTCGTCGTCCTCGGTGAAGTCGCCGGAGGGCTGCTTGTTGGTGAGGTAGAGGCGGCCGATCGAGCGTCCCTTGACCCCGATCGGGACCCCGAGCAGGGTGTGCATCGGGGGGTGGTTGGGCGGCATGCCGTTGCGGCGGGGATCGGTGGCGATATCGTGGACGCGGACCGGATGGTTCTGCCTGGCAATCACGCCCAAGAGTCCGAGCCCGCGCGGCGGGGCTCCGATCCGCTCCCGGTCGGCGCGGGTGATGCCGCTCGTGATGAAGCGCTCGATTCCGCCCTCCTGGTCCACGATCCCCAGGGCCGCGTACTGGGCGTGGGCCAGCTCGCGCACACGGTCCGTGATCAGCTGGAGTACGCGGTCCAGGTCGAGGACGCCAGCGATGCCGCGAGTGGCGCTGTCGAGCGCGGCAAGCTCCCTGGAAGCCTGGCCCGCTCGGGCTCGGGACCACGCCGACCCGATGACGATCTCCAGACCACGAGCACACTCGTCGACGGAGATGACCGCGGACGGAGGAGCGTCCAGCTGCAGCGTCGCCAGGGCGCGGTCGCCGAACCGGAGCTGGTACGTTCGGAGACCGGCCGTCTCGGCACCCTGGTCGATCAGGCTGCCGGCCCGTAGCTCGACCTCCGCGAGTGGCGCCGCGTTGAGGTGGAGGTGGCCGCCACCAAGCCCGGAGCCGGCGATCACGCTCCCGAACGCGCCCTCGAGGCGCTCGTAGGTGTCAGGGTTCGGATCGGCGTGCCAGCTCTCCAGCGCCTCGGCGACATCCCTCAAGCCGAGCAGGCCGGTCGCATTTGGGGTGGCATTGGGGGTCGAATTGGCGGCGGTCATCATCGGCAGCCTAGCAGGAGGCCCGATTGGGCGTCGCACGCACCGGGGACCTTTGTGCCCGCGGGAACGGGCCGGAGGCCCCTTGGCCCTCCCCAGGAGCGCGCCCACGATCGCCCAACACGGAGAACGGCAGCCAGTCGGCTCCTTGCGCGGCACGAGAGCGTATGCCTCAGCTCGAAATCATCCTGTTCGCGACCGATGGATCGCCCGCTTCGGAGCCAGCCAGCGAGCAGGCGATCGACCTGGCGACCCAGGTTCAGGCGCGCCTCCTGGTCGTCAGCGTCCTGGCAACCTCGTCGCGCCCGTCTGAGGCCTCGGCGGGTCCGGCGATGGCCGACTCACGCGATTCATTGACCGCCAAAGCCCAGGTGATCGTGCAGCGGGCCAAGGCCGCCGGGGCCGACGCTACGTTCCTGGTCTGGGAGGGCGAGGCAGGCGAGGCGATCGTCGCCGCGGCGGATGCGGAGAACGCGGATCTGATAGTCGTCGGATCGCACGGCCGCAGCGGCGTCAGCCGCTTCCTGATCGGCAGCGTCTCGGACTACGTGGTCCGCCACGCCCACTGCCCGGTCATGGTCATCCGCGGCAAGCCGGAGGCGATTCGGCGGTAGAGGGCCGCGCTACACTAGGACACGCGCTTCTCTCCTGCGCCATCGAAAAGAGGAGGATTTCGATGCCGTTCGGACTTGGCGGCAAGGGACCGGCTGCGGCGGTAGACGCGGACGCGATCGTGGCACGATTCCTGGCGGCTCTCCCGCCTGACCACGGCGCAATCCGCGCCGGCGCTGGCTTGTGGAAAGCGGCGGATACGAAGCAACTCCTCGGCCAGGATGATCGCGTCTTCACGGCCCTCCTTCGCGTGGTCCAGACCAGCCACGGAGGAGGAATTTTGCGCTTCTTCCTGCCGGCAACGAAGCCCTCCCTTGTCGAATGGAACGGGCAGTATGGCTGGCACGGGAGCTGGCCGTCCAAGCCCAATTCAATCGCCATCGCTTCCGACTGGCTGGGCAACTTGATCCTCCTGGACCCGAACCGGGCCCGGAGCGGACAGCGCAGAGTCGCCCTTCTCGATCTCGCCACGGGGGCGTACGACCTGTGCGGCGATCTCGCCGAATTCGTGGACTCGCTGCCCGACAACTGGGAGAGACTCCTGTTCAAGCGGAGGTTCGACAAGTACCTGGCGGCAGGCGGGAAACGCCCGAACATCACGGAATGCGTCGACTACGCGATCGCGCCCTTGGTCGGCGGCGGCAAGGAAAACCTGCGCAAAATGAAGGTCTCGGGCCTGGAGGACGCCGTATCCCGGGCGGGGCACCAGCGCGACAAGTACGGAGCCATTCCTCCGGGCCTGCGGCCACCCGGATAGTCTCTCGCTGGGCAGGCCTCTCCCCTACTTCGTGTAGGCGCCTTCCGGGTCCAGCTCTTCCCGGATCAGGCGCAGTTCCTCGGCAGAGGGCGCGGGCGTCGTGGGGAGTGGGCCGGCCACCTTCGGTTGCCAGCCCATCGTGTCGCGTACCTGGTCGAGGGTGGCGCCGGGGTGGATCGAATCCAGACGCATCTCGCCGCTTTCGTCGAAGTGGTAGATGCCCAGATCCGTCACGACCACCGAAGGCCCGGATCCAAGCCAGCCCTCCTCGTGCCGCGTCCGGGCCGCCGCTTCCGCTCCGCCGAGGTTGCCGGGCGAGGTCCGGAAGTCGATCTTGTCGACGAACGATCGCTTCGACTGGCGCATGATCACAAAGACCTGGCGGGCGTTGATGGCGATCTCGCAAGCACCCCCGGACCCGGGCAGTCTGGTCTTCGGATGCTCGTAGTCCCCGATGACCGTGCTGTTGATATTGCCGAAACGGTCGATCTGGGCGGCGCCTAGGAAGCCTACGTCCACCAAACCGCCCTGCAGGTAGAAGCTAAACAGCTCGAACATCGAGACGGCAGCGGTGGCGCCGGTGACGATGGTCGGGTCGCCGATCGAGAGCGGCAGGCGGGCCGGCTTCGCGCCGAAGGCGCCGGACTCGTACACGAGTTCGAGCTCCGGGGCGACGGTGAGCCGGGCCAGGTTGACGGCGATGTTCGGCAGACCGACGCCCACGAAGCAGACTCGCTGGCCGGCCAGCTCGCGGGCCGCCGCCACGATCATCATCTCGGACCTGGTGAAGCCGGGTGCGTTGGCGGCGGTGGGGGCCGGGGTCGACCCGCCTGCGGCCAGTCCATCCGGACGCGACTCGCTCATTCGTAGACCCCGTAGTCGACCGAACCCGACGGCGCGGAGCCCGATGGCCGCAGTGAGTCCATCCTTTCGGCCCCGAGCCTCTCCACATACTCTGCCCTACCGCTGACGCCGTAGACCCACTCGTCGAGCCAGGCCGCCGTGGACGCCGCGTCGCGGCTGATGGCTTCCCAATCGCGGTAGAAACGGTTGTCGCGGTCGTAGGCACCCTGGACGTACGACGGGTGGGCGCCCCAGGGCTCCACCACTACCGCATCCACGATCAGGCCGGGGATCACGGTTCGATTCGGATCGGCGCGGATGACGGTCTCGTCGACCAGCGCCTCGACGACCACGATGACCCGCTCCGCGGCGAAGGCAGCCTCCTTCTGGCAGCCCAGCAGGCCCCACATCTGGGTGTTGCCGTCCGCGTCTGCCCGCTGGGCGTGGACGACGGTCACATCCGGCTTGAGGGGCGGGACGGCGTAGACCGTCTCGTCGCCGTACGGAGAGCGAATGGGCCGGATCAGCGGGTTGACCTTCGGCAGATCCGTTTCGAAATACGAGCGCAGCGGGAAGAAGGGCAGGTTCGAGGCGCCGGCCGTGTACCGGCCCACCATCCCGAAGTGGCTATACTCCTCCAGCTCAAGCGGCGCCGGATCCGCGTCTTCGACGCGACGCCGAATGGCATGCAGTCCGCCCACGCCGGGATTGCCGAGCCAGCTGAAGACGAGCTTTCGAGCCGTGCCGGCCGCGACCATCTGGTCGTAGATCAGGTCCGGCGTGAGGCGTGCCAGGGTCAGGTCGCGCTTGCGCTGCCGGATGATCTCGTGCCCGGCGGCGAAGCAGATCAGGTGCGTGAAACCTTCGATGGCGACGACGTCACCGTCGTGGACGAGGGCGGCGACGGCGTCGCGCATCGACGCGACTTTACCCATCGGCGCTCACCTCGCGATCACCTGCGGATCAACTGGGGCCATCATGGCACGGCCTCGCCACCGGGTCCGTCAGGCCTTGGCCGCAACCTCCGCGACCGCCTCGCCGAAGACCTTCAGCCCCACGGCCGCCTCGGCCTCGGTGATGACCAGCGGCGGCGATATCCGCACGACCGCGTGCCCGGCCCCCAGCGTCAGGAGGCCGCGCTGGAAGCTGGCCCATTGGACCGCATCGGCGCGCTGGTGTGTGTCGAACTCAACGCCGATCATCAGGCCGATGCCGCGCACGTCCCGAATCACGGCGGGGAACCGCCCCT
>DATEXG010000077.1:0-7893 GCA_035257225.1 Candidatus Limnocylindrales bacterium
CGACCTACGACAATGAGGCCGCGGCCGTCGGTAACGCCAAGGCTGCCATGGAGCTGATGGGCCAGTGGGCCCCGGGTACCGAGGCGGTCGACAGCACCAGCAAGAAGGGCATCGGAGCCGACCTCGCTTGGTTCCCGTTCCCGACCGTCGCTGGTGGCAAGGGCGCTGCGACTGATGGAGTCGGCGGCGGCAACGGCATCGCGGTCGGAAAGAACGCGCCGCCGGAAGCTATTGACTTCCTCAAGTTCTTCAGCAGCGTCTACAACGCGACCAAGCTCAACGCTTCAGTTCCGGCCACCGCCCTCTCGCCGGTCATCGGCACCGAGAGCGCTATCACGGATGCGAACCTCCAGCTCGTGCTGGCGGGCCGCGGTAAGGCTACCTTCATGCAGCTCTACCTCGACCAGGCGACCTCTCCGGCTATGGGCACCGCGATCAACGAGGCGACCATCGCTTTGTTTGAAGGCGCTTCGACCCCGGACAAGGTCTGCGCAGCAATCACCACCGCGGCGGCTGCCCAGTAGGCCATCGCAAGGCTTAGTCCACCGTTAGGACACCAATAAAGAGCGGGCCGGCCAACTGCCGGCCCGCTCGATTCCCCGGGTGAGGTGAGAGGAACGGCGATGAGCGCAACGAGCGCAACGAGCGCCCGGCCACGGGTCGGGTTCAAAGTACCGACCAAATGGGTAACGATCTCCCTGTTCCTATTGCCGGCCCTGGTTCTGTACCTTCTGTTCGTCCTGGTCCCGGTCGTTCAGGCTGCCCACTACAGCCTCTACAAGTGGAACGGGCTGCAGCCGCTCGACAACTTTGTCGGGCTCAAGAACTACGCCACGGCGTTGGGCAGCGACACCTTCAAGACTGCGGTGTCGAACAACTTCTTGATCATCGTGCTCTCGCTGGGACTCCAGATCCCGTTCTCGCTCTCGCTCGCCGTCCTCTTGAACCGGCGATTCACCGGCCGGACGGTATTCAGGGTGATCTTCTTCCTGCCCTACGTCCTATCGGAGGCCATCACCGGCGTCGTCTTCTCGCTGCTACTGCAGCCGGGGGCCGTCATTGACTCCGGCTTGAGCGGAGTGGGTTTGGGTGGCCTGATACAGGACTGGCTGGGTGACCCGGGCATCGTGATGATCACGATGTTCATCATCATCTCGTGGAAGTACTTCGGTTTTCACATGATCCTGCTGCTGGCCGGCTTGCAGGGCATCCCTCGCGAGATCGAGGAAGCGGCCCTCATCGATGGAGCAGGTCGCTGGCAAGCGTTCCGTCACATCACCCTGCCCCTGCTCGGCCCGACCCTGCGAGTCTCCGTCTTCCTCTCGATGATCGGAGCGTTGCAGCTGTTCGACATGATCTGGGTCATGACCAGGGGCGGTCCTCTTGGCGCTTCGAATACCATGGCCATAAACATGTTCAAGGCTGGCTTTACGAATCAACAGATGGGGTATGGAAGCGCTCTCGCAGTGATCCTCTTCCTCTTCGCCCTAGTCCTGGCGCTCGCCTACCAGCGTTTCGTGCTGCGGCGTGACGTCGAGGGCGCAGTCACGGCATTCAACGGGTAGTGCGATGACGACCACCACTTCCACAAGTACGACCACTTCAGTCAGGGCGATCGGGGGCCAGAGGCTCAAGTTCGTCCGTCGGAACTTCCTGAATATCGTCCGCTACGTGATCCTGATCCTCGTAGCGGGTGTGATCCTCCTCCCGATCGTGTACGCGGTTTTGGGCGGGTTCAAGGAGAACGGCCAGCTCCTCGGCGATCCACTCTCTCTCATCCCCGCTCCATGGGTCTTGTCCAACTACACGGACATCGTGTTTGGGGCAAACGCCGCGACCTTCTGGAGAGAGTTCCTGAACAGCTTCATCATCGCAGTGGTTGCCGTCGGGTTGACCGTCGGCCTGGGATCCCTCGCGGCGTTCGTCTTTGCGCGGATAGTGTTCCGCGGTCGCGAGGTCTTCTACACGCTGTTCACGCTCGGGTTGCTCTTCCCGGCGGCCGTGGCGATCCTGCCCCTGTACATCCTGGTCAAGCAGATCGGTCTTAGCGAGAATCTTCTTGGCGTGGCACTGCCGCAGGCCGCCTTCGGGCTGCCGTTGACGATCATCATCCTCCGGCCCTTCTTCAGAAGCATCCCGGTGGAGCTCGAGGACGCAGCCAAGATCGATGGCTGCAGCACGTTCGGATTCTTCTGGCGCGTGTTGCTGCCGCTCGCACGGCCCGCCCTCGCGACGGTGAGCGTTCTGGCCATCGTCGGCACATGGAACGCGTTCATGCTGCCGTTGATTCTTCTGGGCGGCCAGGATCAATGGACCCTTCCGCTCGGTGTCATGAACTTCTCGGGTCTGTACGTCTCCGACCAGGCCCGCATCCTTGCCTTTACGGTCATGGCAATCATGCCCGCGGTCGTGTTCTACGGTTTCGCGGAGCGGCAGATCGTCGGCGGTCTGACTGCCGGATCGGTCAAGGGCTGACGTATTGGCCGCAGACGCCCCCTACAGGGACGCCAAAGCGAACATAGATGAGCGAGTAGCCGATCTCCTCGGGCGGATGACGCTCGAGGAGAGGCTCGCTCAGCTGGGCTCGCACTGGTCCTACGAAATCCTGAGTCACGAGGCGTTCGACGAGACAAAGGCCGGCGAACGCCTCGGCCTCGGCATCGGTCAGATCACCCGGGTGGCCGGAGCCACCAATCTTCGCCAGCGAGGCGTCGCGGAGCTGGCCAACGAGATCCAACGGTTCCTCGTCGAGCGGACCCGGTTGGGCATCCCGGCCATCATCCATGAGGAATGCCTGCACGGACTGCTCGCCCGTGAGTCGGTCTGCTTCCCGCAGGCCATCGGCCAGGCGGCGACCTGGGATCCGGATCTGGTTCGGGCGATGGCCGAACGGCTAGGTCGTGAGCTCCGCGCGGCCGGCGCGCATCAGGCTCTCGCGCCGATCCTCGACATCACTCGCGATCCGCGCTGGGGCCGGGTCGAGGAAACGTACGGCGAAGATACGTATCTCGTCGCGGAGCTCGGAGCCGCGTACGTTCGCGGTCTCCAGAACCCCGGCGGCACCAACCGGGGGGTCATTGCCACCGGCAAGCACATGGTCGGCCACGGGCTGCCCGAGGGCGGCCTGAACCACGCTCCGGCGCACATCGGCTCCCGCGAGCTGGCGGATTCATTCCTCTTTCCGTTCGAGGCTGCCGTCCGCGACGCCGGCCTGAACTCGATCATGCATGCCTATGACGAGGTCGACGGCGTGCCCTGCGTAGCCTCGCGGTTCCTCCTCACGGAGGTGCTGCGTGATCGCTGGGGGTTCGACGGAACCGTCGTCTCGGATTACCTCGGTGTCGAGGAGATCATCAGTGCCCATGGAATGACGCACGACCGCCCAACCGCTGCCGCGCTGGCGCTCGAGGCGGGAGTTGACGTCGAACTGCCAACCTTCAACTTCTTCTCCGGCCCTCTGGCCGAGGCCGTCTCATCCGGTCGCGTGTCGGAGACGACTGTCGATGCGGCCGTGGCGCGCGTCCTCCGAGCCAAGTTCGAGCTGGGGCTGTTCGAGAACCCCTACGTCGATCCGGAAGAGGCGGCGCTGCCGTTCGCGGACGACCGTGCCTTCGCTCGAGAGATGGCCCGCCGATCCATGGTCTTGCTCTCCAACAGCGGGGTCCTGCCGCTGCGCCCGGGTCTGCGCTCAGTGGCCGTCATCGGGCCCAATGCCGATAGCGTTCGGAACTTGCTGGGTGACTACACCCACGCAGCTCACATCGGAGCGCTCCTCGAGATGGGCGGCTTCGGCTCGAAGCTCCCGGAAGGGCTCACAGCCGAGAACGAGCTTGCGGGTCGGGCGACGATACTGGACGCCATCCGCGATCGGCTGGGCAACTCGACGGAGGTCCGGTTCGCCCCGGGCTGTGGGATCAAGGATGGGGATGACGAAGACATCAGAGCCGCGGTCGACGCGGCCTCGGGTGCCGACGTGGCGATCGTCGTGGTCGGCGAGAAATCGGGCTTGACCGAGGACTGCACCTGCGGCGAGTCTCGCGATCGCATAGATATCGGCCTCCTCGGCCGGCAGGGAGAGCTCGTGGCGGCCATCGTCGCGACCGGGACGCCGGTTGTCCTGGTCCTCGTCGCGGGGCGACCGCTGGCGATCGAGTCGGAGGCGGCGTCCGTGGCCGCCGTCATCCACGCCTGGGTTCCCGGGGAAGAGGGTCCCCAGGCGCTGGCGGACGTGCTCTTCGGTGTCACCAACCCCGGCGGCAAACTCCCCATTACGGTGCCGCGCCAGGTCGGTCAGATCCCCATCTACTACGGTCACAAGCCCTCGGGAGGCCGATCGAACTGGAAGGGGCCCTACGTCGACGGATCCAACGAGCCTCTCTGGGCGTTCGGCTTCGGGCTGTCCTACACCCATTTCGAGGTCCGCGATCTGCGGTTGGATCGCCGGAGCGTGGCGATGCAGGGCGAGTTCGAGGCGAGCGTCGAGGTCGCCAACGTTGGTGACAGGGCCGGCGACGAGGTCGTGCAGCTGTACATTCGGGATGAGGAGGCGAGCGTCACTCGGCCCGTCAAGGAACTGCGCGGCTTCAAGCGGGTCCGCCTGGCCGCCGGTGAGGTCCGAAGAGTCCGCTTCGGGCTAGCGGTTGAGCAGCTGGCCTTCACGGGTGTAGACGGCCGCCTGGTCATCGAACCGGGGCTGGTTACGCTGATGGCCGGCACCTCGTCGGACGACCTGCCCTGCAAGGCGCAGATCGAAATCACGGGCGAAGCCGTATCCAACGTCCGGCGCAGTCGCTACTTCACCACGGTGGTCGTGGAGTAGACGCGCGCTCATCCCGGGCCAAGGGAAGAAGCCTCGAGATCAGGCCAGCTATGCCGGCACGACCTCGCCGGCCGCGGGAGCCTCAATCGTGCTCGGCCGCTGGCGCGGGGCCGGCGCCGGTCCTGACGACTCCCGGACGATCAGTGTCGGCTCGAGGCACTCGACGATCGGGGAGGACTGGCTCGATACGTCGCTGATCGCCGCTTGGACCGCGACCGCGGCCATCTTGGAGATCGGCTGCCGAACCGTCGTCAGCGGCGGCGTGATGTGCTCGGCCAACGGCAAATCGTCGAAGCCCACGACTGAAACGTCACTGGGCACGCTCAGCCCGAGCCGGTGAGCAGTTCGCAACGCTCCGATGGCCAGCACATCCGTAGACGCCAGGACGGCGGTAGGGGGGTTGGGCAAGGCCATGAGGGCCTCGAATTCGCTCGCCCCGCCGGCGAAGTTGTTCTTCGCATCCCGGCAGTACTCGGGCGGGACTTCGATGCCGTGCTCGGTCAGGCTCTCCAGGAAGGCAAGTTGGCGTTCCCGGATGTCCCCGAGCTGGCGTCCTCCGGCAAAGGAGAACGAGCCACCGATGAAACCAAACGACGTATGCCCGAGTCCGACGAGGTGATCGATCAGCGTCCGGATTCCCAGCCGGTTGTCGACGTTGACGGTCGAGATGCCGGGCAGTGCGGCAGATCCCTGCCACATGCCCACGACCGTGACATTGGCCTCGTGCAGATCCTCAAGCAACCGCGGTTGATCGCTGGTGTCTCCGACGAGAAGAATCGCGTCGCAATGCCGGGTTTCCAACACGGCTCGGAGAGCGATGGCTTCGTCCGTCCGGCCGTGAGCGTGGCCCAGGACGACGTTGTAGCCGTGCCTGCTCGCTTCGACCGAGATGGCGTCGATGGCTCCGGCGAAGAACGGGTCCGTGATCTCGCGGACGATGACTCCGAGGAGCATCGTCTGGGCGCCGCGTAGGCCGCGCGCAAGTGGATTCGGCCGGTAGTGCATCTGGCGGGCCATGTCCAGCACCTGCTGGCGCGTGGCCGGACTGATCGGCACTGGCATCGCTGCGCCGGCCAGGACTCTCGACACTGTGCTCTGGGAGACCCCGACGGCGTCGGCTATGTCCTGCATCGTAGCCGGCCGCGCCAGCCGGACCGGCCGCCCCGCACGGCCACCGTTCTCGGCGCCCCGAGCCTTGGGCGCCTTGCCAGCCCCATCGTCCGCCGTGCGTGGGGTGTGCTTGCGCCGGACCGGAGGAGTCCTGCCCGTTGCCCCGGCGCCCGGTTCCACTTTATCGCCCCGCATATTTCACCCCGGATTTCATACGTCTATCCGCGAGAACTTGGTCTTGACCGCGGTCCAGGTCGCCTCCGTTCGCATCCGTCGGCGTCATGGCTCGCCTCGGGCTGCGCGAAACTCTATCGTCGCCATCGAATGGGCCGGCAGGGTGAACGTGAACTCACCCTCCGACGTTCGAGTCACCTCGAGAGGTCGAGGGGCTACGCGGTCCGGCATCTGTGGGCTGTTCACGGCGTTGGCGGCATCCGCGGCCAGGACACGAGCCCGTTCCACCGCCATGCCTGCGGCGCGCATGCCTGTCGTGATCGCCCGGTCGAAGTGGCGGTTGATGAGGGTCACCGCCGCTCCCAGCTCGGACCTTGAGGCGGTGGCACTGACGGCGCTCCGGCCGGTTGGCAGCGTGATGTCGGTCGTGACTTGCGTGCCATGAGCCTGGGCCCCGATGTGCGGGCTGTGCAGAGAGAAAGCATGGTACGTAGGCGTCTTCACGCACGCGGCCCCGTCGGTGACCAGGAGGGCATGGAGGACGTTGACGGTTTGGGCCAGGTTCGCCATCGAGAGCACGGAGCACTGCCGGTGGAAGACTTCCAGCGCCGCGGCGGCCGCGAGTGCGTCCCTGAGCGTGCCTGCCTGCTCGAACGTGGTTGGAGTACGGCGAGGCACGTCGCCGGGTCCCCAGTCTCGGGCCTCGGGATGCCACACGCCCCACTCGTCGAGCGCGATGCCGATGCGATGAGATGGCGGCGCCATTGCCCCGATCGTCCGAGCGGTGCGCTCGATCAGCGCCTCCGTGGCGTCGGCCTCGGCCAGGAGGGCGTAGTAGTCGGCCTCATCGAAATCCGTCTCGGGGCCTCCGCGGATCCAGTACCGGTGAATGGACAGATGGTCGACCAGGCCGACGCTGGGCCCGAGTGCCGTCAGGAACCTCACGTTCCAGTCCGGATCGAGGCCCATCTCGGGGAGCGGGTCGTCCTCGAGGCCTACGGCCACTAGCGCGACCTTCGGGTCGATGTGCCGGAGCATGGTCGCGTAGCGGCGGAACTCCTGGGCGTAGGCGGATGCATCAAAGCGTCCACCGCAATCCCAGCTCTCGTTGCCTATACCCCACAAACGAACGTGCCCTGGGTCCGGCCGGCCGTTGGCCGCACGTTCCCGGGCCAGGGACGTGTCGACGTCGGAGTTGACGTACTCGACCCAGTCGCACAGCTCCTGGACGGACCCACTCCCAACATTCCCGGCGATGTATGGCTCGGCGCCGGTGAGCTCGCAGAAGCGCAGGAACTCATGAGTCCCGAGGGCGTTGCTATCGGGCACCGAGAGCCCGCAGGACGTGCCGAGAGTCAGGGGTCGTTCGGCAGGACTGCCGATCCCACTTCGCCAGTGATAGTGGTCGGCATAGCAGCCCCCAGGCCACCTGACCAGCGGCATCGGCAGATCGCGGAGGGCTTCCACGACGTCCGTGCGGAACCCCTCAACGTTGGGGATCTGCGACGAAGGTCCGACCCACAGCCCGTCGTAGCAGCATCGCCCGAGGTGTTCGGCGAGAGTCCCATAGAGACGCGGCGAGACGCGCCCGATGGATTCGGCACCGATCTGTACTGAGGCCTCGATCATGCAGCCTCCTCCTGGCGCACGCCGCTCGGGCGACGCGCCCAGATGCCTGCACTCGAATGCAGCATAACCATTGTCGGTCACGAATGAGACACCGGAATGCACGATTTGCCTGCCGCAGAAGTGGGGCTGGGGGCGCGAGCGCGGCACACGCAGGCGGGCGC
>DATEXG010000078.1:0-4651 GCA_035257225.1 Candidatus Limnocylindrales bacterium
CGACGCACCAGCGACGCCCATGATCAGACTCACATTGGCCACAAGGCCGTCGGTTGCGCCAAACACGGAAGGGCGCAGGATGCTCGAACCGCGCGTCTCGTGGGGATTGGTCGGGCCCGCGAGCTGGGACCGCAATCCGGACCGAATGGCACGCACTACGGTTCGAGGCGTTTGGGTCTTCGTCATGAGGAGAGTGTCACACGCCGAGGCGAATTGGCGCACACACGCTACGATCGGGTGATAGCGTCGGGCGCTCCTGGATCGCCATATCCCGTGGCGGCGTGCTGCTCCGCCTGACGACGCCGTTAGGGCGCCGTGAACATGAAGTTCGGCCCCAGGTCGTAGTTCACGGCGTCGATCCCGTGGTCCTTCATCGTGAAGAACCAGTTGGGCTCGACCATCTCGCTCGTCTGATCGAGGCCGCCTGCGCCGTTGCCGTCCATGGCGACGTAGGTGACCGACGGGTTCACGTCGGCAGCAATCAGCTTCGGCGAGGCGACGTAGTAGTCCGAGAGCGAGACCCAGGCGACGGAGTAGTCGTCGGTCGTGTTCAGCGCGATCGGACCGGAGAGGGTGACGTAGCGGTAGACACCGACCGGGGTGTCGGTCGCGCTCACCGTGACGGTTGCGAGCTTGGTGTGCGTCGTCAGGTCATACAGGGCGACCGGGACCGGCTTGAACTGCTCGGCCCCGTTCGGGAGGCTCGACAGGTTCGAGTCGTACGCGCCGAGCGCCGTGACCGAGATCGGGTGATTCGCCGTGAACTCGAAACCCTCGAGATAGCTGCCCTGGGTGTAGTTGAACCCACCGCTCCCCGAGACCGGGACGTTGAGCGCGACGTTGCTGGCGCCCGATGGCGTTCCGCTGCCCGGACCGCAGGCACTGACGATCACGCCTAAGACAAGAATTGTTACCGCCAACCGGCGAGGGCTGTCGTGCGCCATATGAAACTCCTCCTCCCGAGAGCGCCGCGACCCGGATGCGCTGGAAGGTTTCTGGCAGGAGCGGCTCCTCGACATGAGTAGGCTACGCGATCTGTTCACCTCTCTGGCGGCCTCGCCAGCCTTGATCGCCACCTGGATTCCTCAAATGGGTGCCTCCGAGAGCCGGCCGACCCCGGTAGGCGTCAGACCGCCGGCGACCATGCCGCGATCGTGTCGCGTCCAAGGTGTCCGCTAGTCCCCGAGGTGGCTCCAGAAGGCGATCGTTACGCCGGCTTCGCGTAGATGAGTTCCTGGGTCGGTGCCGCCGTGATCAGTGGACCATCCGAGAAGCAACTGCAGCGGGTCGTCACCCTCCTTGCCGCCCAGTGCCTCGATGGCCGAGGGAACGGCGTCAGGCGCGATCGTCCAGACCCATTCGTATTCGCTGAGCCCAGGGCCCAAGACTTCGACGCCGCGGCCAAGATCGTGGCCCTCGATGACGAGGCTGCCGTCTTCCTGGCGCCGAGCTGCCAGATAGCGAGTGCCCCGCTCGTCACGTACGTCACGCAGGACGACCCGCGTCGATCCCTCCGCGTCGTTCATGCCGAGGCACCGTCCGCGAGCGCTGCGGGAGTCTCCATCTCGGTCACCGTCCGATCCAACTCGTCGACCAGTGCGGGCGTGTGCGCGGGATTGGCCCGGTACGCAGTCACCAGGCTTCGGTAATACCAGAGCGTCTCCTCCTTCGAGACGCTGAATCGTCCCCAGACCCGGTCGCCGATGCCGCGCAGGTCGCGGACGATCGAACGGGCGTTGTGGAGCTTGTCCGAGGCGGAGACGAGCAGGGTCGAGTGGTCCTTGGTGGCCAGGCTCGACAGGTACTCCTCCTTGCGCCTGCGCCAGGGCGGCTTGGGGTGGGTGTCCGCGTCGGTGCAACCCTCCACGACACTCTGGCGTAATCCTGCCGTGCCGGACCGGCTACGCGAAGAGGCAATCAGGGAGATTTTCGTCCGCTTCGATGTCGCTGGGCCTAGCATCGTGGCGGCGTATCCTCAGGCGAACGAGAACGCCTGGATACTCGGACTTGTGGCCGCACGGCAAGGAAGGTTGCAGATGCAACAGGACGTGGGACTGGTCGGGGCGAGAGGATTTGAACCTCCGACCTCATCGTCCCGAACGATGCGCGCTACCAAGCTGCGCCACGCCCCGACCGAATGCCCGCTGAGGGCCACGGAATGATAGCAGGGGCCTACTTGCCGCGGTAGCGGGGCCTCCGTAGCGGCGCCCCTACCCTGGTCGAAAATGCTCCGGGCGGACTGCTCGGACGTGCAATTGGTGAAGGCGATCGTGGAGCCGGCGATCGGCTCGCTCGGTCGCATTGACGTCCTTCAGAAACGTCGCTCCGCTCGATTCGTACCGATTCGCTACCTTTCGGTTACGGCATCGTTCCCAAAACCGGCGGGCCCCTATGAGAACATCACATATGCACGGCGCTCGGTGGCGCTGTGTCCTGGACATCGCCAATCTAGCCCGCCAGCCTTCCGACTCGATCTTCGGATGGGGTTCCGTCAGCGGCCGGCTGTGGAGAAATCTCGGGCGAGGCCGCAATCATTGAGTCGTCGATAGGAGTCGAAGTGACCGCTCGTCAAAAGGCCATCGCGGCAATTGCCGGCCACAAAGTGGCCTCCACCCAGAACTACCTCGAACACGCCGGCGCGGACATCTACGGCGACTACGTCTTCGGAGAAGACGCGCAGCGCCAGTACCTGCCTAAACCGGTCTTCAAGAGCCTGCGCAAGACCATCGCGGGCCTCCAGCCGTTCGACCCGCTCATCGCCGACGTCGTAGCCCACGGCGTCAAGGAATGGGCCATGGCCCACGGCGCCACTCACTACACCCACTGGTTCGTGCCCATGACCGGCGGCAGCGCCGAGAAGCACGACTCCTTCCTGAGCCCGGTCGGCGAGGCCGCGACGATCGCGGAGCTGTCCGGCAAGGGCCTGGTCCAGGGTGAGCCGGACGCAAGCTCGTTCCCGTCGGGCGGCATCCGCTCCACTTTCGAGGCCCGCGGCTACACCGCGTGGGATGTCACGAGCCCGATCTTCCTGCAGGTCGAGCCGAACGGCGTCACCCTGACCATCCCCACCGGCTTCGTCTCGTACACCGGCGAGGCGCTGGATTTCAAGATCCCGATGCTGCGCTCGCAGGAGGCCTTGGGCAAGCAGGCCCTGCGCGTTCTGCGTTGGTTCGGCAACGCCACGGTGCAGCGCGTCTTCACCCAGATCGGACCTGAGCAGGAGTACTTCCTGGTCGATCGTCGCTTGGCCGAGCTCCGCCCCGACCTCATCCTCACCGGTCGCACGCTCTTCGGCGCCCCGTCGCCCAAGGGCCAGGAGTTGGAGGACCAGTATTTCGGCAGCATCCGCGAGCGCATGCTGGCGTTCATGATGGATCTCGACCGCGAGCTCTGGCGGCTGGGGATCCCCTCCAAGACCCGCCACAACGAAGTGGCTCCCGCCCAGTTCGAAATGGCTCCCGTGTACGAGGCCACCTCCGTGGGCTCGGACCACAACATGCTGGTCATGAGCACGATGCGCCGGCTCGCGCGTCAGCACGACCTGATGTTCCTAGCCCACGAGAAGCCATTCGTCGGCATCAACGGCTCGGGCAAGCACAACAACTGGTCGATGGGCACCGACGAAGGCGAGAACCTCCTGGATCCCGGCCACAGCCCGCACGACAACGCCCAGTTCCTGGCCTTCCTGACAGCCATCATTCGCGCCGTCAACGTCCACGCGGACCTGCTGCGGGCAGGGGTCGCCGACGCCGGGAACGACCATCGACTGGGCGCGAACGAAGCTCCCCCGGCCATCGTTTCCATATTCCTCGGCGCACAGCTCGAGGACGTAGTCGAGCAGCTGGCGAAAGGCTCCGCCTCGACGTCCAAGACGGGCGGGTCCATGCAACTCGGCGTGACGACGCTGCCCGTGCTGCCAAGGGACGCGACCGACCGCAACCGCACCTCGCCCTTTGCCTTCACCGGCAACAAGTTCGAGTTCCGCTCGGTGGGATCGTCCGCCCCGATCTACTGGCCGCAGACGGTGCTCAACACGGCCGTGGCCGACTCCCTCGAGAAGCTCGCGGACGAGCTCGACAAGCTCAAGCCGAACGACTTCGCCGGCCTGACCAAGATCCTGTCGGCAATCGTCAAGGACAATAAGCAGGTCCTGTTCGAGGGCAACAACTACGCCGACGAGTGGTATGCGGAGGCCGCCAAGCGCGGACTGCCGAACAACAGGAGCACCGTCGACGCCCTACCGGCCCTGGCGACCGCGAAGGCCAAGAAGGTCTTCTCGCATTTCGAGGTCCTCTCCGAGCGTGAACTGGCATCTCGAGTCGAGATCTCCTGGGAGCGCTACGTCAAGGTCTCGAACATCGAAGCCAACTGCGCGCTGGACATGGCCAAGACCATGATCCTGCCCGCGGCGGTCACGTACCTGGGCGAGCTCGTTGCCGCGGGCCCGTCGAAGGGTGTTGTGCATGTCACCGACACGGTTGCCGCCCTGACCGACAAGCTGGTCGACGCTATCCATGATCTGGAGCACGCTCAGCACGCGGCCCATGATGCGGGCTCGGTACACGCCGAGGCCAAGGCATTCAAGGAGAAGGTCATTCCGGCCCAGGACAACCTGCGCGCCGTGGCCGACGATCTCGAGTCGCTGGTCGCC
>DATEXG010000079.1:0-5954 GCA_035257225.1 Candidatus Limnocylindrales bacterium
CGACGGCGGCTCGGCTCGCGCGCGGGGCGCGCACCGGAGGTTCGGGCTAGGCGACCTCAGCCGGCTCGAACTTCGACTTGCGGAGGAACCACATGAAGATCACTGCCCCCGTGGCCGCGAAGCCGAGCAGGCTGATGTTCAGGATCGGGTAGGAGACGCCCGGATTGGCGCCGCTCACGAGAGCGGCGGGGATCCCGCCGAGACTGGTCGAGATCGAATTCCAGGCGTCCACCTGGTCGCCGGACTCGACTCCGTAGATCTGCGGAATGATGTAGAGCATCGAAGCGATCACGAGCAGGACCGAGACGATCCGGAAGGTGGTCGGATTGTCGTCCGAGTCGCCCGTGAGCTTGGCCAGGAGAGCCCAGAAGAGCACGAGGGCGGCAAGCGGAGCCGTGATCGGGACGCCCAAGTCCGCGCTCATGTAGACGTTCGGGAACAGGAAGATGACGCTCAGGGCGAAGGTCACGACGAGTAGCCCGTCGCGGATGAGGATGTAGCTGAGCCACCACACGTCCCCGCCGAACCGGAGGGTCAGCCCCTGCAGGTAGCGGAGGATGTAAGGCCTGGCGAAATGCAGGGCCAGGGTGAAGGACCACAGGATCGGCAGCACCGCGGCGATCGAAAGGAGCATCCAGTACTGCGACCCTTGGACGAGAGCTTGCTGGTCGTTCATGGTCGTTCTCTCCTAGCTCTGCGCCGCGGGCTGGCTGGCCACGCTCGCGTCGGCCTTCCGGCGCGAGGCGGGAGAGGCGATCCGAAGGTTGTAGATGACGGCCACGAGACCCATGGCGCCGACCAGCGCCTGCGAGATGTAGACCAGAGCCAGCGCGACCGTCGGGTTCTGCGAGCTGACCAGGACGGAGGCGAATTGGTTCGAGATGCTGCTGCCGACCGTCGTCATCTGGACGCCCAGGAAGTAGGGCACGAGATAAAGGGTCGCGCCCAGGGCGAGCAAGAACGTCTGGAGCTGGAAGCTTCGAGCGTCGGCGTCGGCGCGAGTCATCAGCTTGAGCATCAGGACCGCGAAAGCGCAGGCGGCGGCCAGTCCGCCGGTAATCGGCAGGTCGTTGCCGCCCACGACATCCGGGTAGAAGAAGATGAAGCTGCCCAGGAAGACCTGGAGCAGGAAGACATCTCTCATCCCGACGTAGATCGTCCACCACAGGTCGGCGCCGAGGCGCAGGGTGAACTTGCGCGTCAGGGCAAGCATGTAAGGCCGGGCAAGGTGCAGGGCGACCGCCAGAAGCCACAGGGCTACGAGCGCCGCGGCGATCGTCCCTTCGATGAATTGCTCGGCAGCGCCGAACGCCGGAGAGTTCATCAGTCACGACCTCCTGAGGTGGAGCCGGGGTTGCCCGCCGGGGCGGCGAGCTTCGGCGAAACGAGTGGCGAAGGTGACGCATCGATCGGCGGCCGATTGTCTGGGCCATCTCTCGGTCCGCGCCCCGATTGGACGTGGACCTGTTCACAGCGGTAGACCGCATCGCAGCGGAAACAGCGCGTCGCTTCGGTCCTGGCCGCGGCCGGCTCCAGGCCGGGCTGCGTGGCCGCGAACGATCCGGGCTGGTACTCCGGCAGCGCCATGCCGACCCGAGGCCGCGTGGCGAGATCGACGGTGAGCACCGGCTCGGCCTTCTTGGGAACGCGAACCGTGGCCATGATCTCGGCCTCGCCGTTGCGACTGCCGGACAGGTACTCGTGGATCGAGCCGGCGGCCCGCCGGCCGGCACCCACGGCATGGATGATCGTCTTGGCGCCGGAGACGACGTCGCCGCCGGCGAACACGCCCTTGCGGCCGGTCGCCTGGCCGGAGTCCGCGACGATGCCGGAGAAGCCGCTCGTCTCGATGCCGGCGCCCGGGGGCAGGATCGAAGGATCGGGCTCCTCGCCGACCGCCACCAGCACAGTGGCGGCATCTGTCTCGCGATCGCTGCCGGGAATCGGCTCGTACACGGCCCGTCCGCCCTCGAACCGACCGTTTGGCCGCTGACGGACGTACTTCACGCAGGTGATGCCCTTGGCGGAACCTTCGACCTCGACGACGGCGGCTTCGAACTGGACGTGGACGCCCTCGTGCTCGGCGGCCTCGACCTCTTCCGACTGGGCGGGCATCTCGTCCTTGCCGCGCCGGTACAGGACGGTGACCGAAGAGGCGCCGGAGCGGAGCGCGGACCGTGCCGCGTCCATCGCCGTGCTGCCTCCGCCGACGACCACCACCGCTCCACGCAGGACCGGCTTCTCGCCCAGGTTGACCTGCTTCAAGAAGAGCGTCGCCGGCATGACGCCCGGAAGGTCGTCGCCCGGTACTCCGAGCTTGCGGCTGCGCGAGGCGCCCGTGGCCAGGAAGACGGCCTGGTATTGGGCCTCGAGATCGGCGAGAGTGAAGTCACGGCCCATCGCCGAGTCGAGCTTGAGCTCCACACCCAGGCCCACGATTCGTTCGATCTCATCGCGCAGGACGGTTCGGGGGAGGCGGTACTCGGGGATGCCGATGGCCATCATGCCGCCCGGAACGGGCATCGCCTCGAAGACGGTCACGTTGTAGCCCAGGCGGGCCAGGTAGTAGGCGGCCGACATTCCGGCCGGCCCGCCGCCGACGATCGCGACCTTCTCGGAGCGCTTCTTTGTGGGGGCCACAACCCGGGGCAGCTTGCCGGCCTCGACGGCAAAGCGCTTGAGACGCCGGATCGCGATGGGCTCGTCCAGTGTCCCGCGACGGCAGGCCGTCTCGCACGGAGCGGTGCAGATCCAGCCGCAGACCGAGGGGAACGGGTTGACCTCGGCAGCCACGGCATACGCTTCGTCGTACTTGCCCTGACCGATGAGCCCAACATACCGCCCGGCATCCGTCCCGGCGGGGCAAGCTTCCTGGCAGGGCGCGATCGGATCCCGACGGGCGTCGGTCACCATCGAACGCCAGACCTGCCAGTCGTTCGGGCGCTCGCTGGTCCGCCACTGGAAGAGAGCGCCCCAGGGCGAGACACGGACCGGCTTCAGCGATTCTTGCGTAACGTCGCCCAGAGCCTGCCAGGCCGGAGCCGGCTCCACGGGCCGGCTGATGGGGCCCTGGCGGGCGGCGAGCGGCGTGGGGCCGGTCACGGAGTCCAGGGTCACGACATGGGTAGGGCACTCGCGAACGCAGATGCCGCACCCGATGCACTCCCCGACCTGGACCGGGTACTCCATCATCCAATCGAACGGCTTGCCGAAGACTCCGGCGCCCTCTACTCCGGGACGTTGCGGCCGGCTCATGTCCAGCGCCTGGACCGGGCAGACGTCCATGCAGACGCCGCAGTTCAGGCAGTTGCCGTTCTCGATCTGTATCCGATAGCCCATGGGACGCCTCGGCCGTGTGGATTGCTCGGCACGAGGATGGCGTCCCTAGACTGCGGGTACATCTGCCGGAGGGCCGGACTTGGCCTACCCGCTCGGGTGGGCGTCGCCCGCTACTCGATCTGAGACACGGGCCGGGCCGAGGCCGACCTCAGCGCGCGGCGAGATCAGCGAGGGTTGACCAGCGGCTCGCGTCGGAACCGTTCGTTGAGGGCCTGGTCGCGCGGCAGATCGGGCACCAAGCCTTCGCGCACGGCCCTTGCCGCGAGCTCGGCGCGGTTCTGAGCGTGCAGCTTCTCGACGATGTTCTTCAGATGGAACTTGACGGTGTTCTCGCTGATCCCGAGTTCCACCGCAATCTCGCGATTGCGCTGCCCGGCCGTGACCAGCTGGAGCACTTCGACCTCGCGCTCGGTCAGCCTTTGCGTGGCCCGCTTGCTGCCGCCCGGCGTGCGCAAGAACTCGTCGATGATGCGGGCCGCCGTTGCCGGCGTAATGGCGGGCTCGCCTCTGGCCACGCCCTCGAGCATGGTGCGCAGCTGCGGAGCCTCGAGGTTCTTGAGCAGATATCCCTGGGCTCCGGCCTTGATTGCCCGGAAGAGGTCGGCTTCGTCCTCGCTCACGGTCAGCATGACGATCGCGACTTCGGGGTGGCGGGCCTTGATCTGGGCCGTCGCCTCGAGACCGGACATGTTGGGCATCCGGACGTCCATCAGGACGACGTCCGGCGACGTCTCGTCCACGAGGTCGATCGCCTGGGCACCGTCGGACGCCTGGCCCACGACCTCGTGCCCCCAGGCGAGCAGAAGCGAGGCCACGCCATCGCGGAAGAGGGTGTGGTCGTCCACCAGCACGGTTCTCATGTCGTCAGTCTGCCTCCGAAACCGTCTCGGCGGGCGATCGGACCGCCTGGTGCTGCGCTGCGGAACGCCCCGTCTCGTCGGGCGAGCCGACACCGAAGAGTGGCGCCCCCGATGCCGCGCCTCCTACTGGAATGCGCAGCTCGATGACTGTCCCCGCGCCGGGGCTGCTGTGCCAGGAGATGCTGCCGCCAACCGATTCGGCGCGTTCCCGCATGCCGGCCAGGCCGAAATGCGGCCACCGCTCCGGCCCCTGGGTCAGCAGCTCGGCGTCGAAACCGACGCCGTCGTCCTCGATCCGAAGGACGATCTCGCGACCCTTGCGCGCCAGCGATACGCCCACCCGTTGGGCCCGGGCGTGCTTTCGGACGTTGGTCAGCGCTTCGCGCGCAATCGAGAAGACCTCCGCCTGAACGGCGACCGAAATGGGAGCGCTTGCCGCCTCGGGAGATGCCTCGAAGCGGACGGCGAGCTTGGACGATTCCGCGTACAACGCCGCGTACTCCTCCAGGGCCGCGGCCAGACTTCGATTTGGCGGCACCGGCGACGACAAGGTCAGGATCGCCTCGCGGACGTCGACGTACAACGACCGTGCCGCCTCGGCCAGCTCTCCCAGCTGCCTACGGGCGTCAGCGACACGGCCATCCGCGAGCATCTCGTCGACAGCCTGGGACTTGGTGTTGACGTAGGCCAGGACCTGCGCCAGGCCATCGTGCATCTCGCGGGCGATGCGCTCTCGTTCGCCCTGCACAGCCAGCGCTTGCAGCTCGTCCTGGAGTCGTGCGGCCTCCAGGGCGAGGCCAACCTGTGTGGCCAGGGCCGATACCGTCGCCACCTCTGCCGCGGAGATGCGGCGAGGCGCCCGCGAAGCCAGGCCGAGTGTCCCCACGCGCTTCTCGCCGAGCACCACCGGAGCCGAAACCCGTACGTGGTGGCCGGGCTTGAGGAAGCCATCGAGATTGTCGGTCTCGGGCCTCCCGGCGCCTGGTCCGCTCGGCTCGTCGCCCAGCATGACTCCCGGATCGGCGCTGGCGGCCACGAGGCGGATCTCGCCCCCGGGACCGTCCACGGCCAACAGCGCGGCGTCCATGTTCAGCAGATCGCGGGCGCGGTCGAGGACGCCGGCGATCGTCTGCCGCGGATCGGTCTGCCCCGCGACCGCCAGGCTGATGTCGTAGACCGCCCGCAGAGCGGCATTGCGCGCCTCGAGCTCCGTGTTCCGTTCGCCGATGCCGCGGGCAAGCCCGTCGATCTGCCGGAACGCGAGCGTGGCGGCCGCCACGGCCACGACCGACACCACGGCCACGACCAGCAGGGTGTCGAAGGGGAACTGGAGTGTGGCGTCCAGGACCGAGTCGCTCAGCAGCTCAACTGCGGCGATGAAGAGCACTGCCGCGATCACGGCAAGCCAGCGACGACGGCGGTACATCTAGGTCTCCGAGCGCGACGGACGATTCCCGGGCCTATCCGGACCAATCTTGCCCACCCGTTCGGGCGGCACTATGCGCCGGTCAAGGGCTGACTGCCGGATTCGAGAGTGCGTGTCTCGATCTGCGGCACGGGTTGGGCCGAGAAGATCAGAGGTCCCCGAGTCCCCTGTGGGGGTTCGCGCTGCTCGAGCCGCCTAGGCCCAGTAGTTGAGCGCCCTCAAGGCCGATGCGGCTCCTGATCATGCGAGGCGACCCATCATGTCGAAGCGCCGGGCCGCGATTCGGGCATGGGCGCGGGCACTGGGCCGGCGCCAGGCAGGGCCCGGCG
>DATEXG010000080.1:0-12194 GCA_035257225.1 Candidatus Limnocylindrales bacterium
CCACCAGAGTCCGGAAATGCCGTTCGGATTCGGCCAGAACGAGGAGGATCGGATCCAGGCGGAGCAGATCTGCGGCTGTTAGCTGAGCGGAACCGTCGCCAGGCTCGAGCGGCGGCCCGACATCTCCCGCACCGTCTGTCCGGCGGCGCGCCGGTCCCGTCGCGAGAGAGGCGCCGGTAGCCGGCTCCCGCCTGGCGGCTGTCTCCGAATTCCCCGGCCCCACCCGGGCAGCCGCACTCGCACCACCCCGCGAAGCACGCACACCGACACGTTTGACCATGGTCGTCCGGCCATGCTACTGCGAATAGGGTGCCGTAGCCGTCGGTCTGGCAGAGGGTCCGGCTGGCGGTTGACATAGTCCACGAGATACCGTACCCTGCGAACAGTTCTATACGGACCATAGAAGGCAGGCTCAAGCACATGGCCATCGAAGATCTCCGCACCCCCAGCCAACGACTACGCACCACAACCGTCGAGACGACCACGACCGGGCCGAGCGATGGCGACTACGCCCGACGCGCCACCGTCCAGACGACCACGACGGCACCGGTCAACGACGAGTACGCCGGCCGCACGGAAGTCGCACCGACGACCGGACCGGGAAACGACTCCTACGCCCGCCGCGTCAGGACCGACAGGACAGGGCCGAGCAACGGCGAGTACGCCCGCCGCGTAACGGTCTTCGTAGCTGGGATCGTTCAGGCGCTCATCATTGTGCGCATCGTGCTTCTTCTGTTCGACGCCCGTGCGTCGAACGGTCTCGTGGCGATCATCACCAATGCCAGCGGTGTCTTCGTGGCGCCGTTCCAGGGCGTCCTCCATACGAATGCGCTGTCCACCGCCGGCTCGGTTCTGGACGTCGCCGCGATCGTCGCCCTCATCGGCTGGACGCTCGTGGAGGGCCTCGTGATCGCCGGCATCGGGATCTTCCGGCGCGAACCCGCCTGAGCAGGCACGCGACGCAGCGGAGCGCCGCGGAGACGGCAGCTTCCACACCCTCCAGGCGACCGCTTTCGCCTCCGTTGACGCTCCTCCTGGGCGCTCCTATACTCATTTCCGACAGTTTTGGTCGGAATTAGCCGGAGCGTCCCCTCCCGGTGCCCACCGCTGTCGAGATGGAGCACCCAAACTGGCCACTCGGACGTATCACAGCACCGGCGCCGTCTCCTTCTCCACGAAGGGTGAGTACGGCGTGCGCCTCATGGCCCAGCTGGCCGTTCGCTACGGCCGCGGGCCGGCCAGCCTGACAGATATCGCCGAGCAGGAGGATCTGCCCAGGGCCTACCTGGAGCAGCTCGTCATCAGCCTGCGCGACGCGGACCTGGTGCACAGCACTCGGGGTGCCCACGGCGGCTACGAGCTGACGCGGGCGCCGGAACAGATCCTCATGGGCGAGGTGCTCAAAGCCCTGGAAGGGCCCGTGGCGCCGATGATCTGCGTGACCGACGACGCAAGCCACGCGGCCTGCGGACGGATCGGCTACTGCACCGTCAACTACATGTGGATCCGAGTTCGTGACGCGATCACAGGCGCCCTCGATTCGATGTCTCTCGCCGATCTCGTGCCTGTCGGATCGCGCCTGGGTCGCCCGGACCTATCAATCCTGGGCGCTCAAGCGGACCCCACGGCAAGACCCGTCTCCATCGCCGACTGAGCAAGCCAACCCCGCCCCAAGGAGCAATCGAGCCAACCGTGAGCGACCAAGACCTTGTCATCGCCGACCTGCACGTGGCCCCCGTGGCGAACCCCGATCACGAGATCCTCAAGGGGATCGACCTGACCGTCCGGCAGGGCGAAGTCCACGCCATCATGGGCCCGAACGGCTCGGGGAAGACCACCCTGGCCTACGCCCTGATGGGCCATCCGGCGTACGTGGTCAAGTCCGGAAAGGTGCTCTGGCAGGGCCAGGATCTCCTCAAGCTCTCGGTCGACAAGCGTGCCCGCCTCGGCATGTTCCTGGCTTTCCAGTACCCGATGGCCGTCCCCGGCCTGTCGGTTGCGAGCTTTCTGCGGTCGGCGATCAACGCCCACCGCCTCGGCCTGAATCCCGACCCGACCGTGGATCCCACCGACGCGTTCAAGGGCGGGATCCCGATGGGCGAGTTCCGCAAGCTGGTCCGCGAGAAGATGGCCCTGCTCAAGATGGACGAGTCGATCGCGGCGCGCTACGTCAACGAAGGCTTCTCCGGCGGCGAGAAGAAGCGCCTGGAGATGCTCCAGATGGCCGTCCTGGAGCCCCATATGGCGATCCTCGACGAAACCGATTCGGGCCTTGACATCGATGCCCTGCGGATCGTGGCCGAGGGCGTGAACGCCATGCTCAACCCGAACATGGGCGTCCTGCTGATCACGCACTACCAGCGCCTGCTCAACTACATCACGCCGGACACGGTCCACGTCCTGGCGGGCGGCCGGATCATCCTCAGCGGCGGCAAGGATCTGGCCCTGCGCCTGGAAGCGGAGGGCTACGAACCGATCCTTGCGGCGGAGGGGCTGGAGGCCACGATCGGCGACGAGGCGCCCGAAACGGCGGCCGAGCCGGCGATGGAGACCGCCCACTAGGGCGGCCGAACGATGTCTGACCTCTCGACTACTTCCACGCAGAGCCGGCCGGCGGCGGCCGGCCCAGATCTACGCAGCCGGCGCGCCGACTTCCCGATCCTGGCCACGAAAAACCGCCACGGCAAGCCGCTCGTCTATCTCGACTCGGCGGCCACCAGCCTCAAGCCCCAGGCCGTCATCGATGCCGCGGACGCATACAACCGCGAGTACTCCTCGAACATCCACCGTGGCATCTACGAGATCGCCGAGCGGGCGACCGCCGCGTATGAAACTGCTCGGGCTTCGGTCGCGAAGCTGATCAATGCGCCCGAACCGGCCGAGATCGTCTTCGTCCGGAACGCCACGGAGGCGATCAACCTCGTCGCCTATTCGTGGGGCCGCCGGAACATCGGCCGCGGCGACTCCATCGTCCTGACCGAGATGGAGCACCACGCCAATCTGGTGCCGTGGCAACTCCTGGTCCAGGAGAAAGACGGCGACCTGGAGTTCATCCCGATCACGGACGACGGCTTGCTGCGCCTGGACTTGTACGAGGTCCTGCTCCACCTGCGGCCCAAGCTAGTCGCGTTCACGCACGTCTCGAACATGCTCGGAACCGTCAATCCGGTGCGCGAGATGACCGAGATGGCCCACGCCGCGGGCGCCCTGGTGCTGGTCGACGGGGCTCAGGCGGTGCCTCACATGCCGGTGGACGTTCAGGAGCTGGGCGTCGACTTCTACGTGTTCAGCGGTCACAAGATGCTCGCGCCAACGGGATCCGGGGCGCTGTGGGCCCGCCGTGAGCTGCTCGAGGCGATGCCGCCGTTCATGGCCGGCGGCGACATGATCCGTGAGGTCCACCTGCGCCGATCCGACTGGAACGAGATTCCGTGGAAGTTCGAGGCCGGGACGCCTGACATCTCCGCGCAAATCGGGATGGGCGCGGCCGCCGAGTACCTGATGGCCATCGGCATGGACGCGGTCCGCGATCACGAACACGAGATGGTCGCGTACGCCCTCGAGGTGTTGCGGCGCGAGGTCCCCGGCATCGAGTTGTACGGACCGGCCGCGGACCGGCGAGGCGGCGTCGTGTCGTTCAACCTGCCGGGCATCCACCCCCACGACGTTGCCCAGATCCTGGACCGCTCAGGGATTTGCGTCCGAGCCGGCCATCACTGCACCATGCCGCTCCACGAGCGGTTCGACCTGGCGGCGTCGGCCCGCGCCAGCTTCAACGTCTACACCATTCGCGAAGAGATCGACGCGCTCGCCGCCGGGCTGCGCGAAGTCGCTCGGATCTTCGACCGCTAGGCTATTCTCGACCCATGGACGACCTCTACCGCGACTACATCCTCGAGCACTACCGCCGGCCCCACAACTTCGGTGTCCTCGAGGCCCCCACGGCCAGCTACGAAGGCTCGAACCCGCTGTGCGGCGACCGCATCACGATGATGCTCGGCATCTCGGATGGTGTCGTACGCGAGGTCGCATTTACGGGCCGCGGCTGCGCCATCAGCCAGGCCAGCGCGTCGCTCCTGACTGACGAGATCAAGGGCAAGACGGTCGCCGCGGTCGAGGAGATGACCCCCGACGATCTGCTCGATCTGATCGGCATCGAGATCAGCCCGGCTCGCCTGAAGTGCGCCCTGCTCTCGCTCGACACGGTGGCTCACGCCCTGGCGGACGACGCTGCCAAGCAGGCCGAGGCTCAAGGCCAGACCCAGGGCTGAGCGGTCGAGGGATCGGAGGCGCGGTGGCCGCGCCCGACACCGCGGCACCGCGGTTCGCCTCGTCTATCCGGTTCGTCCGGCCTCGGCGAGGCGGGCCGCTTCCCGGGCCACGACCAGGTCCTCGCGAGCCTCGATGCGGAGAACGGCCGGGGTCGCACCGGGAGCGCTGATGACGCCGTCCTCGCTGACCGTATTCGGGACGATCGGCGCCACGCCGATGGATCCCAGCCGGGCGACGATCCGGGCCCGCACTGCCGCCGCGTTCTCGCCTATGCCGCCCGTGAAGACGATCGCGTCCAGGACCGGGAGAGAGGTAGCCGAGGCGGCGATGCACTCGGCGGCGCGGCGGACGAAGATCGCCAGCGCGAGCGTGGCCGCCTTGTCGCCTGCGGCTTCGAGAGCCAGCAGTTCGCGCACGTCCGAGGTTCGGCCGGAAACTCCCACGAGCCCCGACTCGTGGTCCATCTGCTCGGCCAGCTCGTCGGCGTCCAGGCGCCCGGTTCGGAGAAGGTAGAACAGGGCCCCGGGATCGATGGAGCCCGCCCGCGTGCCCATCATCAGCCCCTCGAGCGGGGTCAGGCCCATCGACGTGGCGACGGAGCGGCCGCCGTCCACGGCCGTGACGGAGCAGCCGCTTCCCAGATGCGCCACCGCGAGCCGGAGCTCCCCCGCGGGGCGGTCGAGCAGCGTTGCGGCGCGCTCGGCGGACCAGGCCACGCTGATGCCGTGGAACCCGTAGCGCCGGACGCCCCACCCGCTGTACCACTCCTCTGGGACGGGGTAGCGGTAGGCATCCTCCGGCAGCGTGGCGTGGAAGGCGGTGTCGAAGACGGCTACGTGGGGCAGTTGCGGGATCGCGGCCAGCCCGGCCCGCATGGCCGCCACGGCGATGCCGTTGTGGAGCGGCGCCAGGGCGCGCAGGGCGTCCACCTCGGCGACCACCTCGGGCGTGACGAGAGTCGGCTCGCGAAAGCGCTCGCCGCCGTGGACGACGCGATACCCAACGGCGCCCAGCGACGCCGTCGGTACCCCCGCCGCCTCATAGCGCTTCAGCAGGGCGCGGATGTCGTCGGCCGGGTCCGTGCCGGTCGTGGCGTCTACGCCCCAGTCGACGTCGACCTGCGCCAGCGGCGCGGAGGCAGCCGCCCGGACGGCCTCCGCCTCAACGACGCTCGACTTGAGCGAGCTGGACCCGGGGTTCAGAACGAGTACGCGCATCGCCCCGTAGGCTACCGGTTCCGCGGGCCTGCCGCGAGGGCCGCCACGAGCGCGCTCCCGGTGGGAGTGGTTCCGAGCCCAAGCCGCGCGCCCGCCACGGCGGGAAGTGGCGGTTCCAGGTACGCGGCCCGCAGTTCCGGCCAGGCCGTCTCGGCGAACACCGCGGACGGCGGGCCGTCCAGCGCCACTCGCCCGGCCCGCATCACGACCACCCGGCGGAAGCATTCGGCCACGAACCTCATGTCGTGGCTGATGGCGATGACCGTCCGACCCTCCGCGACCGCCCGAGCCACCACCTCCTGGACCCGCGCCACTCCCCGGGCATCCTGGCCCGTGGTGGGCTCGTCGAGAATCAGGACCGGCGTCCGCATCGCGAGGACGGAGGCAAGCGCCAGCAGCTTCCGGCGCGAGTAGCCCAGGTCGTATGGGTTCGCACCGGCCACGCCCTCCAACCCCACGGCCGCCAGCGCCAGGGCGACTCGCTCCGCCAGTTCCGCCCCTCGAATCCCGAGATTCCGCGGTCCGAACTCGACCTCTGCCGAGACGTGCCCGGCGAAGAGCTGGCGATCGGGGTTCTGGAAGGCGAGCCCGACCCGAGCCGCCAGATGGGCGACATGCACGGGACGGACATCCGCACCATCCATCAGCACGCGCCCGGAACCGGGCCGCAGCAGTCCGTTGAGGTGCCGGACGAGGGTCGATTTGCCCGAGCCGTTCTGGCCGACGATGGCGAGGATCTCCCCGGGTTCGATCCGCAGGCTGACGTCGTCCAGCGCCCGGGTACCGTCGGGATAGGCAAACGAGACGGCCTCGAACTCGATCGAAGGAACGGGAGGCGGTGGCACGCGGGGGGTCGAACCGGGGGCGGTCATTCGATCGCCTCCGCCAGGGCCGCCGTCCATTCGATCCCGGCCGCCCGGACCATCCGCTCCAGCCTGACCGCCGCCGGCGGCTCCACGCCTAGTTCCGCCAGCCGCGGATCGGCGAGGGTCGGCGCAGCCGCGCCCGCCAGCGCGACGGCGCCCCGCTCCAGGACCACGACCTCGTCCGCAATCTGCGCCAGGACGTCTGTCTTGTGCTCGACGAGCAAGATCCCCGCCCCAGTCTCTCGCGCGACACGGGTAAGGGCGTCGGCCACCAAACTCGTCCCCGCCGGATCGAGCTCGCTCGTCGGCTCGTCGAGGATCAGGTACTTCGGGCGCAACGCCAGAACCGAGGCGAGCGCCACCAGCTGCCCTTCGCCCCCGGAAAGACGCGCCGGATCGCGCGCCGCCAGCTTCTCGATCCCCACTGCGCGGAGCGCCCACCAGGCCCGGTCGCCAACCTCGGTTACCGGCAGCCCCAGGTTGCACGGCCCGAACCCGACCTCCTCGAATACCGTGGCCGTGGTGTTGGACAGCTGCGTGGCGGCGTTCTGGAAGAGCAGCCCGCAGCGCTGGGCCAACTCATGCGGACGAAGAGTTGCGGTTTCGACGCCGTCGATCCGCACCGACCCCTCCAGCAGTCCGCCGACCACTCCCGGCGCCAACCCTGATGCGACGAGGCAGACCGTCGACTTGCCGGCCTCGTTGGCCCCTATCACGCCGACGACTCGCCCCGGCTCCAGCCTCAGATCGATCGACCGCAGGGCGAAGACCGACGCGCCGGCGTAGCGATACCGGACGGCCGAAAGCTCGATCGCCACCGGTCAGCCCAGCCTTCCGGCAAGGCGGACGCCGACGAGCGCCACGAGCGCGAGAAGCGCGGCCCAGAGCAGGACCCGGTCGAACCGGCCATTCAACGGAACGCGCAGCAGCGTCTTGCGACCGGGGGCCGAGAAGGCCCGCGCCTCCAGAGCCATCGTCCGTTCCTCGACCTCGGTCAGGGCGCCGAAGACCACGGGCCCCGCAAGCGGCAGCACTCCGCGAGCTCGCCGCCAAAAGCGTCCTTCGGTGTCCAGACCTCGCGCTCGCTGAGCGTCCAGAATCTCGCCGGCTCGCTCGATCGTCAGCGGCACCATCTGGACCGCCGCCCCGACGACGAAGATCGCCCGCCGGCCAAGCCCGCGTCGCGACAGGTCGGCCAGCAGATCGTCGATGGCGGTCGTCAGGTAGACCAGGGCGACGGCCGAGGAGAACGCCAGGAGCCGGGCAACCGTCTGGAGACCGAACCAGAGCCCGCTCCAAGTCGGAGCCAGCGGCCCCAGTCGGGCGATCGGATCGCTGGCTCCCGGCAACAAGAAGAGGTTGACGAGCAGGATCGAGCCGACGATCGGCGACGCCGCCAGACCGATCGTGGCCAGGCCCCGCAGTCGACGGGCGACGACGGCCGTGGCAAGGACCACCGCCAGAACGACGGCCGGCCCGATCCAGCCGGGCAGAAGGAAAGCGGCGAGAACCTCGAGCGCGGCGATCGCCAGCTTCGTCCCGGGATTCGTGGACCGGTAAAAACCCGACGGGCGGCGGACGACGTAGTCGGGCAGCCGGGTCACCGCCATGGCTGATTCGGGCCTGGCCTGGGCTGCAGACAACGGCCGCCGGCTAGCTCGCGGGCTCGGGCGCAGGTTCGGGCTGCGAGTCGGGCGCGCCCCCGATCGCCTTCTCGCCGTTGGGGAAGCGAGCTACGAACCTTCGCGACAGGCTGCCGATGATGAAGAAGACGACGAACGAGGTGATCATCTTGTCCATCGGGTCTGACAGAAGGCCCTGCTTGAGCGTTGCCTGGTAGAGGCTGTCGCCACCGGCCCGGAAGGCCGCGACCAACGCGTCGGTGCCGCTTCCGGTGACGCCCCCGTATACGACTGCGGCGATCGGCGCGGAAACGACGGCCGCGGCGATCCCGGTCACCAGTCCGGCGCCTATCGCGTATACCGCCCCGACCTCACGGCGAAGGAAGATCGCCCAGGCCACAAGAGCCAGGTACACGAGCATCACGAGACCGAAGAAGATCCTCGACTGATCGATGTCGGTCGGAGAGCTGTTCGTGAAGCCCGCGAACTGCTCCGGGCTGGCATAGGCGCGGCTGTAGGTGTAGAGCGCGAGCCCTGCCACCAGGACAACGGCCACGACCGCGCCCGTGATGCTCACGACGTGACCCTTGCGCGGACGGAAGAGGCCGAGCTGGCCCCACAGGCCGGCGAGGAGGCCGATGACACCGGCGGTGATCGCGAACGGGCCGATCGTGGTGGAGCCGATCGGAGCCGGGATGACGTATCCCCAGATCAGGTTGGAGAGGACACCGGTAAGGGCCCCGGCGAGCGGGCCGGCCAGAACGCCCACGAGGATCGTCCCGATCGAATCGAGGTAGATCGGGAGCTTGAGACCCTGCTGCACCGACGCCCCGAGGACGATGTTGATGGCGATAGCGACGGGCATCATGACGATGACCCGAGTCGTGAACTGGCGAGCTACCCAGCGCTGAAACAGATCCATCTCTCCTGGTCTCCTCATTGGAACGCGGCCAGGTCGGATGAACGGGTGCCGCGCCGCTCAAGCTTGGCAGGTCCGGCGGGCGCCTGCCAGCCCTTCTAGCTCCTGGCTAGGTCCCCCAACCGCTCGATGAACCGCTCGAAGAAGCGGTCGGCATCCGCCTCGACGGCCACGTCCACGTTCGGCGGGCGACCCCACACGCGGCGCCAATCCGCCACCGTCTCGCCCGTGGTCAGTCGGCCACTCAGCTCCACGTCGACGGTGACCGGCTCCGTCCGCACCAGAGTCGGGTCGATGGCGGTCGCCAGCGCCAGCGGGTCGTGGATGAAGGCGCCGAAGAAATGGTCGTACCGACTGTGGAACTCCATGTAGAAGCGCAGCGCGTCGTCGAGATAGCGAATGACCGAATTGGTGCGCCCATCCGAACCCCTGCCGTCGGGCGAGCAGCCCGCTCGAGCGGCGATCTCGGCCAGATGATGGGGCAGCAGCTTGGCGCGCTCGGTCACGTCGAGTCCCAGAGCGATCGGCCGAACGGAACCTGAGGACGCGGGCGAGCCTCCGGACGCGGGCGAGCCTCCGGGCGCGGGCCAAGCCGCGCCCGACCCCACTTCTGCCGACTCGGTTCCGAAGGCCTCGAACACGATCCTGGCCGCTTCCGGGTCGACCTGGACGTTCCATTCTGTCGTGGGCGCGGTGTTGCCCGGCGACCTGTAGCTCCCGCCCATGATCACCAGGCGTCGCAGAAGCCGCGGCAGTTCGGGCGCGCGCTGCACGGCCAACGCCACGTTCGTAAGCGGCGCGAGCGTCACCAGGGTCAGCTCCCCGGGGCGGCGGCGCGCCTCCTCGACGATCAGGTCCGGGCCGAAGCGCGAGGAAAGCGGCATCCGGGCCGGCGGGAGTTCCGCGTACCCGATTCCTCGCGGCCCGTGAGTCTCGGGCGTGGTGACCAGGGGTCGCTCCAGCGGCGTTTCGCGGCCGATCGCCACCTCCACGTCGGAGCGATCGACCAGCTCGAGTACGGCGCGGGTGTTTTCCGCAACCTGGCGAGCATCGACGTTGCCCGCCGTGCACGTCACCGCCACGAGCTCGCAGTCGGAGGAGGCGACAGCGTACAGAAGGGCCAGACTGTCGTCTATGCCGGTGTCACAGTCGACGAGAACCGGGACGCGGGTGCCGCCGGCCGCAGCAGGGTTGCTCACGACGGCATCCTATGCCATGCCGGAGCAGCTGACAGGGATCGGCCCAGCGACTCGCTCATTGCGCGTAGCTCTTGTCGCGCAGGTCCAACATGCCCGAGCCATCGGGCAGCTCCATCGCCAGAGCCTGAATCAGGTGACGGCGGCTCCGTTCGGGCGGATCCGTCTCGCCCCCGACACTCGCTACTCGAAGCGGCGCTGCATCAGCACGTGAATGGTGACGGCCGACAGGATGATGGCGCCATAGATGGCCTGGGTGTAGTAGTCGGTCAGCCCGACCGCCACGATTCCGGCCTGGATGCCCCCGATCATGAAGACGCCCAGCAAGGTCCCGTAGACCGTGCCCCGACCACCGAAGACGGAGGTCCCGCCGACGAATACCGCCGCCAGGGTCATCATCTGGTAGCTCGCTCCAAGGTTCGGGTAGAAGTTGGTCAGCGAGAAGGCGTTCATCAACGCTCCCAGGGCCGAAGCCATGCCCACGAGGACGAACAGAGTGATCCGCGTCCTCCGGATAGGGATGCCCATCAGCTGGGCGGCCTGGGCGTTGTCGCCAACGACGTATGCGTTCTGGCCCAGCCGGTGGCGGTTCAAGAGGAGCCAGGCCACGATCGTCATGGCGATCAGCCAGAAGAACGGGATCGGGATCGTCCCGATCTTGCCGGCGAGCAGTCCGTAGGAAAAGGACCCGGTGGTATCGACGAGCGGATAGCTCCTGCCGTTCACGAGCACCAGTGTGAGACCGCCGAACAGGTACCAGGTAGCGATGGTCACTACGAGCGCGGGGATGCCGACAATCGCGACGAAGAAGCCGTTGAACAACCCGCACAGGGCGCCGCTGGCCAGGCAGGCCACGACGCCGAGTTCCACGCTGCCGGTCGCCTGCCAGGTGAACACGAATCCGACCAGGCTGAGGGACATAATCGAAGGGAAGGAGAGGTCGATGTCGCCGGCGACGATGACCATCGTCAGGAAGACGGCGACGACGGCGAAATACGGGATGGTCTGGGCGAAGGCCAGATATATCCGGTCACTCAGAAAGGTCGAGGGAGCGCCGATTATGAAGATCGACCACACGAGAAGAAAGGCGACGGTGATGCCTATCTGCGAGGCCCACGAGCTCGTGAACGCGACGATTGGACTGCGCGCACGAGTTGGTTTGGCTGAGACGACGGCTGGCGTCATGCCTGCTCCTCGCTGGGCCCCGTCATTGCCTGGGACGTCCCTTCCGCCTGTCGGTATCTCTCCTGTTCGGTGAAGGTGCCCGTCGCGGCGACTTCGCGCATGATGTTCATGAGTTCGTCCAACGAGTAGCGTGAGGTCAAGAACTGGCCTGCGACGCGTCCTCGGTCCAGCAGCACGATCCGGTCGGAGACCGAATAGACGTGGAAGATGTTGTGATCGATGAAGATCGCCGACTTCCCGGCAGCCTTGATGCCCTCCACGAAGACCATGAGCTTCTCGGTTTCCTTGAGTGAGAGGCCCATCGTCGGCTCGTCGAGGATGATGATGTCGGCCTGGAAGTGCAGTGCTCGCACGATGGCGAGGCCCTGCCGCTCGCCGCCGGACAGCCCTTTCACCACGGTGTTAGGGGTCAGCACGGCAGAGGTGAAACCCATCGATTCGCTCATGAGCTCGGCCGTCATGCGGCGCATGTCGCCGACCCTGAGGAAGCCGAGCGGACCGGCTGCGGCACGGCCCATGAAGATGTTGCGCCAGAGGGGGAGTTGGTCGGCGAGGGCTCGCTCCTGATACACGGTCTCGACGCCGAGTTCTCGGGCCTTCTGGACGGTCAGTCGCCCAACGCGCTGGCCCCCGAACAGGATTTCGCCCGAGTCCGGGCGGTGAAACCCCGTGATGATCTTGATGAGCGTCGACTTGCCCGCGCCGTTGTCGCCGAGCAGGCCGACGACCTCACTCGATCCGAGTTCCAAGCTGACGTCCTGGAGGACGTGCACGCCCCCGAATGACTTCCAGATGTGGCGAAGCTCCAGGCGATTGGCAGCCTGTGCAGAGGGCGCTGCAGTAGGCGCAAGCGCGGCTAGGACTGGATCGGTTGATAGAACCGGCTGACGAGCGCTCGCGCGCTCGTCAGCCGGCAT
>DATEXG010000081.1:0-5937 GCA_035257225.1 Candidatus Limnocylindrales bacterium
GCGATCCGGGCCAGCCGCTCCCGCCGATCGCGGCCACTGCGCGGCAGGAACCCTTCGAACGTCCAGCGGGCAGCGGCCATTCCGCTTGCCACGAGCGCCGCCAGCACCGCAGATGGGCCGGGGATGGGCACGACGCGGCCACCCTCCGCCGCCCAGGCCGACACCAGCTCGCCGCCAGGGTCGCTGACGAGTGGCGTACCCGCGTCCGTTACGAGAGCCAGGTCCCGCCCCGATCGAAGGTGAGCTAGCAGCTCCGCCTCGCGGCCGGCGCCGCTCCGCGCGTGATAGCTCACCAGGTGGGTCTCGATCCCGTAGCGGGCGAAGAGCCGCCTCGTGAGGCGCGTGTCCTCCGCCGCGACGAGAGGCACCGCCCGCAGCACCTCGATCGCGCGGTAGGTCACGTCGCCCAGGTTCCCGATCGGGGTGGCGACGACGTAGAGCTGTCCGCCAGCGGCCGCTCCAGCGGCGCCCTCCGCCGAACCATCGGTCATCTCCGGGCCGAGCCGGGCCGCCGACGCGGGTAGAGGTAGTCCACGCCTGTTGTCCGCGGCCCGAGCTTCGCCACGGGCGGTACCTGGCGTTTGAACTCGGACGTAGCGACCAGCCGCTTGACTCGTTCCACGGTCGCCGGCGGGAAGCCCATCGCTGCCAGCTCTTCGTCGGTCCGGCGCTTGTCGATCATCCAGAAAAGCAGTCGATCGAGCTCCGGGTAGGTGAAGCCGGCCTCAGCCTCGTCGGTCTGGCCGGGCCAGAGGTCGGCAGAGGGCGCCTTGCGGATGATCTGCTCCGGCACGCCGACCGCAGCCGCGACCTGGCGTACCTGGCTCTTGTACAGGTCGCCGATCGGGTTGAAGGCGCAGGCCGAATCGCCGAACAGGGTCGTGTAGCCGATCAGGGCCTCGGTCTTGTTGCCCGTGCCCACGACCAGCCCGCCCGACGTGACCGACCGGTCGTACAGGACGCACATCCTCTGGCGAGCCATGAAGTTGCCGCGACGCAGCTGACTGGCCTCCAGGCCGTCCATCCCCGCCGCCCCCGGCTCAGGCTCGCGCCCGAAGTAGCCGTCCACCATGGGGCTGATGTCGACCAGCTCGCTGGCGCAGCCCAGCCGCTCGACGACGGTCCGGGCGTCGTCGACGGAGCCCGCCGAGGAGGCGCGAAATGGCATCAGGACGCACAAGAGGCGTTCGGGACCGATCGCCTCGGCGGCGAGGAAGGCCACGAGGGCCGAGTCGATACCGCCCGACAGGCCCAGCAGCGCTCGCTCGAAGCCGGCCTGGCGAAGCTGGTTGCGGATGAAGCCCACCGTCACCCGACGGGCGATTTCGGCGTCGATCGCGAGCTCCGGCGGCAGCTCGAAGAGCCGGCTCGAGGTCTCCGCCGGCCGCGCGGGATCGGCGTTCTCGTCGGGGGTCATCTGGCCCTGGGCTTTCGGCCTTGCGCCTTCGACTTCGCGCTCCGAGCCTTGGGCTTGGACCGGTGCCCGGCGGGCGGCTCGCTGGCCACCTCGAGCGTCGTCTCCGTCCGTTCGGCCAGGATGCGGCGCAACTCCCGCAGGTGGAGCTCGGGCCGCTCGTCGCGCAGCAGAGGAAGCCCGATCCGCTCGCGTCGCACGTCACCAAGCTCGACGTCCACGAGGTACAGGCCCTCGTCGAAGAGGGGCGCGCTGAAGAGCGTCTCGCCGCTCGGAGACACGACCTCCGATCCGCCCCAGAAGCTGATCGTCTCGTCCATGCCGACACGGTTGCAGAAGATCGTGAAGCTCGTCGTGAGCTGGGCATAGGTCCGCATCAGCGTTCGCCACGAGACCGCCGTGCCCAGCCCAACCTCGTTGATGGCGGCCAGGTCCCGTCCGGGAGAGGAAGAGACGTTGATCAGCACCTGCGCGCCGTCCAGGGCCAGCGTCTCCGGGACGGCCATGTGCCAGAAGTCCTCGCAGATGGCGATCCCGAGGCGGATGCCGAGGCGAGACTCGACCGCCCGCAACCGATCCCCGGCGGCGAAGAACCGGCGCTCGTCGAAGAGGCCGTAGGTGGGCAGGAAGAGCTTGCGGTGCACGGAGCGAACCTCGCCGTCCTCCAGGAGAGCGGCGGCAATGAAGAGTCGGTGATCGTCCGCCTCCTCGACGAACGAGACGATCGCCGACAGGTCGGCCGTCTCGGCTGCCAGATCAAGGAGGCGAGGGTCGTCCCGGCGGATCGCCACTTCGGCTGCCAGGTCCTGCAGCTGGTAGCCGGTGAGCCCCAGTTCCGGGAAGACGACCAGACCGGCGCCCGCGTCCCTCGCTTCGGTGAGCAGCGCGCTGTGGCGGGCAAGGTTCTCTTCCAGCACGCCGAGTCGCGGCGCCAGCTGAGCTAGGGCGATGCGGAGCGGCTTCACGAGTTGAGTCTAGCTTCGCTCAAGCCGTCGCGGCACCGGCCGTTGGGGCGCGCTCGGGCCGGATGGGAGCGCGCCCGAACTCGGCGCGGGCGCGGTGGCCGCGGTTGCCGTCACGGACCCACCCGAGCTGTCGCCGGAGATCTGCAGAACCTGCTCGGGCGACCCGTCCACCTCCTCGGCAAAGTGGCATGCGACCGCGTGGCCGCTCGCCATCTCGCGGAGGACCGGCTGTTCCTCGACGCACCGTTCGGGGTTCCCGAGCCGCGCCCGCAGCCAGCAGCGAGTGTGGAAGTGGCAGCCGGGCGGTGGGTTCGAAGGGCTGGGGACGTCGCCGGTGAGGATGATCCGCCTGCGGCGGCCTTCGATGACCGGATCCGGAATGGGCACCGCCGAAAGCAAGGCCACCGAGTACGGATGAAGCGGCCGCTCGTACAACTCATGGGATGTCGCCGTCTCCACGAGGCGGCCCAGGTACATCACGGCGATGCGGTCGCTGATGTGGCGGACCACGGACAGGTCGTGAGCGATGAACAGATACGTGAGGCCGAACTCACCCTGGAGCCGCTCCAGCAGGTTGATGATCTGGGCCTGGATCGAGACATCCAGCGCGCTGATCGGCTCGTCCGCGACGATGAGATCCGGGTGGAGTGCGAGCGCGCGGGCCACGCCGATGCGCTGGCGCTGGCCGCCGCTGAACTCGTGTGGGTAACGATCGCCGTAATCCGGGTCCAGACCGACCGTCCCCAGCAACTCGCGAACGCGCTCGCGGCGCTCTCGACCCGTACCAACGCCGTGGATCTCGAGTGGCTCGGAGACTATGCCGGCGGCAGTCATGCGTGGGTTCAGGCTGGCGTAGGGGTCCTGGAAGATCATCTGCATCCGACGCCGGACGCCTCTCAGGGTGGAGCCTTCGGCCGTGGTTATCTCCTCGCCTTCGAATACGATCTGGCCACCCGTCGGGCGATACAGGCGCAGGATGGTCCGCCCGACAGTGCTCTTGCCACAGCCCGACTCGCCTACCAGGCCGACGGTCTCGCCCTTCTGGATCGACAGCGAGACGCCGTCGACCGCCCGGACGTCACCGACGTGGCGGCTGATCAGGATTCCGCTGGTGATCGGGAAGTACATCCGCAGGTCGGCGAGTTGAAGTATCGGTTGCGACCCACCGGCGGCACTCGCCGAGCCGGCGAAGCTCGATGCCGGAGAAGGCTGGACCATCGAACCGGTCATGAGAGGCTCTCACTCGGAGGCGCCGCCGGCGCGAATCCGGCGCGAAGCGGCCTGGCGGCGACCGCCTCCTCCGGAGTGACCGGATTCCAGCAGGCGATACGGTGCGTGGCATTCGGTCCCGTGGTCACGATCTCCTGCGTCGCGTCAATCGGATCGAGAGGAGGCATGGCGGTCCAGCACTTCTCGACGCGCCAGGCGCAGCGCGGCGCAAAGGGGCACCCGACCGGGGCGCGCCTGAGATCAGGGGGGACCCCCTCGATGGGGATAAGGGGCTCTCCGGGCTGAGCATCCAAACGTGGCATGGAGTGCAGCAAGCCGACCGTGTAGGGGTGCCGGGGCCGGGCGAAGAGATCGGGCGTAGAGGCGCTTTCGACCACGAAGCCCGCGTACATGACGTTGACGCGCTTCGTCATGCCGGCCACGACGCCCAGATCGTGAGTTATCAGGATCAGGGCCGTCCCCTGTTCCGCCGCCATGCGTTGCAGCAGGTCGAGCACCTGCGCCTGGATCGTGACGTCCAGGGCCGTCGTGGGCTCGTCGGCTATGAGCAGCTTGGGCTCGAGCGCCAGGGCCATGGCGATCATCACGCGCTGGCGCATGCCGCCGCTGAACTGGTGCGGGAAGTTGCGGAGCCGGGCCTCGGGCTGAGGGATGCCGACGGTATTCAGGAGTTCCAGCGTCCGGGCGCGCGCCTCGGCCTTGGAGACGCGGCGATGCGCGCGGATCGTCTCGACCATCTGCTCCTCGATGGTGAGGACCGGGTTGAGGCTGGTCATCGGGTCCTGGAAGATCATCGCGATATCCTTGCCCCGGAGGTCTCGCATCTCGGACTCATCGAGTGACAGCAGGTCCTGCCCGTCGAAGTAGACCTTGCCGCCCTCGATCTTTCCGGCCGGCGCGGGCAGCAGCCGCATGACGGCCAGGTTCGTAACGGACTTGCCACAACCAGATTCGCCCACGAGCCCGAGTGTCTCGCCCTGGTCCAGGTCGAAGGAGACTCCGTTGACCGCGTACACGGTGCCGTCGTGGGTGCGGAAGCGGACGACCAGGTCGTTGATGGAGAGAAGGTTCATTGCGGCTACCGCTTCAAACGCGGGTCGAGGGCCTCGCGCAGCCCGTCACCAAGCAGGTTGAAGCCGACGGCGCTGATAACGATCACGGCACCTGGGAAGAAGATGAGGTAGGGAGCGGACTGCAGGAAACGGGACGAGTCAGTCAGCATCTCCCCCCACTCGGCGATCCTCGGGTCGCCCGGGCCGAGGCCCAGAAAGCCCAATCCGGCGACGTCGATGATGGCCGTAGCCGCGGCCAGCGTGGCCTGCACGATCAGGGGAGTTAGGGCGTTGGGAAGCATGTGACGCAACAGGATGCGTACCGGCGAAGCCCCCATCGACCGCGCCGCGATGACGTAGTCCGACTCGCGCAGGGCAAGGAGGCTCCCTCTCAACAGCCGGGCGAAGATCGGAGAATACGAAATCCCGATCGCAAGCATGATCTGGATCTCGCCGTGGCCCAGCCAGGCCACGATGCCGATCGCCAAGAGGATTCCCGGGACGGCCAGCAGGACGTCGATGACGCGCATCAGGACGCCGTCGACGATGCCGCCCGCACCGCCCGCAATGGCTCCCACGATGGTTCCGCCGACAAGCCCGAAGAACACGGCGATCACGCCCACCGTGAGGCTTATCCTGGCACCGTAGAGGACTCGGCTGAACTCGTCGCGGCCCAGCAGGTCGGTCCCCATGAGGTGGGTGAGGCTCGGACCCTGGCGGCCGTCCGCGAGCACGCCAATCGTGGGGTCGTACGGCGAAATGTACGGCGCCAGAACGGCGCCGACGACGAATATGGCGATGCAGACCATACCTACGATCGCCGGGCCATTGCGCATCAGGCGCTGGAAGGCATCGCGCCACAGGCCGCGGCTGGTCCGCGGGACGGCTCCGATCGCGATCGCAGCTTGTGAGGTCGTCATCTCAGCTGTACCGAATTCGAGGGTTGAGGAACGCATAGCCCACGTCGACGATCAGATTCACCGTCAGGAAGATCGCGGCAAAGATCAGGATCAGCGACTGCACGACGATGTAGTCGTGGTTCTGGATCGAGCTGACGACCCACGAGCCCACGCCGTTCCAGGTGAAGACGGTTTCGGTCAGGACGGCGCCCGCGAGAAGAGCCCCGACCTGAAGGCCAATGACCGTCGTGACCGGCAGCCAGGCGTTGCGCATGATGTGGCGGTCGTTGACGCGCCGCTCGGTCAGGCCCTTCGCCCGCGCGGTCCGGACGTAGTCCTCGTTGCTGACGTCGATGACCGAGGCACGGGTGATCCGG
>DATEXG010000082.1:0-16180 GCA_035257225.1 Candidatus Limnocylindrales bacterium
AAGCCGAAGCCCGTGGCCGCCGCCAAGCCGAAGCCCGTGGCCGCCGCCAAGCCCAAGCCCGTGGCCCCGGTATTGCCGTCTCCACCGGCTCCATCCGCTGCCTCCCCCGCGGCGCCGGAGCTCGCCCCTTCGTCAGCGGCAGTGGCCTCGCACGCGCCCACCCAGAGCCGGCTGTCGACAGGCTGGCTCGGCATCGACCTGCGGTCGCCTGACGCGCAGGCCATCGTGCGATTGCTCCGCGGGAACCGGGCAACGTTGAGCATTCTGGTCGACAGGCTGGCCGACGCTGACCCCGCCTCACGCAGGCACTGGCAGCTTCTCCTGTCGAACTTGGTCGATGCCCTGGCGGCCGCCGCGATCGAGGAGGCCTTCTTCGAGTTTCCGCCCGGAGACCCGTTTTGGGGTCTCTTCACGCCGGATCAGGCCCTAGAGGTGGCCAGGGGCCTGGCCGCGCTCGGCTTCCGCTACGACGGATTGGGCGAGTTCGCCGACGGCCATGTGCCGGGGCAGCGCGATCTCGCCCTGGCCGTTGGGGCCGCCGGCATGCTGCCGGTCAGGATTCGTTTCTGGCCGAATGCGGCCGAGACGGCCGCACTGTTCCGCAGCGTTCGAGTAGCCACAGATCTCTTTGTGGCCCAACGAGCGCCGGCACTGACCCTGGGGGAGGTGGTTCTCATCCTGGGTCGGCGAGCGGAGCAGCTGACCGAGCTCTGGAACGATTGGCCACGCGTGCGGCCGGTGCTCTTGAGCACGATTAGCGACTAGCGGGAACCAGGTCCACCGCGCCCGATCCGCGCCCGATCCGCGCTACCTGCGCTTCGCGGGCCCGTCGGCTGGGAGCGCTTCAGCTTCGCCGCTCTCGTCGGGATCCTGGTCCAGGACGACCAGCCGGTACCCTTCGGCCGCCGCCGTCCCGATTCGCTGCCCAGCTTCGGCCAGCCGTCCGCGGATCCGCTCGAACACGGCCTCCGGGTCGTGGAGCTGGCTTGCGTGGCACCGGAGCGCCTCGATCTTGCGGTCCACCGTGGCGGTCACGTCGATCCAGGTATCCGACTGGTTGCCCCACATCAGATACAACCGCCGGACCCGGTGCGCGGCGAGGCCTCCGCGGGCCAGCCACGGGAAGGCCATCGGGTTGCGGGAGGCCGGATAGACGGCGTCGATCGCCGCCAGGGCGGCGGCCCGGTGATCGGTATGGTTGATCCCTCCGCCGGAGTGGACGACGATTTCGGGATCGCCGCAGATGACGGCGTCGGGCTTGAACGCCCGAATCTCGCGGACGAGCAACTCGCGCAGGGGCAGGTCGTTGACGAGACCGCCGTCCGGTTGATGCAGGAAGCTCACGCCCGCGTAGCCGACGATCGCCGCTGCTCGCCGCTGCTCGTCTTCGCGCGCCTTTGCCAGCTCCACTGGATCGAGGTCCGGATCCTCGCCGCCCGCCTCGCCCGACGTGCAGCAGACGAGCCAGCCCTCCGACCCGGCATCGATCCACGCGGCCGCGGACCCCGCCGGTCCGAAGTCCGCGTCATCTGGGTGCCCAACGATGACCATGAACCGGCGCGGTCGCCAGGTGTGCTGTTGTGCTGTTTCGTCCGCCATGTGCTCGTCTGAAACCTCGATCAAGAAGCTCCTCGGCCGGTGCCACCGACCGCTGAGACGCCGCTCTAAAGGCATGCTACAAGGCCGGTCCGGAGAGTGCCGATGAGAGTTATGATGCCGGCCGAGGCTTCGCTCGTCTCCCCCCACGGGCGAAGCCTCTTTGCCTGTCCGGGGCTCGCATAGTCGATCCGTTGCCGGCGACGAATCGTTGATTGGGATGGTTCTCGCGAACGATCAGACCGGCGTCGCGCGAGCCTCCCGCAAGGCAGCCAGGACCTCCGTGGCGTGGTCTTCGGGCTTGACATTCGCCCAGACGTGGGCGATGCGTCCGTCAGGCCCCACGAGGAAGCTGGTTCGCAGGATGCCCCAGTAGGTCTTGCCGTATTTGTGCTTTTCACCCCAAGCGCCGTACGAGTCGGCCACGGCGTGGCCCTCGTCGGGGAGCAGGGTGAACGGGAGCCCGTACTTGGCCCGGAAGGCGGCCTTGCTCGCGGCTCCCTGCGGGCTCAAGCCCCAGACCTCCGTATCCTCGTCGCCGAAAGAGGCGTGGGCGTCGCGGAACGAGCAGGCCTCCTTGGTGCAGCCGGACGTGTCGTCGGCAGGGTAGAAGTAGACGACGGTGAAATGGCCGCGGCGATCGGAGAGGCGATGCGGCTTCCCGCCATCGTCACGGAGCTCGAAATCGGGGGCGAGCTCGCCCAGTTTCGGCATGGCGCTCATGGCATCAGGCTAGCAGCGACGAGTCGACCACGCCTCGGAGGAACGGTTCCGCATCGCCGGACGCGACGACCGCGTCGCAATCGGGCGCGGCGGCCCGTGCCGCGCCGGCGGTGTTAAGATCGTGGCAACCGAATACGCCTCCGGGGAGCGCCAAGGGCGCTGAGAGTGCGGCTCCAGCCGCAGACCCGCCGTACCTGATCTGGACAATACCAGCGAAGGAAGCAGGCTCCGACCACTCCCTTGCCGCCCTCCCCGCGGAGCGCGGCGAAGTCTGTCTTGAGAGGTCGAAGATGATTCGGGACGAACTGCCCGGCGCGGTGCCGCGCCGGGCCAGAGCGCTCACCATTGCCGGCTCGGATTCCGGCGGCGGAGCGGGAATCCAGGCGGACCTCAAGACGTTCGCAGCCTTCGGCGTCTACGGCGCGTCGGCGATTACCGCGATCACAGCCCAGAACACAATCGGCGTCCGCGCGATCCATGACGTGCCGGCGTCGGTGGTCGCTGCCCAGATCGACGCCGTCCTCGACGACATCGGCGCCGATGCGGCCAAGACGGGCATGCTTTCGAGCCCCGAGATCATCGAGGCCGTCGCCGATCGGTTGCGGGCCCATGCCGTTGCCGCGCTCGTCGTCGATCCGGTGATGGTTGCCAAGAGCGGCGATCGTCTGCTGCGTGAGGACGCGGTTGTGGCCCTGCGCGATCTGCTCCTGCCGCTGGCGGCCGTCGTGACCCCGAACGCGCCCGAGGCGACCGTCCTGTCGGGGATCGACGTCGTCGACGCCACCTCCGCGCGAGACGCAGCCCGCCGGATCCACGATCTGGGCCCGGCCATGGTCGTCGTAAAGGGCGGCCATCTCGGCGGCGACACGTCAGACGACCTGGTCTTCGACGGGCGCACATTCGAGGTTCTGTCAGGTCGGCGGATCGCCACCCGCCACACCCACGGCACCGGCTGCACCTTCTCGGCGGCCATCTGCGCGTGCCTCGCCCGCGGACTGGCGCCGCTCGAGGCGGTGCGGGAGGCGCGTACCTATGTGCAAGGCGCCATCGAGCACGCCGAGCCGCTCGGCGGCGGTCATGGCCCGGTCAACCATCTGTGGAGGCTCTCGAATGGTTGAGCTAGATCTGGCGGAACTGACCGCCGAGTCCCTCGAGCGTATTCGCCAGCGGACGCCGCTGGTTCACAACATCACCAACTTCGTGGTGATGAACGACACGGCGAACGTCCTGCTGGCAATCGGTGCATCGCCGGTCATGGCCCACGCCATCGAGGAAGTCCGCGAGATGGTCTCCTACGCCGGGGCGCTCGTCCTGAACATCGGCACCCTGGACACGGAGTGGGTCGAGTCGATGCTGATCGCCGGTGAGGAGGCGAATGCCCGAGGGGTTCCGATCGTCCTGGATCCGGTCGGGGCGGGAGCCACCAGATTGCGGACGGCGACGACTCAGCAGATCCTCGACAACGTCAAGTTGGCGTCGGTTCGCGGCAATGCCGGCGAGGTTGCGACCATCGCCGGCTTCGGGGCCAAGCTTCGAGGCGTCGACTCCGTCTCCGCAGACTCGCCCGATACGGCCGTCCGAGTGGTTGCGCGCAGAATCGGTGGCGCGGCCGTGGCCAGTGGTGTGGTCGACTACGTGGCCGATTCCACGCGTCTGGTCGAGGTCCGGAACGGCGACCCGCTCATGGGCCGGATCACCGGGTCCGGGTGCATGGCCACCGCCCTGGTCGGGGCCTTTCTGGCGGTGGAGCCGGATCCATTCCTGGCGAGCGTGGAGGCCATGATCGCCTTCGGGATCGCCGGCGAGGCTGCGGCGAAGATAAGTGCCGGCCCCGGGACGTTCCGGTCCAACCTGATGGATGCCGTCGCGAAACTGGATCGGGCGACGATCCTGGCCGGGGCCCGGGCCGCAGTAAGGGACGTGGAGCCGGCATGACCGAGCCCAGCCGGGAGCGCATTCGACGGCGCGAGATGATTCGAAGCTCGGCCGTCTACCTCGTCACGGAGGAGGCGCTGAGCGCCGGCCGCCGTTCTGAGGAGATAGCCGAAGCCGCGCTCCGGGCCGGGGTGCGGGTCGTCCAGGTACGCGAGAAGGAGGGATCCGCGCGCCGCGCCCTGGACGTGGCTGTGAACCTGCGCGAGCTGACTCGCCGCTATGGCGCTCTGCTGCTCGTCAACGACCGAATCGACATCGCCATCGCCGCCGGCGCAGACGGCGTCCACGTAGGCCAGGAGGACCTGCCCGTGGAGCTGGCCCGGCGCCTGTTGGGCAACGACGCGCTCGTCGGCCTTTCGATCACGGACGCCGATCAACTGGCGGCCCGCGATGCAGCCGAGGCCGACTACCTTGGGGTGGGAGCGATCTTTCCGACGGGCTCGAAGAGCGACGCGACATTGACCGGCTTGCCGTTGCTGGCAGCGGCCCGAGCCGCCACGCGGGCCCCGATCGTGGCCATCGGCGGCATCGACGTCGGCAATGCCGAGCTCGCCATCGCCGCAGGCGCCGACAGCGTTGCCGTCATAAGCGCCATCACCCAGGCCGCCGACCCGGCCGGCGCCGTGGAAGCCCTCTCGGCGGCCGCGGCAAAGGCGGTCCGTCGATGAGTGGCCCCGGCGAGTTCGACCTCATCGACGCTCTGTGTGCCCGCCTGGACCCTCCCGACGAGGGGCTCGGGATCGGCGACGATGCCGCGGCGTGGCGGCCGGGGGCCGGCTCGGTGGTAGTGGCCACGACGGACATGCTGGTCGAGGGGATCCACTTCCGGCTCGACTGGACCTCACCGCATGACCTGGGCTGGAAGGCTCTGGCGGTGAGCCTCTCCGACCTGGCCGCGATGGGCGCACGACCCGGGCGTGGCCTAGTCTCCATCGCCCTCCTGCCGGGCCAGACGGAGCTGGTCGAGGAGTTGTACGAGGGTATGAGCGAGCTGGCCCGCCTCACGGGGTCGCTGATCGTCGGCGGGGACACCGTCCGCAGTCCCGGGCCGCTGGTCGTCAACGTGGCCATGCTCGGCGAGGCGTATCCAGACCGACTTCTGCGCCGCGACGGCGCCCGCCCGGGCGACCTGCTTGCGCTTACCGGGACCGTGGGCGCCTCTGCCGCCGGCCTGGATCTGCTGCTCCGCGACGACCGGAAGTCCCTGGAGCGGCCGGAGGCAGTGCCGCTTCTCGCCGCGCTGCACCGCCCCCAGCCCCGGCTGGCTGCCGGAGCGGTCCTGGCCGCCCTCGGCCTCAAATGCGCCATCGACGTCAGCGACGGTGTCGCGAGCGAGGCATGGCACCTGGCCCGGGCGAGCCAGGTAGCGATCGAGATTGACGTGGACCGGCTGCCGCTGGCCCCCGAAGCGGTAGCGATGCTCGGCCAGTCGAAGGCCCGAAGCCTGGCGCTCTCCGGCGGCGAGGACTACCAGCTTCTCTTCGCGGTGTCGGAAGCGAGGCTGGCGGAGGTCTCGGACGCGCTGGGCGACGGCGCGGCGCCGACCGTGATGGGTCGCGTCACGGGCGAGCGACCGGGCGGCCACGTGACCCTCCTGACGTCGGGCCGGCCGATCGAGACGACCTCGGCCGGCTACGTGGCCTTCTGAGCGACGGAGGATCGATTTGGCCGGGCAAGCGCAGCCGCTCGGCGTGCCGCGGAGCGACCTGAGCGCGGCGACGGTGGGCGTCGAGCCGGTGCCGGCGCGCTTCCGCGTGCTCGGCTTCCTCGACTACTTTGTCCTGTGGGCCGATCTGGGCGTTGGGTTGCTGGTCCTGGCCGCCGGATCGTATCTGGTGCCCGGGCTGGGGCTGCCCGAGGCGCTCGCGGCCATCGTTCTGGGCACCGCCGCGGGCAGCCTCATGCTCGGTCTTGCCGGAGTCATCGGCAGCGCGCACGGCATCCCGTCCATGGTCGGCCTCCGGCCGAGCTTCGGCCAGCGCGGCAGCTACCTGCCCAGCCTGATCAACGTCGTTCAGCTCGTCGGCTGGGGCGCTTTCGAGATCGTCATCATGGCCCAGGCCTCGTCGCGGTTGAGCGGCCCGATCCTGGGCTTCGCCAGCTACCCGATCTGGGCGGTGGGCTGGGGCGCGATTGTCATCCTCCTGGGCCTGGGAGGGCCACTCGTCGTCGTCAGGCAGTGGTTGGAGAAGGTCGGCATCTGGCTCGTCTTGCTCACGATCTCGTGGATGGCCGTGTACGCCCTGACGCGAGGCGATTTGGGCTCCATCTGGGGCCGGCCGGGCGACGGCAGCCTCGGCTTCGCCCAGGCGATCGATCTCGTGGTGGCCATGCCGATCAGCTGGCTGCCGCTGGTGGCGGACTTCAACCGCTTCGCGAAAGACTCCCGCTCGTCGTTCGCCGGAACGGTTGCGGGGTTCGGCGTCGCCAACGTCCTGTGCTACACGCTGGGCGCGCTTCTGATCCTGGTCCTGCCGTCGGCGGACCTCGTCGGCTCCATCATGACCGTCGCCTTCGGTGCGGCAGGTCTGGCGCTCCTGCTCGGTGACGAGACGGACAATGCCTTCGCCGACGTCTACTCGAGCGCCATCTCGATCAAGAACGTCATTCCCGGCCTGCCGACGCGTGCCCTGGTGGCAGCGGTTGGCGGAACGTGTCTTGCCCTCGCGCTCACCGTCGATCTGACCAGCTTCCAGGGGTTCTTGTACCTGGTCGGATCGCTAATCACGCCGCTCTTCGGGGTTCTCTTCGCCGACTACTTCCTGCTGCGCCGGCGGCGCTATACGAACGAGGAACTGTATCCGCTCGATCTTCAAGGCGAGCTGCCCTGGGGCGTGAATACGATCGCCCTGGTCGCCTGGGCGGCCGGTGTGGGCGCATATCTGGGCGAGACGACCTATGTGGGCTGGCTGGGCGGAACGTTGCCGTCGCTGGGCGCCTCGATGGCGGTCTACGTACTCGTGAGTCTGGCCATCAAGGTTGCCCGTCGGCCGCGTGAGCCGGCGACGTAGCCTGGTGCGTCCCGGAGGTTCCGAGGACTCGGTCGATCCACTCGACCACCGAAGCTGCCGACTCGACCGCTCCGGCCGCGGCGAGATCCTCGGCGCTCGCCAGCATCGACACGATCCCGACGCCTCGGACGCCAGCGGCAGAGGCCATACGCATATCGTCGAGTGCGTCGCCGACGTAGACACCCTCCGCGGGTGAGCAGCCCCTGGCCAGCTCGAGCGCGTGCAGGAGGGGCGCAGGGTGTGGCTTTCCATCTGACGTGTCGTGGTCGTAGACGCGCACGGTCATCAGGTCATCTATGCCAACGCGACGGAATTGGGGCTCCACCTCGGCGCGATCGCCGCCAGTTACCACACCCAGGGTGAAGCCGCCCATCGCCAGCCTGGTCAAGGCGCCTTGGACGCCGTCGAAGGGCCGAGTCCGGTCGCTCCGGAACGTTTCTCTCCATACCTGGGCAGCTTCCTCGGTCCGATCCTCTGGTATGCCGAGCGAGTCGTACATATGCCGCCAGTTGGGGGAGAAGGTGCGCCTGAAGATGGACAGGTCGAACGGCACGCCGATCCTGCGGCAGATGGCCGCGTCGGTCTCGTAGAGGGCTCCGATCGAGTTGACGATCGTGCCGTCCCAGTCGAAAAGGATGGTCCGCATGGCAGTACATCCTAGTGTCGGCAAATTGACAGTGGGGCCGATGCATCCAATCGCGCTCGTTCGTCGAATACAGAGATAGAGGGATCAGCGGGCGCGCTCGGGTCCTCAACTCGAATGACCGCAAAATCCCCTGTTCCATCCTTCGGGAAAACCGATACCTGACATGTAGTCCAACTCGAACGCATGGTACATTTCGAGCCGTGACGGAACTCTCGCACCCAGCGATCCAGCGCGTTGTCGAAGCCGCTTCGCGAAAGGGCGTCGAGCTCGACATCACGATTTTCAGCGACTCGACGCGCACCGCCGAGGAAGCCGCCGCAACCGTCGGGGCGGAGCTCGGCCAGATCGTCAAGTCGCTCGTCTTCGTGGCGCCGCGCCTGGACGGACGGCTGGTGCCGATCGTCTGTCTGGTCTCCGGCCGGAATCTGGTCGACCTCAGCCTGCTGGCTGCGGTCACCGGCGAGTCGGCGATCCGGCGGGCCACGGCGAGCGAAGTGCGGGACCTGACCGGGTTCTCGATCGGCGGCATCCCGCCTTTCGGCCACGGTCGCAACGTCCAGACGGTGATGGATCAGGATCTGGGCGTCTATGAGTGGGTGTGGGCCGCCGCCGGCACGGACACGGCCGTCTTCCGCGTCTCTCCGGGAACTCTCCGAATGCTTGCGAATGCCTTTGTGGCCCCGATTGCGGAGACCTCCTGGATACACTCGGCCCGCGCCGCAGCTGCCGAGCCGCGACTTCAGTTCGAGGCCGGATAGCCCGCCCGGGGTTCTACTCGGATCCCTGACTGCCCGGCTCCGGCCGCTTTCAACCTCGAGACGACGCTCTTCCCGACGTGCACCCGAATCGATCGAGTCCGTTTGCGACTGTGGATTGACGGTGGGTAACTCTCGTGGAGGACCGTCGAACTCGGTGGAAAACCCCATTGCCGGGGCGACGTGCTTCCCCTAGCGTGAGTAGCACGCCTGAAGGTGTCGAGCGACTGCTAGCGGCTGAGATGACATCAAGGCTCACGCAGCGGGTAGGTTCCTTCGGGCGTCTTTGATTCCTCGCTGAAGGGCCGCCGGCGCACCACCGCCCCCGTTCGTCAAACGTCGAGGCGGCGTCCCGGATGGCTCCAGGCACCGCCTCGGCATTTTGCGAGGTCCGGGGTGGAGGATGGGGGCCCGGGTCTCGCTCGTAGTCGGATTTGGGCCGCGGTCCCCGAGTGGGACCGGTGGGGTGTGTCAGTTCTGCTGCCTTTCGGCCTTGCCCCACTCCTTGTTCGAGTACAGGTCCCGCAGGAAGAGGAGCCGGTTGATCTGCCCGAGCGACCAGCGATAGTCGCATTCCTGCAGCCCGACGACGTAGCCGATCAAGGCAGCGGCGTCCGACGCATCGAAGCCGCCGGCGACCAGCAGGCGGTGGGCCTCCTGTATCTGAAGCACGCGCGGCAGGAGGTCCGGCGGGAGTGGAGCCGCCGGCTGAGCTCCTCGGTCGTGCTGGTCGGCGAGCTGGGGGGCTTCGCCCATCGGGACCGGGAACAGCACATACGGGGGCCGTCGGTAGACCGGGCGAGGACGACCCGCAGCCGGTCGCCGGGCCAGCGGTCCGGTTTGACCTGTGCTGCGTCGATCTGCCTGTCGAGGCATCTTGGAAACCTCCGCCTCTACTCGCCCCTGTACCTGAACAGTCGGTTCCGGCGGCCGCCGGCACGAGCGCCGTGGGTCCCAGCACCGCAGGTACTTGCGGTCCAATCCTCGTGCGTTCGGACTAGGCTTTGGGTGAGCGTCAGGGCGAGTGAACTGGCTGCGGTTCGCTAGACTGCCAACGTGCGCGTCCGCCAGTTCGAGCTCAGGCTTCTCGCCGTCGCCCTCACCATCCTCTGGGCCGCGGGCGCTGGTGTGATCCTCGTTGCCTACCGGCCAGGCGGCCCCGTCGACCTGCTGGTCGGCATTGCGGCGTCCTTGCCGCTGCTGGTCAGCGTCGCCTCGATCGTGTGGCCGCCGCTGGTGCGTAGCGATCGAGGCTCAGCCGGGGTCTTCTGGCTTGGCCTGGTTGCGGGGCTCTTGCTGCTGCCGTCGATCGCGGGGGTCACCGGTCAGGTTGTCGAGGGCGGCACTCAGGCCCTGCTGCCCTCCCTGGAGGTCATCTACCCCTGGGCGCTGGCCCTGCTGGCGACGAGTCTCTTCGCCGGGATCGGAATCAGCCGTCAGTTCATCAACGAGGTCGGCATCGGCAAGCGTCGCATTGCTGCCTCGCTGGCCTTTGCCGTTGTCGCCACCTCGGTCATTGGCGGTGTCTATGCCAGCGTGAGTCTGGCCGACGAGGCCGCCCTTCGCGACCGGCCCGCTGCCCATTCCAGGTTCGGACCGACGGCGGCCAACCTCATACCTCCGGAATGCAACCAGGCCCTGGTGAGTGCAACCACGGCCAAGCTGGAGCTCGACCTCTGGGCCGACGTCGACGGGCGGTCGGTGGGGACGGTGAATGTCAACGGGACCCGGTCCGGTATGGACGTCTCCTGGACGGCGCAGGTGGTCCGCGGCGCCGATCTCTTCGTTCAATACGCCGCAGTGCGTCGGGGATCGGCGGCCTGGCTTCTCGCCCCGGGCGGCGCCTGGACGCAGGTTCCCCCCACCGAGCTGGACGGCGACATGGTGGATGCCTCGGCTATTGCCGGAGCGCTCTCTCTCGGTAATCGAGCCACTGCTGAGAACCGCGGGTTCGAGTACGTAGAAGGCGCGCGAGCCCGGCACTGCCGCATCGCCGTGGACGGCACCACGTTCCAAACGTCGTTCCCGCAGGTCGTCTGGCTGGTCGGAAGAGCGAACACCTCGACGTGGCGGGGCGAACTGAACTATTGGGTCTTCGGCGACGGAGAAGTCGGCCGGATCGAGGGTTGGATCAACGGAAGCGCGCAGGAGATCCTGCCTCATGGACTGCTGGCGACGGTCAACCTTCGGATGACCGCGACGGACCGGGACACGCCGGTCTCAATTCCGACGCCGCGCACGTGATGGATTGAAAATGAGGCCGCCGACAGGAGGGATAGAAGGCGGATCCGCGTCCGGCCGCCCTCTTGGCGATCCCGGCGGCGATCTCGGCGGCGACGGCCACTCGACTCCCGAGGATCTGGGCGGTCTTTCGTCCGATCGCGCCGTCAAGCGCGATCGGCTGGCTCGCTTCTACCGGGTCATTCGCTACCTGGCCGCCCATCCGGAGGGTGCCGCCGTGGACGCCGTCGCCGGCTTCGTGGGCATGTCGCGCCGAACCGTCTACCGCGATCTGCAGGCCTTGGAGGGCGAGATCGGGATTCCGCTGTGGAGCGAAGGCGGCCGGTGGGGGATCGTGGAGGGCGCCTTCCTGCCCCCGCTGCGACTGACCCTCGACGAGGCCGTGGCCTTCTTCCTCGCCGCTCGCCTGACGGCCCAGTTCGCCGATCGATACGACCCGGACATGGGCGCGGCGTTCCAGAAGCTGGCCGAGATCCTGCCGCCGGTCGTGGCCCGACACCTGGAGCGGACCATCGACGTGCTGGCCAGCCGGCCGCCGGATGAGCGGTTGACGCGGCATCTGCGGCTGCTCGCCCGGGCCTGGGCGGAGCGGCGAGTGGTGGAGCTGACGTACAACGCGGCCGCTCACAGTCCCGGGCGACCGCCGAGGCGAGCACGCGTGCATCCGTATCTGCTCGAGGCTTCGGCGACGACGCGGGCGCTGTACCTGATGGGCTTCGATGAGTCGCGCCGCGCCATCAGGACGTTCAAGCTCCAGCGAATCCTGGACCTGTCTCTCGCGCCGGAGACGTTTGAGCCGCCGCACCCCGGAGCCGTGCAGGAGGGGCTCGATCGCGCCTGGGGAGTCATCTCCGACCAGGAGGAGGTGGAGGTTGTGCTGCGCTTCGATGCGGCGATCGCCGGCCTGGTGACGGAGACGACCTGGCACCCTACGGAGCGCGTGGCTCACGAGGCGGACGGGAGCGTCGTCTGGAGGGCTCGTGTCCCGGGCACGATCGAGATCCGGCGGTGGATCCTCTCGTGGGGCTCCGCGGTGGAGGTGCTCGAGCCCCCCGAGTTGCGCGACGAGGTCGCCGCGACGCATCGCGCGGCCGCGGCGCGGTACTGACCTTCTGCGTCTAGGCTTGCGGCATGCAGGACGAGACTTCAGGGTCGCCCGACGAGAGGGATGTCGTGCCCGGCGCGTCCGGCGCCACTCTGGCCGTGGCGACGCACCCGCTTCTGTGGGCCGTCAACCTCATCAGCGATCCGATCCACGGCTACATCGAACTGACGAAGCGTCTCACCTCCGATCGCGCCCGCCAGCTGGGACTGGCCGCGGAGGACGCGGCCGAGGACGACCTGCTCGACTCGGCGTGGCTTCAGCGGATGCGGCGCATTAGCCAACTCCAGAGCGCCCGCTGGGTCTTCCCCACGGCAGAGCACAGTCGCTTCACTCACAGCCTGGGCGTGATGCACGAGGCGGGGCTCTGGGCTCGCCAGCTCTATCCGAGCCTGCGGACGGAGCTGGGCACGGTCGAGCCGGCCGTCGATCCGCCCTCCGAAGGCCTGGTCGTGGAGACCATGCGCCTGGCCGGGCTGCTGCACGACGTAGGTCACGGACCGTTTGCCCATTTCTTCGACGACCACGTGCTGTGCCACTTCCCCGCGCCGCCCGACCCGCGCCGCCGGCACAAGAGCCTGACCCACGAGGACCTCTCGCAACTCATCATCGAGCGCGAACTGGGTGCCCTGATCCGATCCATCCGGCGGGCGCCGGGGGCGGTCCCGGAGCGCGACGCCCTCCAGCCTGACGAATCGATCGATCCGCGCTGGCTCTCGTTCCTGATCTCCAAGCCCGCCCTGACCGACCCGTCGATGCCGCGCTGGCTGCGCTGGCTCCAGCCGTTGCTCTCGGGCGTGTTCACGGTGGACAACCTGGATTACGTCCGCCGCGACTCGTACCTGATCGGCGTCTCAGCGGGACCGGTGGACGTGGAGCGGCTGCGGCGATACAGCTTCGTTGGGCCGCGCGGGCTCTCCCTGTACGAGCCCGGGTTGGGGGCGTTGGAGATGTTCCTCACCGCCCGACTCTTCTTGTATCAGCAGATCTACTTCCATCGATCCGTCCGGGCGATCGACCTGGACCTGGCGGAGGTCTTCCGTCCGAGCATCCTGGCGATCTTTGGCGAGGGCTCGCCGGCCGACCAGCTGGGCCATTACGCGGACCTGGACGAGTACGCCCTCCTGCACCAGGCGGCTCTGTGGGCCCGAGGCGAGGCGCTTTCCGAGCGACCTGCGCCGGACGACGGAACGGTCACGCCGGAAGTTGGGCGCGTATGGCAGGCCATCCTGCTGCGCCGGCCACGGTGGCACGCCGAGGCCGAGCTGCGGCGCGCGTACGAAGCCACCGAACGGGACGCGGCTGTCCTGGCGGCCCGGAGCGAACTCGGGCGCGACGAGCCCGGGGGGGTCGCGATCGACCTGGCCGAGGTGGATGCAAGACCGGCCGAGGCAACGGCCACCGATTCGCTGCTGGCGGTTGTCGGCAGAGACGGGCGCCCGGCTGCACCTCTCAGTCAAGCGCTGGGCCGGATTCCGGCCTACTCGCTCGTGGCCAGACGGTATCGGCGCGGGCACTCCGTCGAGGCCAAGGTGGCGGAAGGCTAGGTCACGGGCGCCGGCACGGGCGTGGGCTCGGGTGTAACAGGGGGCGCGGGGGTCGGCGTGCCCGACGGTGTCTCCTTTGGCGCGGGCGTACCTGTGTCCGTGACCCCGGCAGTTGGCGCGGCGGTACCGCTTGCGGCCGGCGCCTTCGTCGGCGTGGGCTTGGGTGGCGGTCGCTTGGTCGGCGTCGGACAGCTCGCGGCTTCGTAGGGTCGGAGGGCGACCATCTCTTCCACGTCGCAGCGGAACGGCAGGACCAGCAGCGGGTCGATGCGTGCTATCTCCGCGGGGGGCATTTGGTCTCGCTGGACGACCCCCGGATCCAGGGCAAAGGTCCTGGTCTCCAGCGGGCTGTAGAGGCTGAAATGGACGTGGCAGCCGGTGGCCAGTCCGGTCTTGCCTTCGTAACCGATCCGTTCGCCGGCATTGACATGCTGCCCGGGCTGGACTGTCACAGACGACTCGTGGGCGTAGATGCTCCGGTATCCGTTGCCGTCGTCGATGACGACCACGATGGGAACGGTGTTCCAGAACTTGTGCTGAGTGAGCCAGTCGTAGTAGGGGGTTAGGTCGCCTTCCCAGCCCACAAAGTCGTCGTACTGGCGCCCGGCCGCAAGGACGACGCCGTCATGGGCCGCGAGAACCGCGGGGCCGCAGCCGGTGGAGATGTCGAGGCCATCGTGGAATCTCTGACCGTCCACGATCATCTCGCCCCACGAGGTGGGCCCGAAGGGAAGCGTGACGTGGGCATTGACGAGCGGCCAGACGTAGCCCGTGAGATCCCGCGGCGGGACGAGGACCAGGGGCGTCATGAGTTCCTGTGCGGTTGGCGACGGAGTCACCGAGGCGGATGGGGAAGCGTCGGCCGGCGACGGGGACTGCGACGGCGACGCCGCGAGCGGCAACCGGAAGGCGTTGTCCGAGACGAATACCCCGGAGTTAGCGGCAAGCCGCGGTCCCAACAGCAAGGTGGCGGCCGCGACCGCGACGAGGCCGACCGCGAACACCGCAACCAACGCTCGGCGCCGACCGGGCAGACGGCCGCGGAAAGGCCACGCGATCTGCATCCGGGGACCGGGGCCGCTCATCGAGGCTTTGTAGCACGTCTGAGAGGTGCCCGTGGGCTGTCGCGGCAGGGTCCTCCGACCAGGGCCCTGCGGAGCCTGGCGCGAGTTGCGCGGCCGAGCCGGTAGCGGCGCGCCGGGCGCCAAGTATCTGCCGACGACCGGATCGAGTGTTTCACGCCCCGGCCCGACGGCCGCAACTGACGGTCACAAGCCGCTCGATGTATGGACCGTCCCGGACTCTCCCTCCCATAATGGCGACACGCGAGTTCAGGTTCTGCATCCCGCCGAGAGCGGCAACGTCGAGAGCCCTGCCTGATCCACCTGAGGAGTGTGTGTGGACGTCGTCGAGCTGTCCCGTATCCAGTTCGCCCTGACTATCAGCTTCCACTTCATCTTCCCCGCGGTCACGATCGGCCTGGCCGGGCTGATCGCCATCGTGGAGACGATGCGATGGCGGACCAGGCGCGACGTATACGACCGGTTGTCGGTCTTCCTCACGAAGCTGTTCGCCGTCACCTTCGTCATCGGCGTTGTGAGCGGCGTCGTCATGGAGTTCCAGTTCGGCACCAACTGGTCCACCTTCTCCGGATTCGTGGGCGACATCTTCGGGGCACCGCTCGCCGCCGAAGGGATCTTCGCCTTCTTCCTGGAGTCGGCCTTCGTGGGGATCGTGCTGTTCGGCCGGAACCGCGTTAGCTCAACGGTCCGGTGGTTGGCGGGCGTCCTGGTCTGCCTGGGTACGACGATTTCGGCTTTCTGGATCCTCGTGGCCAACTCGTGGATGCAGACGCCGGCCGGCTTCAAGATCGTCACCGACGCGAACGGCGTCTCGAAGGCCCAGATGACCGATTTCTGGCAGGCCACCTTCAATCCGTCGACTCTGCAGCGACTCTTCCACACTCTGGCGGCGTGCTGGGTCGTGGGCGCGTTCTTCCTCATGGGGATCTCCGCCTGGTACGTCCTGCGCCATCGCAATTCCGACGTGACCGCGATCGCCCTCCGGCTGGCCGTCGTCGTGGCCTTCCTTGGATCGGGCCTCATGTTCGTCAGTGGCGACCTGCAGACCCGCGAGGTCCAGGCCAACCAGCCGCTCAAGTTCGCGGCCATGGAAGGGGTCTTCCAGACCGAGAAAGGCGTGGCGCTGGAGATCATCGGCCTGCCGCCGAGCCAATCCGGTCCGGCCGCCATCCCGCCGCTCGCCATCCCCAACGGCCTCAGCGCGATGACCAATCTCGATCCGAACAGCGAGATCAAGGGCCTGGATCAGGAGCCGAACACTTCTCTCTGGCCGCCGGTGGCTCTGACGTGGATGAGCTTCCACCTGATGGTCGGCTTGGGCGTCCTGATGATGCTGCTGATGCTCTTTGGAGCTTTCTTGTGGTGGCGCCGCTCGCTCGACTCGAACGTCTGGTGGCTTCGCTTCGCGGTACTGGCAATCCCGCTGCCGATCATCGCCGTAGAGCTCGGCTGGATGACCGCCGAGGTCGGTCGACAGCCCTGGATCGTGCAGGGGCTGATGATGACCTCAAAGGGGGTGTCGCCGGGCGTCTCGGCAACGGA
>DATEXG010000083.1:0-5627 GCA_035257225.1 Candidatus Limnocylindrales bacterium
CTTCCCGGTTGGTGACGACCGAGCCAACGCCGTCACCGCGGCTCTTGGCGCCGGAGGCACCCTATCGGTCACCTACGTCGGCTCGGCTGCAGGGTCGAGCGCCCAGGCGATCTTCGATGTGACCGGCTACTTCACCCCAGACACGTCCGGTGCCACGTTCGTGGCCTTGACTCCGGCCCGCCTCCTCGACACTCGCAACGGCACGGGGCTCGGGGGTGTCTTTGACTCCCACGCGGCCCGGACGTTCCAGGTGACCGGCCGGGGCGGAGTGCCGTCGAACGCCACGGGGATTACCGGCAACCTGACCGTGACCGGACAGACCAGCGGCGGCTATCTCTACGCCGGCCCGACCGCCACCGACAACCCGACGAGCTCGACGCTCAACTTCCCGGTCGGTGACGACCGAGCCAACGCGGTCACCGTGGCTCTCGGCGGCGGAGGCACCCTATCGGTCACCTACGTCGGCTCGGCTGCAGGGTCGAGCGCCCAGGCGATCTTCGATGTGACCGGCTACTTCGTTCCGTAGCCCGTCATATTCGGCGGATCTTCATAGCGTTCGGTCAACCCGCGCGGACGCGAGATCCAGGCTTCGGTTCCCACGTGCTACTGCATTGCCTCGAGCACGAACACCGGGATCTGGCGGTCGGTCTTCTTCTGGTAGTTGGCGTAGTCGGGCCAGGTTTCGACGGCGCGCTCCCACCACAGGGCCTTCTCGTCGCCGGCGACCTCGCGGGCCAGGTAGTCGCGCTTGGTCGCGCCGTCCTGCAGCTCGACGTGCGGATTCTTCTTGAGGTTGTGGTACCAGCAAGGATGCTTCGGGGCGCCGCCGAGCGACGCGACCACCGCGTAGATACCCTCGTGCTCGACGCGCATGAGGGCGGTCTTGCGGAGCTTGCCCGTCTTCGCCCCGACCGAGGTCAGGACGACCACGGGCCGGCCGCGGAGGTCGCCGGCCTTTTCGCCGTTGGTCGCCTCGTAGAGCTCAACCTGCTGGCGGGACCAGGTGGATGTCCCGGGTTCGTATTCTCCGGTGAGTGGCATGGCCCTATTCTCTCGCTTCTCGCCCGCAAGCTCCTAGTCTTCCCAATCGAGCACGCGGACGAGCCAGTCCACCGCCCGCCGGCCCGGCTCGGAGTCTCGGCCACCGGGACGCAGACGCTCCCGGCCAGGGTGTGGCCGCTATCCAGAGGCGGCTTGACCAGGAGTCGTAGGGGAGAACCCGACGATGGCTGGGAGCAGAGCGGCGCAACCGTATGGACGCACGTGGGTCTGGGGCCTGGAGAGCCAGACCGGGGAAGGCGCCGGGCTCAGGCTGATCAGTTCCGAGCGGAAGTTCGTGTTGCGCTGCTATCCAAAGGATGACGCGCAGTTCGAGGCCGACGTGCAGAGGGGGGTCGCGGAACTGCAGGAGCTTACCTCGGGCTGGAAGACATTCCTGGAGCAGGTGGAGGAACCGGGTGAAGCGGCTCTATCCGAGCGTCACGATCCAGCCACGCGATCGCCCCGCGGCAGGCGATGCCTCGGACGAGCTGTGGTATTGCTACCGCGACGGTGGGTTCCTGGGCGTGCCCTCTACCTAGTCTCGCGATTCGTCCGGGCCGGCCCGTCGCTGATTCCGCGTGCCAGAATGGCGCTTTCCGGACGAAGGTGGAGGGTTCCGAAGGATGAGCGTGCCGATTCGGAAGTCGATGGCCCTTCTCTGCGCCGTGCCGCTGTTGCTGGCAGGCTGCTCGTCGTCGAGCGCTACGCTGCCACCGTTCGTGCCCGCCTCAGGATCCGTCATGGAACAGGCGCCCGCGGCGCCGACCGATTTCACGGCCCTGGTGGAGAACGGATCGGTTCCATGCCCGAGCCCCGATCCGAACAACCCCGACTCCAGCTGCAAGCAGACCAATCTCGCATGGACATACGGTTCCGCGCCCGCAACCTGGTTCCGCATCTACCGGATCTCGATAGGCGAGGACCCAACAGCCACATGCGCGGCCTCCGAGACTCAGGCATCAACGGTCCTGGAAACGAAGCCGGGAATCACGAGCGCCCATCTCTTCGACGAGGTCTCCGTGGGCGGAGGGCCTCTGTGCGTGTGGATCACGGCCGTCAACGCGGCGGGTGAATCTCAGAAGGTGCCCGCCCAGGGTCAATAGACCCGTCCCCGCGCAACTACGGTCGCTCCGACGAGTCGAGACGAGCCCGGTCTCGGCTCACGCGCCCGCCATGAACCTACTCCACGGACTCCAGGAAGAGACCCCGATCGAAGGTCCCGCGCTGGGAGGCCTTCTGCGCCCGTAGCTCGTTCAGCTTCGCTTCGTCGTAGCCACGCCGCTTGGCCAGAGCCACGATGACCTCTATCAGGTCCGCCAGTTCCGCGGCCGCCCGCTCGTCGTCCGTGGCGGCGTCGTATTCGGCCACCTCTTCGTCGATCTTGGCGCGGAGCGCCGCCAGCAGTTCGTCGCCCTGGATAGTGCGCGTGTCGACCTGGTGGCCGTTGCCCCGCAGCATGCCTGGTACCGAATCCCGGACGAGCTTGTTGTAGTGCTTCATTGCCTCCCTGCCATAGCGATCATGGAGCGTCACCGCGCAACTACAGCCGCAGCCTCCCGAACGACGGCCACCGGCGCGCTTCGCGTTCGCCGAAGCCTCCCGCGCCGACGAGTGGCACGAAGACGCACGCACCGCCCGGGAATTCCCCGAAGTCTTCCCCGTGGCGGACCACGAGCACCATCTCCTGCAGACCCTGCGACCCAACCGGGACCACGAGGCGACCGCCCTCGGCAAGCTGCGCCCGGAGAGCGACGGGCACGGCCGGCGCGGCGGCGGTGACCACTATGCCTTCGAACGGGGCGTCATCGGGACGGCCCAGGCTGCCGTCGCCCACCTCGACTCGGACGAGATCCAGCAGGCCGAGTTCCGCCAGCCTGGCCACGGCGGTCGCCGCCAGTTCGGCGTGGCGCTCGATGGTGATGACGCGGCAGCCGATCGTGGCCAGCACGGCGGCCTGGTAGCCGGAGCCCGTCCCCACCTCGAGGACGCGCATCCCCGGCCGGGGCTCCAGCAGCTCGGTCATCTGGGCCACGATGTACGGCTGGCTGATCGCCTGCCCGGCCTCGATGGGCAGGGCTTCGTCGCCGTAGGCGTGCTTGGCAAGGTCGCTCGGAACGAACAGCTCGCGCGGCAGCGCGGCCATTGCCGCCAGGACGGCCTCGTCGCGAATGCCACGGCCGCGGAGCTGGCGCTCGACCATCTCCGCCCGGAGCCGTGCGGCCGTATCCGGATCCACGCGTGGAAGATACGCCTGCCCGGAGGCAACGAAGAAGTCGGCCCGCGGGCCGCGGGCGGCCCTGGGGGCTAGGTCATAGACCGCGCGGGCTTCCCGGTTTTGCCTCTGGAAGGCTAGGATGAGAACATGAAAGAACCGGGCGAGAGCCAAGGCCAGTCGGCATCGGAGCTCATCTCGAAAAGAATCGCCGAACTCGGGGACTGGCGCGGGGAAACCCTCAGCAGAATGCGCAAGCTCATCGAGGAAGCGGACCCGGACGTCGTCGAGGAATTGAAGTGGGTGAAGCCCTCGTCCTCGGGCACCCCGGTTTGGTCGCACGACGGCATCATCTGCACTGGCGAATCCTACAAGAGTGTCGTGAAGCTCACCTTCTCCAAGGGCGCGTCTCTGGAGGATCCGGACCGTCTCTTCAACTCGAGTCTCGACGGAAACGTACGCCGCGCGATCGACATCCACGAAGGAGAAGAAGTTGACGAGTCCGCCTTCAAGGCGCTCGTTCTCCAAGCGGTCGCCCTCAACAATTCTGGCAAGTCGAAACCTTCGAAGAAAGCGAAGCCCTAAGGGATTCCGCCCCTGAACAGGTCCGACATCTCTGTACGGAAACGCCCGACGGCCTTTTGTGGCGGGTTGGTCGCCCGAGCAAGACCGCACGCCCTCACGCACACACCCGCGGGATAGGGGTAAGGGGTCTGTCGCGGGGTCGCCCAAGGCCCACAAGGGTTAGGCCCCCGCCGTCGATGCTCGGGCGGATCGGGGAGGGCGGCGGTCACCGCGTCACGGGCGACCGGCATCACCGGGCCCGGCACATCGGCTGGGACCGGGTCCACGTCGCGATCGACGACCACAGCCGCCTGGCGTATGCGGAGGAGCTGCCCGACGAGGCCCCGGTGACGACCGCCGCGTCCTGTGGCGGGCCTGGCGCTTCTACGCTGCCCACGGCATCACGATCGAGCGGATCCTGACCGACAACGGCGGCTGCTATCGGAGCCGGGACTTCGCGGCGGCCTGCGACGAGCTCGGGATCGGCCATCGGTTCACCCGTCCGTACCGGCCCCAGACGAACGGCAAGGCTGAGCGGATGGTCAGGACCCTGCTCGGCGAATGGGCCTACGCCCGACCGAACTGGTCACTCGTCGGACAGCCGCCGATCAGCCGGACGCCCGTCAACAACCCGACGGGGAAGAACAGCTAGGTCGCGCTCGGAGACGCGACCGGAGATGGAGTCGCGCTCGGGGCAGCCGTCGGAGTCGCGACCGGAGACTCAGACGGCGCGACCGGAGACTCAGACGGCGCGACCGAGACGGACGGTCCCGCGCTCGGAGGGAGAGTGCCGTTGAACGTCGGCACGACAAGTGGCGGAGCCGTGGGCTCAGCCCCCTGCGGGACGTAGTTCCCGGCAAAGGCAATGGCGAGGATACCGATCAGGACGGCGGCGGCGAGCAAGGCATAGATGCCCGACGCTCGATCGTCGACGTGGACTCGCTCGTGAGATTCGCGCCCCGATCCCGTCACCCGATGGCCGCTATCCTCGGTCCGCTGCCCGCCGCGGCCAAGGCCGAACCGGCGACCCGAAGGCGCGCCGACCGGGGGGCGACCTTCGTCCTCGTCGGACTCTTCGGGCTCGCCTTCGCCCTCGAAACCCTCTTCGGGGTTCTCTTCGAACTCGTCCTCGCCCGGCTCGAACTCGTTGGGCGAAAGCGTCTCTCCTGGGTCCTTATCGCGGTCCGACATGCCCTCGCGTCACTCCTGTGCTGGCGGCCGCCGAGTCCGGCCCACCCGGTATGGGCACCGCTGGTGCCTTGAATGCGTCGTTGGCCGGTGCGAGTCGCCCGCCGGTGTTGGCGGACTCGGGCGCACCGCTGTCCGGCAGTTTAGCCGACGTGTTCCGTTGCCGCGCGCCGCAGCCACCGGGCGCGTTGTCTTTCGAGCCGGCTACGCGCGGCGGATGGAGCGGACCGTGAGGCCGGCGAGACCCGCGGCGACCGTCAGGATCCCGCAGACGGCGATGACGGGACGGAAGCCGACGAGCTGGGCGAGGGCGCCGCTGGTCACCATAGCCACAGCCAAGACTCCGTTGACGACGGCCAGGCGGATCGCGACCACGCGCCCGAGCATCTCGTCCGGCGTGCGCTGCTGGAAGAGGGTCTGGCTCGGGACTACGAAGGTAACGTTCGCCAGGCCTACCGCCACCGCCAGAATCAGGGCAACGGGCAGGTTCTGGGTCGCGGCCAGGGCCACCATCGCCACGCCCAACGCCGTGAACGCGGCGATGATGCTCGGCCCCTTTGGGATGCGCGTCGCCAGGCCGCCCAGAACGATGCCGCCGCCGACCAGGCCCCCGCCCACCACC
>DATEXG010000084.1:0-3270 GCA_035257225.1 Candidatus Limnocylindrales bacterium
GAGGGCGCGGCGGCACTCGCGAGTGGCGTCCTGGCTGCCCTGCCCGATGAGCTGCTGGCGGCGCGGGCGGCGGACGTGCGGGACGTAGGAGCGAGGATCATCCGGATCATGACGGGCCGGGACGTGGCGTTCCCGGAGACTCCCTCGATTGCGGTCGCGGAGGACCTGCCGCCGTCCATCGCGGCAGAGGTTCCGCCCGGCCTGCTCCTGGGAGTGGCCCTGGAAGGCGGTTCGCCAACCGCTCACGCCGTCATCCTGGCTCGAGGCCTGGGGATACCTGCTGTGGTCGGCGTCCCGGGGCTCGTTGAAGCCGCCGGCTCCGCGGCCTCGATTGCCGTCGACGGCGAGTCTGGCGCGGTGGTCCTGGATCCTGATCCATCGCAGCTGGCCGACTTTGCGGCTCGAGCCGAGGCGCTGGCCGCGCGCAGCCGAGCTGCCGCCGCTTTCCGCGGCCGCCCCGCGGCCACTGCCGACGGAGAGCGGATGATCTTGCTCGCCAACATCGGCGGTCCCGAGGAGGCCGCTCGCGCCCTCGAGGCCGGGGCCGAGGGCGTAGGCCTGTTCCGGACCGAATTCCTGTTCATGAGGCGGCAGTCGGCTCCCTCGGAGGACGAGCAGGTCGAGCCCTATCGCCGGGTCTTCGAAGCGTTCGGGCCGCGACGTCCCGTCGTCGTCCGTCTGGCGGACATCGGCGGCGACAAGGCTCTCCCGTACCTCGATCTTCCGTCTGAGGCGAATCCCTTCCTGGGCGTCCGAGCGATCCGGCTCGCTGCACGATCCCGCGAGCTGCTCGCCGCCCAGTTGCGGGCTATCTGGCGGGCGGCCGGACGGGCCGGGGTTACGCCCCACGTCATGGCCCCGATGGTCGCAACCATCGCCGACGCCCGGCTGCTCCTGGAGCTTCGCGACGAAGCGCGCGCAGCCGCGGCCGCATCGGGCGACCCGCTGCCGGAACGGATGGTCACCGGGGTCATGATCGAGATCCCCTCGGCGGCGATCCTCGCCCCCGAGCTGGCCCGCCTCGTCGACTTCTTCTCGATCGGCACCAACGATCTCACCCAGTACGCGATGGCCGCCGACCGCTCGAACCCAGCCCTCGGGTACCTCCAGGACGCGCTCCATCCCGCGGTCCTGCGGCTGATCGCCGGCGTCGTGGCGGGTGCCGACGAGGCAGGCATCCCGGTTGCCGTCTGCGGCGAGCTGGCCGGGGAGCCGGCCGGGGCGCTCGTCCTGGCGGGCCTGGGGGTGGACGAGCTCTCGGCCGACGCGGGTTCGCTCGATCGGGTTCGCGCCGCGCTCGCAGGAGCGACTCGGCCGCAGCTCGCCGATCTGGCGAAACGAGCGCTTGCGGCCACCGACGCGGCCTCCGTCAGGGCGATGGCGGGGGAGTTGCTGGGGCCGCACGAGCCGCCTAGCCGCACCTGACCAGATCTGGGTGCCGGGCAAAGAGAGGCGGCCGACCATTCGGCCGACCGCCTCTCTGGCGTGCAGGGGAACGGGTCAGAAGACCCGAATTGCGACCTCCGCCGGGGCGAGGAGGAGCTTCTTGATCTCGTCGTCGACCTTGAGGAGGGTCAGGTGTGCGCCGGCCATTTCGAGCGAGGTGCAGTACTCGCCGACGTAGCTGCGGAAGACCTTGATCCCCAGCTTGGCCAGCTTCTTGTGGGCGATGCCGTAGAGCAGGTACAGCTCGCTGATGGGTGTGCCGCCCAGGCCGTTGATCATGAGGGCGACCTCGTCGCCGCTCTTGAACGGCAGATCGGGCACGACCGCGTTGAGCAGCACGTCGACGATCTCGTCGGCGGTGCCCATCTTGCGGCGCTCGCGGCCCGGCTCGCCGTGGATGCCGATGCCAACTTCCATCTCGCCGTCCGCGATCTCGAAGAGCGGCGTGCCTCGCACCGGAGGGATGCAGGATGAGAGGGCGATGCCCATTGTGCGGACCTGGGCGATGACCTTGTTGCCGATCCGCTCGAGTTCCGCCAGGTCGGCGCCCTTCTCGGATGCCGCGCCGACGGCCTTGATCACAAAGAAGTTGCCGGCCACGCCGCGCCGGCCCACGGTCCACGTGGAATCCTTCACCGCCACGTCGTCGTTGACGAGGAGGTAGCCGATCTTCATGCCCTCGGCCTCGGAGAGCTCTTTGGCCATCTCCCACGCGGTGCGGTCGCCGGTGTAGTTGTTGACGATGTAGAGGACCCCCTTGGGGGAGTTCATCAGCTTCGTCGTCTCGGTCACGAATTCCACCGGAGGGCCGGCGAAGACGTCGCCCGGGCACGCGGCGTCGAGCATGCCCTTGCCGACGATCATCGTGTGGGCCGGCTCGTGGCCGGAGCCGGAGCCCTGGATGACCGACACCTTGTCGGCCTTGGGCATGTCAGCCCTGTAGATCAGGTTGTACTTTGGCTCGTACTTGAGAGCGCCGCCCGACGCGAGCGTGATGCCCTCGAGAAACTCGGGGACGAACGTCCTTGGGTCGTTCAGGAACTTCCTCATTTGGTCGCTTCCTTGCCGTACTTCTCGCGCCAAGCCGACGCGATTGCCTGGAGGATCACGCCGACCGCGGTCGCGCCGGCGTCGACGGAGCCTCTGCTCCGTTCGCCCGTGTACGCGGCCCGGCCGCGCATTGCGAGCATTGACTTGGTGTCTTCGGCCGCCTTCACGGCTACGTCGGCAGCCCGCTGGATCGCGGTCGTGCCGTGGTCGCCCGACATCGCCGGATCGCCGATGGCAGCTTCGAGGCTGTCCGTGACCGGCACCAGCGCATCGAGAAGCGTCTTCTCGCCGAGCGCGGCGCCACCGCGGGCCATGATTCCCGTGATCGCGGCACGCAACATTGCGACCACGTCCTCGGGCGCCAACTCGGTCTTGTCGCCGGCGGTTGCGCCGGCCCGCAGGAAAGCCGTCCCCCAGATAGGGCCGGAGACTCCTCCGACCTTGCCCGAGATGACGAGCGCGATCTTCTTGAGCACGGCTCCGACGCTCGACTTGTCGAACGTGTCGTAGTCGGCTTGGACGACCTCGAACCCGCTGCGCAACGAGTAACCGAAGTCGCCATCCCCGACAACCGAGTCGAGCTGAGCGAAGTAGTCTGCGTTGTCAACGATCGTCTTGGCCATCGTCTTGATCACAAGGTCGACGTCGTCGAACGACGCTTGTGCCATTCCGACCTCCTTTCTTGTCTTTGGTGGGAACCGGGACGGAGCTACGGGGCGAGGCAGGCCTCAAGGTCGGCGACAGTCACATACGCGCCCGGCCGCGAGGCCGAAC
>DATEXG010000085.1:0-2718 GCA_035257225.1 Candidatus Limnocylindrales bacterium
CCATCGTGGAGAGTTGCCCCGCATGCCTCAGCTCGCACCCTCGGCCATCGGCTTAGGTTCAGCGAGTGGCTCCGGCATGGTGTGCAGCGACCGTACAGGCGACAAGAGCACCGCGAGGAAGGGCAGACACGATCCGAGCGCACCGATCCAGATCGCGTTGTGCACTCCCAACGCCGTCGCCATGAGGCCACCGAGGATCGAGCCGATCGGGATCGTCCCCCACACAAGGAAACGCATCGTCGCGTTCATCCGACCCTGGATGGCGGTCGGGCAGATCGCCTGGCGGTAGCTCACCTGGTTGACGTTGTAGACGACAGAGGCGAAGCCCCCCAGGGCGACCGAAGCGACGAGCCAGGCGATCGGCGCGTCGTGCGGCGCGAGGGGCAGCAGCAGCATGGCCGGTCCGCCGAGTGCCATGGAGCCAATGATCGTGCGGCCGAGCCCGATCCGCCCGGCGACCTGGTTGGCCGCAAGCGCCCCGGCGAGGGTCCCGAGCGCGCCAATCCCGAAGATGACGCCCGCAGTCTCAGCGCTCAGCCCAAGCTCCCGGTACAGGTAGATGGGCATGATTGCGTAGACCATCGTGCCGAACAGGTTCGACGACGAGGTGGCCGCAGCGATCGCGCGCAGGTACGAGTTGTGGATCACAAAGCCGAGCCCCTCAGCGACCTGGCGCCGGAGCGGCTCCCGGGCGAGGCCCGCCGCGCGTCGCTCCGCCTCGGGGTGTGGTTCCGGGCGCTCGATGCGCGAAACGAAGAGGGCCGAGGCGAGATAGCTGAGCGCGTCGGCAATGACCGCGAATGGCGCGCCGACGACGCTAATGAGGCCCCCGCCGAGCCCGGGTCCGACCACCCCCGCTGACGCCTCGCTCACCCCGAGCTTGGCGTTGCCTTCGACGAGCGCATCGCTCTCCACGAGGGACGGTAGGTACGACTGGTAGGCAACATCGAAGAAGACGGTGGCGACGCCGGTCACGAAGCTCACGAGATAGAGCTGCCCGATCGTCAGCATCCCAAGCCCCCAGGCAATCGGGATCGTGCTCAGGGCGACCACGCGCACGAGGTCGCCGGAGATGAGGATAGGGCGCCGCCGCATTCGGTCGACCCACGCTCCGGCGGGGAGCGCGAAGAGCAGGAAGGGCAAGATCTCGAGGGCCCCCAGCAGCGCCACTTCGAAGGAGGTTGCCTGCAACGACACCGTCGCGATGTACGGGATCGCCAGGAAGCTCACCTGGGAGCCGAACTGGCTAATCGTCTCGCCGACCCAGAGGCGCCGGAAGTCGACCTGGCGCAGGAGCCCCAGGCGGTGCCCGATCGATTGGGCGGCCTCTCGGAGAACGGGCACGTGGACCTCCGCCCTAGGGGCGACTCAGGCGGCAATCAGGTGGCGGTCGTCTAGCCAGCGTACCATCCCACGTCGGCGCCTCGCGCGGCACCACGCAACCGCAGCCACGGAGGATGACCTGCGCAGGCTCCGACGCTATGGCTGAATAGGGACGGGGTCCGCTACGCGGAGGGATCGACCACGCGACCGAGGAAGAGGATCGCCCCGGTTCTCGTGTCCCTCACGGCAAAGACGAACGGTCGATCGACGTGGAGCGTCACCGGTTGGCCGGGTGCCGCACCTGCCCCGATCTCGACTGCCGTCGCCGCGGAGGCTTCCGTTCCGTTCTCGTCGACGGAGATGCTGGCCTGGTGGACGACTTTCGAGATGTAGAGCGGGACCTGTGTTGTGATCCCCGAGAAGTCGGCTCGGTTGCGATCGAACGCGACCGACATCCCCATCGCCGCGAGAGCAAATGCGATGTCGGACTTCGTCTCTATCTTGAAGCGTGGGAGCGTCAGAATCACATCGGTGGCCTTGAGGGCCGCTGTTATCTGTGCGAAGCGAGCGGCGTCGAGGCCCCCTTCGAAGGCGGCGAGGTCATCCGGGACGACGATCGTCATGGCGAGTGAGCCGCCGGCATATGGGAGCTCCACCGCCTGCCAGCCCGAGCCGGAAGCATAAGTCGCCTCAGCGAGGCCGAGGCCCATGGTCGGGACGCTCACCTGCGAGCCATCGGACCGGGTGAACGGCAGTGTCTTCGTTTGCGTCTCGTCGAAAGGCATCTGCCATGGGGCCTTGAGGTAGACGGCGTTGACGAGGACCAGCCGAGTCAACGGGTCGAGGCTGTCGATCAGTTTCGGGATCCGCCCCTCGGTCTGATCGCCGACCCAGCCGTTTATCAGCTGGCAGGCGCCGGCCGGGTCCTTCTGAAAATCGACGAGTCGCAGACCGGCACCGTACTTTGATGCGAGCGTGTCCAGGAAGGGCGACTGCAGCTGCAAGCCGAGCTGAGCGAACGGGGCGTTGGCGTTGCGGAGGGTCACCTCGTGGTCCTTGCCGAGGGCGTCTTTGAACGTGCCAGAGATTCCGGCGAGTGCCTGGTCCAGGGAGTTGATTCCGTTTCCGTTGCCTGTGCCCGTCACCGAGTGGAGTACGGTGTCCATCTGCGCGGCAGTCTCTCCGCGAGCTCCTGCCTGGGCCATCGAGAGGGCCAGGACGATGCTGGTCGGCGAAACGACGGCGTTGCCACCCGACGTGAGGTCGCTCTTGTAGAAGTCGAAACCGAAGGCGTCGATGGCCGCGGCGGCTTGTGCGGCGTCGTCGGGCGAGCCCGCGGCGCGCGTCGCCTGCGACGTGGCTTCCGCCATGGCCGCGGCCTGGCTCGCGCAGCCC
>DATEXG010000086.1:0-6075 GCA_035257225.1 Candidatus Limnocylindrales bacterium
GGGCTGCGCATCCCGGCTCGTCCGATCCGGGCAACCAGCTTGCCGCCAACCTCGACTTCTCGGCCGACCCCACGGCGAGCACCTCGGACCCGACCGAGAGCCTCGAGCCGCTGCCCACGGACAACCCGACCTACACACCCCCCGCTCTGTCGGTCGTCCTCCCGAATGGACCCACGCCCGTGCCCACTCCAACACCCACCAAGGCGCCGAAGCCCACCCCGCGGAAGGTCTACACGTTTGTGGCCCTTGGCGATTCCCTGACCTCCGGTTACGGGGATCCCGGACCGTCCTGGCCGTCCCGATTGGACACCCAGGATCCGTATCTGCGCCTGCTCCACAACGCAGGCGTTCCGGGTGACCTGACCTCGAACATGCGGAGCCGCCTGAGCAGCGACGTGCTCGCCTACAAGCCGGATGTGGTGTTCGTCATGGGCGGCACGAACGACATCGGCCACTATGTCAGCACGGCGACGACGATCGCGAACCTGCGGGCGATCATCGTGGCGGCGAAGGCCAAGGGGATCACGGTGGTCATGATGACCATCCCGCCGGATTCGTACCCAGCCTGGGCCGGCCAGATCAACTCGCTCAACTCACAGATCGTCCACCTCGCCAACAGCTACGTGCTGGCCGTCGTCGACGTCCACGCCGCGCTCTCGACATCCGACGGCGTCTACGTCGGCAAGTACACGGTCGACGGCGTGCATTTCAGCGCGCTGGGCGCCCAGGTGGTGGCGAATACGGTCCAGGCCCGCGTCAAGCGATACGGCTGGTAGAGAGTCCAGCGCGGATCGCGCCCTCGAGGGGTTCGCGCTCGGCGGCGGTCGGTCTACGGGGCGGGGTCGACGGGGCGCGGTAGTTGCTGTGCCCTCGACCCCAGGCTCTCGGGCAGCCGCCTGGTGGCGGGAAGGACAGCCAGAGCGATCAGCACGATGGCGACCGCTCCAAGGCAGGCAGACACCAGGTACAGCCCGCGAATCGTGAGCCAGCCGGCCAGCACGCCGCCCAACCCGGATCCGATGATCGACGACATGCTGAGGGTGACGCCGTTGAGGATCCCCTGAGCTGTGGCCGCCGTCCCTTTCGGCGCTTCGCGGGACACGAAGGCTATGCCGCCGATCAGCAGCAGGCCGTAGCCGGCGCCCTGTACCAGCGAGAGACCGATGAGCAGCGATGGGTCGGTGAAGATCACATTCGCCACCTGGCGGGCCACGAGAATAGCCATCCCCAGCACGATGAGGCGCTCCGTTCCGAACCGGCGCGCCAGCTGCGGGAAGAAGAGCATGGACGGGATCTCGAGCGCGGCGCCGAACGACCAGGCCCATCCGACCGCCTCGCTGGATCCGCCGAGTTGGCGGACGTAGATCGAGAAGAAAGCGAGCTGCGAGTAGACCGCGGTCCAGCCGACCAGCGCGCCGATCAAGAACAGGGCTATGGGCCGGTGGCTCAGGACGCGGCCGGGCGCCCGGCGAAGACTGGCACCGCGCACACCCGTCGATCGCCCCGGCAGCAGAGTGGACGCAAGACCGCCGAGCAGGACCATCGGGACGAACACGAGAAAGAGGGCGCCGTAACCGTCGGCGCGGACCAGAACGCCGATGATCGGGGCGGCGATCATGAAGCTGAACGATCCCCACATCCGAACGCGGGCGTAGCGGGTGCGATCCGAGCCGATCATGTCGAGCACCCGGACGTCCATCATCGGGGCCATGCCCGACATGCCGAACGCGAAGGCCGCGGCGGACAGCACCAGCAGCGGCGATGCGCCGGCGTTCGCGAGCCCCACGCCACCCGCACCCGCGAGGACGGCGGCGGCGGGAATGAACAGGCGTGCCGTGGGGAAGCGGTCGTGGATCATGCCCCACGTCGGCGCGCCAAGGAGGGCCACGGCAGAGGTGAATGCCGCGAGAGCCCCGATGCCCCCGAACCCAATGCCGAGGCTCTGGTAGTAGAGGGACAGGTAGGGCGCGTAAGCGGCGACCGCCGTATACAGAATGACGTAGGCGATCGATGCGCGAGCCAATTCCAGATCCGGCCTTTCCTGCTTGGTCGTCCGCCCGTTCCGCTCCGCCCCTGCTCCTCAGTCTGCCACCTGATGCCTCAGGGCGCTGAGGTGGCACGCGGCCGTGAGACCGCCACTGCCCCGATCTAGCCCCAGGGCGCCTCGCCGGGCGCGCGGAGGTGGCTGACGTCGTTGGCGAGGATCAGCTGGGCTCCGACCGGGCCGTCTCCGTGCTCGTAGCGCAGGACCGTCAGGTTCGCGTTGCCCTGGACGAAGCGGCGCCGGTAGTCCCGCACGGGGATGCCGAGTGCGACACACAGCAGGATGCGGATGAGAGTGCCGTGGGCGACGACCAGGACGCGGCGGTCGCCCTCGGACTCGGCCTGGCGGCCCGCCTCGGGCGAGCCTCTTCGCGTAGATGCCGACGGGCTCGGGTCCGCCATCTCGGACGCCAGCAGATCTATCAGGAAGCTCAGCGCCCTTGCCGCTACATCGTCGCCCGACTCTCCACCGGGCGTTGGCGTGGTCGCCGGATCGCGATCCCAGCGCTCCAGGAGCTCCGGATCGCGGGCCTCGATCTCCGCGTTTGTCAGGCCCTCCCAACGCCCGTAGTCGCGCTCGATCAGCCGGTCGTCCACCTCCACCGGCCGGCCTGTCGCGACGATCTGGGCCGTTTCCAGCGCGCGGAGCATCGGGCTGGAGAAGATGCGGTCGATTCGTACGCCGGCCAGCCGGCGCGCCAGCGCCTCGGCCTGACGGCGGCCCTCCGGCCTCATCGCTACGTCGAGCTGACTCCCAAGCCAGACATCCTGGCCGGCGTCCGGCAGACCATGTCGGGTGAGCAGCAGGTCGAGCATGGCGCCCCGCCTAGAACAGGCCGACGATCTTCCCGTCCGCGTCGATGTCGATCGATTCGCCGGCCGGGTGCGAGGGGAGGCCCGGCATCGTGCGCATCTCGCCCAGCAGCGGCGTCACGAAGCCGGCTCCGGCAGAGAGGTGGACTTCGCGGATGGGGACCCGGAAGCCGGTCGGCCGGCCCTTCAAAGACGGATCGTGGCTCAGCGAGAGGTGCGTCTTTGCCATGCAGACCGGCAGGTTCCCGTAACCCAGTTCTTCGTACAGCTTCAGGGCCTTCGTGGCGGCCGGCAGCTCGTCCACGCCCCGGGCGCCGTAGATGCGGACCGCGATGGTCTCGATCTTCTCGCGAAGAGGGGCGTCGTCCGGATAGAGGAACTGGAAGTCCGGCGCCCCGACCTGCGCCGCGGACCAGACGGCCCGGGCCAGATCCTCCGCGCCCGCGCCACCGTCGGCGAAGTGGCGGCTGACGACGACATCGAGCGCTCCGGCGGCCAGGGCCACTTCCCGGATAGCGGCAACCTCCGCCTCCGTGTCCGTGGGGAAGTGGTTGATGGCCACGACCACCGGGACGTTGAAGACGCGCACGTTCTCGATCTGCGCGGCCAGGTTGGCCGAACCGCGCCGGACCGACTCCACGTTCTCTTCCTCGAGAGCCGGATCGAGCGGCCTGCCGGCCACGATCCGGCCGACACCGCCGTGCATCTTGAGGGCACGGACGGTGGCCACCATGACTGCGGCGTCAGGCCGCAGCCCGCTCTGGCGGCACTTGATGTCGAAGAACTTCTCGGCGCCCATGTCCGCCCCGAAGCCGGCCTCGGTGCACGCGATCTCGCACGTTGCCAGCGCCAGCCGATCGGCCAGTACGCTGTTGTTGCCGTGGGCGATGTTGGCGAACGGGCCGCAATGGACGAAGGCGGGCCCGCCTTCGAGGGTCTGCAGAAGGTTCGGCTTGATCGCGTCGAGCAGCAGGACGGTCATCGAGCCCGCGCAGCGCAGGTCCTCGGCGGTGATGCGGCGGCCGTCGAAGGTGGTGGCGACGACCATTCGACCGAGTCGCGCGCGCAGGTCGTGGATGTCGGAGGCGAGCGCGAGGGCCGCCATCACCTCGCTGGCGACCGTGATCTGCCATTCGGTCTCGCGCGGGTAGCCGTTCTCGCGCCCGCCCATACCCACGATCGCCTTTCGAAGAGCCCGGTCGCTGACGTCGACGACCCGCGGCCACAGGACGCCCAGTGGGTCGATGCCGTGCGGGTTGCCGTGGGTAAGCGAGTTGTCTACGAAAGCCGCCAGCAGGTTGTGGGCCGCTCCCACGGCGTGGTTGTCGCCGGTCAGGTGGAGGTTGAAATCCTCCATCGGGATCACCTGGCTGTAGCCGCCGCCCGCGGCGCCGCCCTTGATCCCGAAGACCGGGCCGAGCGAGGGCTGACGGATGCAGACGGCCGCCTTGTGTCCGAGGCGGTTCAGCCCCTGGACCAGGCCGATGTTCGTGGTTGTCTTGCCCTCGCCGAGAGGCGTTGGCGTGATCGCGGTGACGACGACGTACTTGCCGCGCTTGCCCCTGGCCGCGGCCTCAGCCTCCAGCCGCTCGATCCCTTCGAGGCGAACCTTGGCTTTGAAGGGTCCGTACAGCTCCACCTCGTCGTCGCGCAGCCCGAGCTCTCGGGCGAGATCCATGATCGGCCGCGGCGATACGGAGCGGGCGATCTCGAGGCTGCTCGGCATACCAGCGCTCATGGAGCAGCCTCCGGACTGTTGGGCATGGGCGAAGTCGGGCTCATCGCGTTGCGCCCTGGGCGACCGCGGCACCCAGCTCGGCCTGGTCCGTGGCGGCTCGCAGCAAATGGCTGAGCAGCAGAGCGTTGGTGAGCGGCCCGACGCCGCCCGGCACCGGAGTGATGGCCGCAACCACGTCCTTCGCGGACTCGAAGTCCACGTCGCCTACGAGCTCGTCGCCAACGACGTTGATCCCCACGTCCACGACGACGACTCCCGGCGAGAGCATCTCCCCGGTGACGAGGCCGGGGCGGCCGGCGGCCACGATCAGGATCTCGGCGTCGCGGGTGTGGTGGCCCAGGTCGCGAGTCTTGGAATGAAGCACCGTGACGCTGCCGTGCTCGCGCAGCAGGAGGAGCGCCGCGGGCTTGCCGACCACGTTCGATCGGCCCACGACGACCACTCGCTTGCCGGCGATCTCGATCCCCGAGCGCTTCAAGATCTCGACCGCGGCCTGGGCCGTGGCCGGCAGGAAGCCTTCATAGCCGAGGGACAGCAGCCCGGCGTTGCGGGGGTGGATACCGTCGATGTCCTTGGCCGGGTCGATCGAGTCGATGACCGTTCGCAGCGGGATGTGCGCCGGCAGCGGCATCTGGACGATGATCCCAGCCACGGCCGGGTCGGCGTTGAGGCGTTCGATCTCCGTGCAGAGCGCGTCCGCCGTGACGTCCGCGCCGATCTCGACCAGCAGCCCGTTGACGCCGACCTTCTCGCACGTACGAAGGATCTGCCGCAGATACACCGCCGATGGGGCGTCCGCGCCGACCAGAACGATGGCGAGACTCGGCGAGTAGCCCCAGCGCTCCTTGAACCGCGCGAAGTCCTCGGTCAGGCTCGTCCGGATTTCAGCCGCGATTGCGCCACCCGCCAGCAGCCGCGGACCGGCCTGGCCCGGGGCGATCGCTCCCTCGCCGGGGGCGGTCACTCGTCCTCCGGATCGCGGACCCGACCGGAAAGCACGGTCTCGCGAGTCCGCGCCGCCACTGCCGCGATGTCGTGGAGGGCCTCGTCCAGCTGACGGCTCATCGTCTCGTTGTAGCCCTCATCGCCGGTGGAGGGCAGGTTGATGTTCACGTTCTCAGCGGCACCGCGCGCGGCCGCCTCGCCCAGAAGCGCCGCCACGAGCACGTCGCTCGCTGCGTTGACGTTGCTGCGGCCCGCCAGCGCGTCGGCGGCGTTGACAAGGGCGACGCAGGCCTTCACGCATTCCCATGGCGCATCGGACGCGGCTCGCGCCGCCGTCTCGATGGCCGCCTTCCGGGCCGCCATCTGCGTCTCGGTCTCGCGGGGCAGCTTGAGAGCGGCCGCGTAGCCCGCGTATGCCTCGGCGTCTCGTTCGGCCAACCGCAGGAACTCGGACGCCAGGGTTCGACCGCCTTCGCCACAACGGGCGAGAGTCATCTCATAGGCTGCGTACTTGGCCCGGCCGGTCGAGAGGCTCG
>DATEXG010000087.1:0-2432 GCA_035257225.1 Candidatus Limnocylindrales bacterium
AAGATCGAGAGCTTCCAGGACGAACTGCGACACCCGGCGGGTGCGTCGCCCGCCGTAGTCCGCGGCATGCGTGAGGACCAGCTCGTCACGGGCGCGGGTCATTCCAACGTAGAAGAGGCGTCGTTCTTCCTGCACGTGGGCATCGCCCTCGGGCAGCGTCTCCCGCACCAGCTCCGATGGCATGGCCAATGGTTCGCGGCGAGTTCGAGCCGGGAAGCGGCCGTCCACCAGGCCAGTCATGAAGACGACCGGGAACTCCAGGCCCTTGGCCTTGTGCACCGTCAGAACCGCGACCGCGTCCGCGTCCGCGTCGATCTCGGCAGTGGCGGGGTCGTCGCCGGCGTCGATGAGCGTTTGAAGATGCCGCGCCACGAAGATCACCCGGTCGTCGGCCAGCAGATCGGACTGGGCCCTGATGATCTCGAAGAAGCGGGCGATGTTCTGGAGGGACTCCTCGGCAGCCACAGAGTCCGAGGAGGCGAGACTCGGCAAGATGCCGCTGTCTCGCAGGAACTGGTAGAGGACCTCGCCCGCCGGCCGCTCATGCGCCAGCTCGGTGAAGCGGCGCAGATCCGCCACGAGCCGGTCGAGCGCCGCTCGCGACTCTGGGGTAATGCGCAGCAGCCCGGGCTGGCGAATCAGTTCCTCGGCCACGTCCCAGACCGAGCGGTTGCGGCGGCGCGCGCTGTTGACGATCGCCGTTAGATCCGGCCCGCCGAGGCCGTAGACCTCCGACGCGGCCAGCGCATACACGTCCACGCTGGACGAGAGATCCGCGATGGCCCGGAGGAACGCCAGAAGCAGCCTTATCTCGGGACGGGCATAGAGTCCGGACGTTCCGGAGAACCGCCAGGGGACGCCCGCCAGGTTCAAGCTTCGCAGCACGGAATCCGCGTCGGCGTTCGCCCGCACGAGGATCGCGAAATCTCGCGGCCTGACTCCGGCGGCGACGCGGCCCGCTATCTCGCGGGCGACCCAATCGGCCTCTTCCGAGCCGGTGGCGAAGGCCAGGTGGCGAACCGGCCGCTCCACACCGCCGCGCTCGGCGATGCCACGCTCCGCGACGAGGCGCTTGTCGATGCCGTTGCGGACCTCCAGGCGATCCGGGTCGTTGAAGCGGATCAGCCGGTAGCTGGCGTCCAGGATCGGCGTGTGGGAGCGGTAGTTGCGCCGAAGCACGATCTGGCGAGCTCGCGAGTGCCGCCGCTTGAACTCGAGGATGTTGCTAATGGCTGCGCCTCGGAACTTGTAGATCGATTGGTCGTCGTCGCCGACGACCATGACGTTCCCGTGTTGGGCCGCCAGCAACTCGACCAGCTCTGATTGCGCCCGATTCGTGTCCTGAAACTCATCCACGAGTACGTAGCGGTACCGGCGCTGCAGCTCCAGCCGAGCCGCCGCCGACTCGCGGAGCAAGCGCAGGGCCAGGCTCACCTGGTCGCCGAAGTCGATGAGACCGGACTCCCGCAGGAGCGACTGATAGCGTGCGTACGCTCGAGCCAGCTCCCCGTGTCGCCGGGCATCCTCCTCGATCGCAGCCTGAGCATCGCTCTCGGTCGACTCGCGTTCCTCCCGGTTCGCGGTCCGGGCCTCCGCGGCTCGAGACGCCAGAACCGCCGCGAAGTCCACGTAGGCGTGAGGCCCAACGTCCTCGTCCTTGCAGCGGCTGAAGAGAGTCGCCATGGCGCCGAGGAAGCGGGTCGGATCGCCCAGAGGCCGGTACTCGTCCAGTTCGAAGGCGAATAGCCGCTCGCGCAGGAAGATGACGACCTCGGGCCGAGAGAGTACGCGCAGATCCGTCGGCAGTCCGAGCTCGAGAGCGAACTCGCGGACCAACCGATCGCCGAACGCGTGGAACGTGGATATCGCCGAGTCCGTGTACCCGTAGGGGACGAGCTGGTCGACCCGAACCTGCATCTCGTCGGCGGCCTTGTCCGTGAAAGTGAGGGCCAGGATCTCCGAGGGCCGCGCCCGCCGCGTGGCGATCAGCCAGGCGATGCGTCGGGTAATCACCTGGGTCTTGCCGGTGCCCGCCCCGGCGACCACCAGAAGCGGGCCCTCGCCGTGGCACACGGCCCGACGCTGTTCGGCGTTCAGTCCAGAGAGCAGGGCCTCCGACCCGTCCTTGCCTTCCGCGTCTGCCTCGTCATCCTGACGCGGAGACGACCAGACCGGGATCTGCTCGAGCGGGGGCGGTTCGTGTGTCGATGTCCTGCGGCTCTGGCGCGTCATCTGGCGAGGCTCGCCGGGGGCAGTGACATCTCACGTGTCACGAGCCCGGCGTATCCGTCCTCTGTCCCGGGACCGGCTCGGCGGCAGCCGGCCTCCCAGGCTTGCGACCGATACGCTCGGAGTCCGCAGCGGAACTCGAGTCCGCGACTGCGTCCTCCTCGCCCTTGCTCTGACCCTTGGCGGCCAGAGTGCGGTCCGTC
>DATEXG010000088.1:0-6939 GCA_035257225.1 Candidatus Limnocylindrales bacterium
CCGCAGTCTTCCTCGCGGGTAATGACGTCCTGCGCCACGTCCACCAGGCGGCGGGTCAGATAGCCCGAGTCGGCGGTGCGGAGTGCGGTGTCGGCGAGGCCCTTGCGGGCGCCGTGGGTCGAGATGAAGTACTCGAGAACCGTCATCCCCTCGCGGAAGTTGCTCCGCACGGGGACGTCGATGATGCGGCCCGACGGGTCGGCCATGAGGCCGCGCATGCCGCCGAGCTGGCTGATCTGGCCTTTGTTACCTCGGGCGCCCGAGTCCGCCATCATGCGGACAGAGCCGAAGGCATCCAGGCCGTCCATCATCGCGGTCGAGAGGTCGTTGGTGGTCTTCTGCCAGACGTCGACGACTTGCTCGTAGCGTTCGTCATCGGTGATGAGACCGCGCTGGAACTGGCGGTCGATCTGGTCGACGGCCGTGTCCGCCTCGGCCAGGCGCTTGGACTTGTCCGGCGGGATCACGATGTCGGTGACCGCGATGGTCATCCCGCCGCGCGTCGCGTATTCGAAGCCGACGGCCTTGACGCCGTCCACGACGTGAGCGGTCTCCTCGGGGCCGAGGATCCGGTAGCACTCGTCCACCAGGCGGCGCAGCTCGGTCCGCTTCATGTTCACGTTCTTGAAGCGGAGACGATCCGGCACGATCTGGTTGAAGATGATTCGGCCGACGGTGGTCTGGACCCGGGCCTCGACGGCCGCTCCGGCCTCCTCGTCCCAGGTCCGGACCATGGCCACGACCGGCTCGTGGAGGGTTACCTCGCGGAGCTGGTAGGTCAGGATCGCCTCACCCTCGCTCGAGAAGAGACGCGGGTGTTTGCCCGCGACGAGGGCCTTCTCCATAGTCAGGTAGAAGCAGCCCAGGACCATGTCCTGCGTAGGCGCCACGACCGGGCTCCCGTCGGCTGGCGAGAGGAGATTGGCGGTCGACAGCATCAGCGTTCGCGCCTCTTCCTGAGCCGCGCTAGAGAGCGGGACGTGGACGGCCATCTGGTCGCCGTCGAAGTCGGCGTTGAAGGCGGTGCAGACCAGGGGGTGGATCTGGATGGCGGAGCCCTCGACAAGGACCGGCATGAAGGCCTGGATGCCCAGCCGGTGCAGCGTGGGGGCGCGGTTCAGCAGGACCGGATGATCCTTGATGACTTCTTCCAGGACGTCCCAGACCTCGGGTCGGACGCGCTCGACGATGCGCTTGGCACTCTTGATGTTGTGCGCGAAACCCTTCTCGACGAGCAGTCGCATGACGAACGGCTTGAACAGCTCGAGCGCCATCTTCTTGGGCAGACCGCATTGGTGGAGCTTGAGCTCCGGCCCGACCACGATGACCGAGCGGCCGGAGTAGTCCACGCGCTTGCCGAGCAGGTTCTGGCGGAACCGGCCCTGCTTGCCTTTGAGCATGTCCGAAAGGCTCTTGAGTCGGTGGTTGCCGGTGCCGGCGATGGCCCGTCCCCGTCGACCGTTGTCGATCAGGGCGTCGCAAGCCTCCTGGAGCATCCGCTTTTCGTTGCGGATGATGATCTCCGGGGCGCCGAGCTCGAGCAGTCGCTTGAGCCGGTTGTTGCGGTTAATCACGCGCCGATACAGGTCGTTCAGATCGGAGGTCGCGAAACGGCCGCCGTCGAGCTGGACCATCGGGCGCAGGTCCGGTGGGATGACCGGGATGACCGACAGGATCATCCACTCCGGGCGTGTGCCGGAGCGGCGGAAGGCCTCGATCAGGCGAAGCCGCTTGATCGCCTTCTTGCGGCGCTGCCCCGAGGTGGTCCGAACCTCGACGTGGAGTGACTTGGCCAGCTCCTCGAGGTCCATCCGGCCGATGATGTCGCGGACCGCCTCCGCGCCCATGGCAGCGTGGAATATGCGGCCACCGCGGCTGCCCGAGCCGTATCGCTCGTCCAGGTAGCGGAAGTCGTTCTCGGAGAGCGTCATGAGCCCCTTGATCGACTCGATCTCGTCGCGCTGCTTGCGGATTTCGTCCTTGGCGCCCTCGGCGTCGTGGCGCAGGCGCTCGCGCTCGGATTCGATCTCGGCGTCGTTGGCGAGTTCCAGGTCGGCGATCTTCTGGGTGACGCTCCGCTCCTCGTCAGCTTCGCGCGCCTGGATCTCGGCGGTGACCCGCTCCGTCTCGGCGGCCACGATCTTGCGGAGACTGGTGGTGGCTTCCTTGCCGCCCGTGGCGCCGGCGGCAACGACCACCTCGCCCGTGATCGAGAAGGCGATCGCCTCGGTGGCCGCGGCCTTGCCGAGCGCCTTGAGGGAGACCTCGACCTGCTGAGCGGCCTCGACGATTTCCTCGGTTCGGGCCGTGCGCTGCAGCTCGAGTTCGCCCTTCGTTGTAGCCAGGGTGGCGATGAGCTCGTCCTTCTGGCGGTGGAAGCGGCTCGTGAGCTCGTCTTCCAGCTCGCTCAGAGCACGGCCGCCCTTGCCTCCCCTACCCTCGGCTTCGTCCTCGAGCGCGGCCAGGGCCCGTCGCCGGGCCTCCTCGTCCACGTGGGTGACGATGTACAGAGCGAAGTAGAGGATGCGCTCCAAGTTGCGCGGGCTGATGTCGAGCAGGATGCCGAGGCGAGACGGCGTCCCCTTGAAATACCAGATGTGGCTGACGGGGCTGGCCAGCTGGATGTGGCCCATTCGCTCGCGGCGGACCTTGGAGCGAGTGACCTCAACGCCGCACTTGTCGCAGATGATGCCCTTGTACCGGATCCTCTTGTACTTGCCGCAATAGCACTCCCAGTCCTTGGTGGGACCGAAGATGCGCTCGTCGAAGAGTCCGTCCTTCTCCGGCTTGAGCGTGCGGTAGTTAATGGTCTCGGGCTTGGTGACCTCGCCCGAAGACCAATCGCGGATCTGCTCCGGACTCGCGAGCGAGATCCGGATGGCGTTGAAGTTGTTGACTTCGAGCATTCCTCTCCTCCACACCACCGCCTGGCTCGGTGGCGTAGTTCGGACCGTGGATCGGCGACGCCTGGCTGGCCGGGCACAGGCGACGCGTCATGCGTGCGGATGGATCAGTCTTCGAACCCAGCGAGGTTGATACCGCCGAGATCCGGCATCGGGTAGGTGCCGGTGTCTTCTGCGAAGCGGATCTCTTCGTCGTTCTCGTTGAGGATCTCGACGTTGAGCCCCAAGCTCTGCAGTTCCTTGATGAGCACCTTGAACGACTCGGGAACGCCCGGCGCCTGGATCTCCTCGCCCTTCACGATCGCCTCGTAGGTCTGGACGCGACCCATGACGTCGTCCGACTTGACCGTGAGCAGCTCCTGCAGGATGTTCGCCGCGCCGTAAGCCTCGAGCGCCCAGACCTCCATCTCCCCGAAGCGCTGACCTCCAAACTGAGCCTTGCCGCCCAGAGGCTGCTGCGTGATGAGGCTGTAAGGTCCGGTCGACCGGGCGTGGATCTTGTCCTCCACCAGATGGTGGAGCTTGAGCATGTAGATGTAGCCGACCGTGATCGGTCGGTCGAACGGCTCGCCGGATCGACCGTCACGGACGATGATCTTGCCGTTCTCGGGGAGCCCCGCGTCGCGCAGCTCCTGCCGGATCTGTTCCTCCGATGCGCCGTCGAAGACCGCGGTGGCGGCCTTCATGCCGCGCTCGTGGAGCGCCCAGCCGAGGTGCGTCTCGAGGATCTGGCCGATGTTCATTCGGCTCGGCACGCCGAGCGGGTTCAAAACGATGTCGACCGGAGTCCCGTCCGGCAAGTAGGGCATGTCTTCGACCGGTAGAACCTTGGCGATGACGCCCTTGTTGCCGTGCCGGCCGGCCATCTTGTCGCCGACGCTGACCTTGCGCTTCTGCGCGACGGAGACTCGGACCAGCCGGTTGACGCCGGGCATGAGCTCGTCGCCTTCCTCGCGGCTGAATATGCGGACGTCGACGACCTTGCCGCGCTCGCCGTGGGGCAGGCGGAGTGACGAGTCCTTCACCTCGCGGGCCTTCTCGCCGAAGATCGCCCGAAGCAATCGCTCCTCGGCCGTCAGCTCGGTCTCGCCCTTGGGCGTGATCTTGCCGACCAGGATGTCGCCCGGCTGGACCTCGGCACCGATGTAGACGATGCCTTCCTCGTCCAGGTCCTTGAGCGACTCCTCGCCGACGTTGGGAATGTCGCGGGTGATCTCTTCGGGCCCGAGCTTGGTGTCGCGGGACTCGAGCTCGTGCTTCTCGATGTGGATGCTGGTGAAGAAGTCTTCCTTGACGAGGCGCTCGCTGATGACGATCGCGTCCTCGTAGTTGCCGCCTTCCCAGCTCATGAACGCCACCAGGACGTTCCGGCCGAGAGCCAGCTCGCCGTGGTCGGTGGAGCTGGAGTCGGCGATCGGATCGCCCTTCTCCAGGCGAATACCCACGTCCACGATCGGGCGCTGGTTGATGCACGTTCCCTGGTTGGAGCGGACGTACTTCTGCAGCGGGTACTCGTCCAGGTCGCCGGCATCCGTCTCGATCTGGATGCGGTCGGCGGTCACGCTCGTGACGACGCCGGGCCGTCGGGCGATCACGACCTGACCCGAGTCCAGGGCGGCACGCCACTCCATGCCGGTGCCCACGATCGGCGCTTCCGGCTCCAGGAGTGGCACGGCCTGGCGCTGCATGTTCGAGCCCATCAGGGCGCGGTTGGCGTCGTCGTGCTCCAGGAACGGGATGAGGGCCGTAGCCACGGAGACGACCTGCTTGGGCGAGACGTCCATGTACTCGATGGCATTAGGACGGGCCTCCGGGAACTGGTCCCGGTAGCGGCACGGGATGCGGTCGCGCACGAAGTGGCCTTCCGCGTCGAGCTGGGCGTTGGCCTGGGCGACGTGGTGCTCCTCCTCTTCGTCCGCGGCCAGGTATTCGATCTCAGAGGTGACCACGGGGCGAATCTGGAAGGCCTGCGCCTTCTGGCGCTTGAGCTCGGCGATCGCGGCCTCGTTGAACGTCTCGCCGGCTTTGCGGATGACCTTGCCATCCTTGCCGACGACGTCCACGCCGGCCACGTGGCGGCCGATGTCGGGGTCGTTCCATGCGATCGTGCGCTTGACCTTGCGGTAGGGCGTCTCGATGAAGCCGTAGCTGTTGATGCGGCCGTAGGTGGCCAGCGATCCGATCAAGCCGATGTTCGGGCCTTCCGGCGTCTCGATCGGGCAGATGCGGCCGTAGTGGCTGTGGTGCACGTCGCGCACGTCGAAGCCGGCGCGCTCCCGGGAGAGTCCGCCGGGGCCCAGGGCCGAGAGGCGTCGCTTGCTGGTCAGTTCGGCCAGAGGGTTGGTCTGGTCCATGAACTGGCTGAGCTGGCTACCGCCGAAGAACTCCTTCATCGCCGCCACCACGGGCCGGATGTTGATGAGGGCGTTCGGGGTGGCCTTGTCGATCTCCTGGATCGTCATGCGCTCGCGGACGACGCGCTCCATTCGGAGGAGGCCGACGCGGAAGGCGTTCTGGATCAGCTCGCCGTTGGCGCGAATGCGGCGGTTGCCGAGGTGATCGATGTCGTCCGGCGTGCCGAGGCCGCGGTTCAGCTCGATCAGGTGACCGACGATCGCCGCGATGTCCTCACGGGTGATGATCCGCTCCTCGCGGTTCAGCTCGGTCCCCATCCGCTCAGCCACCGGGGCCAGCTTCTTATTGAACTTGTACCGGCCGACGCGGCCGAGATCGTAGCGGCGGAAGTTGAAGAAGAGGCTCTCGACCAGCTGGCGGGCGTTGTCGCCGGTCGGCGGGTCGCCCGGGCGAAGCTTCTTGTAGACCTCGATCAAGGCGTCTTGCTGGGTCTTGGTCAGGTCCTTGTCCAGCGTCGAGGCGATGTACTGATGCTCCGGGTCGCTGTCGACGGTGGCGAAGATGCCGCTGATCTCGTCGTTGGTCTCGTAGCCCACGGCTCGCAGCAGCGTCGTCGCGGCGATCTTGCGCTTGCGGTCGACCTTGACCGACAGGAGGTCCTTGTTGCTCGTCTCGAACTCCAGCCAGGCGCCGCGGTTCGGGATCACCTTGGCCGAGAACAGGGTCCGGCCACTGGTCGGATCCTCGAGCGCGCTGTAATAGACGCCCGGCGAGCGCACGAGCTGGCTGACGACGACGCGTTCGGCGCCGTTGATGATGAACGTCCCCTGGTCCGTCATGAACGGGAAGTCGCCCATGTAGACCCGCTGGCGCTGGATCTCGCCGGTCTCCTTGATGAGGAGCTCGACGTTCACGTACAGCGGCCGGCTGAACGTCAAGTCCTTGGTCCGGCACTCGAGCTCGGCGTACTTGGGCGCACCGAACTCGTAGTCCAGGAAGTGAAGCTCCATCACCTTGCCGGTGAAGTCCTTGATCGGGCTGATCTCATCGAACAGCTCCCGCAGCCCCTTCTCCACGAACCAGGTGAACGAACTGAGCTGCAGCTCGATCAGGTTGGGGATCTCGAGGACTTCGGGAATTCGCGCATACCGCCGGCGGGGCGCGATCGCGGAAGCGCGAGAGGATTCAGCGACAGACAGCATGAACCGCTCCTTGACGGAGGAGATGGGGGAAGGCCGCGCTCACAGAAGGAGTAGGATACCGCGCTTTGAGCCGGTGTCAAGCGGGCACGCCTATACAACCCCAACCTCGGACACGATCGCCATCGAGCCGGCGACCGCGTGGGGCGGGCATTCCCCCGCCCCACCGCATCCGGAAGCGAGTCTACTTGATCTCGACCTTCGCGCCCACTTCTTCGAGGGCGGCCTTGATCTTCGCAGCCTCGTCCTTGTTCACGGCTTCCTTGACCGGGTTCGGCGTGCCGTCGACGAGGTCCTTGGCCTCCTTGAGGCCGAGACCGGTGAGTTCCCGGACAACCTTGATGACCGGGATCTTGTTCGGGCCGATCTCGGTGAGGACAGCCGTGAACTCGGTCTGCTCTTCCTCGACAGCGGCGGCCGCGACCGGGGCGGCGGCGGTAACGCCGAACTTGTCCTCGAAGGCCTTCTTGAAGTCAGAGAGC
>DATEXG010000089.1:0-6926 GCA_035257225.1 Candidatus Limnocylindrales bacterium
ACTTCCTCCAGGGCGCGGGCGAACGGCTCGGGGATGGTGTCCAGCGCGGTGGCTATCAGCTCCTCGAACCGGGCTGCCGCGGACAGGCTCCGGCGCCGCCCGGCGCTGCCCCTGGGTCGCTTGGTCATAGCCGTATGCTACGGCTCGAAGTGACCGCGCAGCGCCCGCGGCGTACGATTCGGCGCAAGGGAGCCATCGATGCCGATTGACCAGCCACCATGGAACGACCAGCTCGACCTGGAGGCCCATGTCCGGCGGATGGTGGAGTCGATCGAGCGGGGCGAGGAAGAACCGGCCGATCTCGGCGCCGCGCCCGCCGAAGAGGTCCCGGCGGCGCACCCCGTGGAGCTGGCCGTGCGCGAGATCCTGCTCGAGATCGGCGAGGATCCCGAGCGCGAGGGACTGGTCCGGACCCCTGAGCGGATGCACCGCATGTGGCTCGAGCTGACCTGCGGCTATCGGGTCGATCCCGATCGACTCATCAACGGCGCGGTCTTCGACGTCGGCTACAGCGAAATGGTGGTCATCAAGGGGATTCCGTTCTACTCGCTGTGCGAGCACCATATGCTGCCGTTTTTCGGCACCGCGGCCGTTGGCTACTTGCCACGAGGTCGAGTTATCGGGCTCTCGAAGATCCCGCGCGTGGTCGAGATGTACGCCCGGCGCCTCCAGGTCCAGGAGCGGATGACCCAGCAGATCGCCGACTTCCTGCAGGAACGATTGAACCCGTACGGCGTGGGCGTGGTCATAGAAGCAGAGCACCTGTGCCTGGCCATGCGTGGCGTTCAGAAGGGCGGCGCCACGATGGTCACCAGCGGCGTGCTGGGAACTTTCCGAACGACGAAGGAAACACGCGACGAGTTCATGGCCCACCTCGAGCGGGCGGTGCCCCGTGTTTAGGCGCCGGTGGCTGGACCGGGCCACCCAGGGAGGCTGGCGATGAGCACCGACCCGAATCAGACGAATCCGCACGAGGAGCCGTGTAGGTCGTGCGGTGAAGAGACGGCAGTGGGCAGCATCTTCTTCTCCGATCGCCACACCGTCGAGCAACCGGACGGTACCCGTTCCTATCTCTGCTCTATCTGCGTCGCTCGCCTCCGCGGGTCGGGGCACGACGAAGAACTGGCCGGAGGAAAGGCGACGGGGTTGTCAGCGATGGGGATGTTGAACGTCCCGCGCTGATCGGCCGGGTTGGTGGCGGCGCTCCCTCTAGCCGCGGGCTGGTGCCAGGAGTGATGTTCGCGGTGGCGCGAGCGGGCGTCCGACGCCGCTATGATGCGGGCATGACCGACCGACCCATCAAAGTGCTGATTGCCAAGCCCGGCCTGGATGGCCACGACCGCGGGGCCAAAGTGCTCGCTCGCGGCCTGCGCGACGAGGGCTTCGAAGTCGTATATACAGGATTGCGCCAGACGCCCGAGATGGTAGCCACCGCGGCGCTGCAGGAAGACGTGGACGTCGTGGGGCTGTCCATCCTGTCGGGCGCACACATGACGCTCGTGCCCCGGATCTGCGCCCTGTTGCGCGAGAAGGGGATGGACGACGTGCTGGTGGCGGCCGGCGGGATCATTCCGGACGTCGACGTGCCGGCGCTCAAGGAGAGTGGCGTGGCCGCCGTGTTCGGGCCGGGCACCACGATCCACGAAGTCGCGGAATTCCTGCGCGCCAACGCCAGGCCGCGAGACTAGCGCGGACCGGCGTGGCCGAGACCCGCGCGCCGGGGAGTGGCAAGGCAGTGGTTTCGGCGCGCGCCCGAGCCCTGTGTGACGCGGCGCTGGCCGGCGATCGGCGATCTCTCGCGCGGTTGCTGACGGCGGTCGAGAACCGAACGCCCCTTGCTGAGGCTGCGCTGCGACGCCTCTATCCGATTGCCGGGCGCGCCCAGATCGTCGGCGTAACCGGGCCGCCGGGGGCGGGCAAGAGCACGCTCGTGGCGGCGCTCATCGCCGAACTGCGGAGGGCCGGCCGCCCGGTCGCGGTCGTGGCCGTCGACCCATCCAGCCCGATCACCGGCGGCGCCGTGCTCGGCGATCGAGTGCGGATGCAGGCCTACTCTTCCGACGACGGCGTCTTCATCAGATCGATGGCTGCGCGGGGCCACTCGGGCGGGCTCTCGTCGGCGACCGCGGCCGCGGCGGCGGTCTTCGACGCGGTCGGGTTCGACGTCGTCTTGATCGAGACTGTCGGGACGGGTCAGAGTGAGGTCGAGGTGGCCGCCACGGCCGACACGACGGTCGTGGTGGAAGCGCCAGAGATGGGCGACGAGATACAGGCCATCAAGGCGGGCTTACTCGAAGTGGCCGACATCGTCGTCGTCAACAAGGGCGATAGGCCCGGGGCGCATCGAACTGCCGGGCAACTGCAGGCAATGCTGTCCCATGCCACTTCCCGGGAGACGCCCCAGGGACGTTCGGCGCCCAAGAACCCGGAAGTGCTCGTGACGACCGCCGCCACAGGCGAGGGCGTGGCTGGGCTGCTCGCCGCAATCGACCGTCACCGCTCCTCTGCCCGCGACTCGCTGGGTTCGCAGGCACGCCTGAAGCGAGCCGAAGCGCAGGTCTGGGCAGTGCTCGTGGACCGGCTACACGAGCGGGTTCGCTCGCTCGAGGCGGCCCAGGATGAGTCCGCCGGCGATGCGTCGATCGCCCAGCGGGGCCCCGCCGACGGCGCGGCGCGAGATAGCTCGGGCGGTAGCGCCGCGGCCGGCGATAGCTCGGGCGGGAGCACCGCAGCCGGCGAATTGCTGAGGGGCGTAGCGTCGCACGAGCTGGATCCCTTCGCCGCGGCGGATGCGCTTCTCGCTTTGCTCACCGGCGGTGCGAGCGGACCTGGCAGATCAACCGACCGAGGCGACTAGGCGAGCTCGCGGAGTGGCCGGCTTACCGATCGGCTGCCGCGAGGACCTCGCGCACTACCTGGATTACGGCGTCGATGTCGAACGGCTTGGCGAGCAGGCGGATGTCCCTTTGAGTCGCGAAGCCGCGCAGGTCTGGGTTGAGTACGTCTCCGCTCATGAAGACCGCTCTTCGTGCCAGTTCCGGCCGGACTTCGATCGCGGCTTCGTAGAACTCCGTCCCGCTCATGCCGGCCATTCGATGGTCGATGAGCATGACGTCGAAGTCGGCCTCGCGTACCCCGTCCAGAGCCTGCGCGCCATCGGGGAAAGGAACGCAATCCATTCCTGCCACCACGAGCGCCTTGCGCAGGAAGGAGCGAATCGACGGCTCGTCGTCCAGAGCCAGGATGCGCGGTGGCCGTTGAGAGGAGTCGGGCTGCGGATCTGCCGGCCGAGCAGCGTCGCCCAACCCGGCGGTCGGCGAGGCAGCGGGAGTCTCCGTCGAGGCGGGCCCGGCGGGCCCGCCGACGATCGCGGCTGTGGCCTTCTTCCTGGCTGTGGCGTTGGCCTCGGCTGTGGCTGTGGCTGTGGCCTTGATCGTGGCCTTGGCCTTGGCCGTGGCCACCGCCCTTGTTGCGGCTGTCGCCCTGGCCGCGGCTTTGACCTTGGCCTTTACCGTGGCTGGCGTGGCCGGTCCTGAGGTCGCAGCCAATCCCGTGGCCGACCTCGTCGCGTCTGGCGGAGTGCCACGGAATCCGCGCCGCCGCGCCGCGCCCGGCCGAGCGGCCACTTCCGGTTTCGCCTGAGGCTGGCCGATCTCCAGGTTTCGCGCGGTCGTTGGGAGCTCGATCACGAAGCTGCTGCCAACGCCGCGCGGCCCTGGCTCGTACCAGAGATGACCGTTGTGCGCGGCTACGATGCCGAATGAGACCGACAAACCCAGTCCGGTTCCCTCGCCCGGCTGCTTGGTCGTGAAGAACGGGTCGAAGAGCCTGGCCCGGGCCGACTCCGGGACCCCGGGGCCGTCGTCTCGAATTGTGATCCGGATCAGCTGCGGCTCGTCCGCGGGCCGCTCGCCCTTGAGGATCCCGGCGCCGGGTCGGGGTTTGACCACGCTGGCGCTGACCCAGAGTTGTGCGGGTGTCTTTCGATCTGTGGTCTTGACCGCCTGAATGGCGTTGATGGTCAGGTTTAGCAAGACCTGCTGGAGTTGCGCTCGGTCGAGATCCACATCCGGCAGAGTGGCCGGGATGTCGACCTTGACCTGGATCTGGTTCGCGTTAAGCGCGTAGGCCTGGAGCTCGAGAACGCTTTGAACGAGGGCACGGATGCTGGTCGGTCGTCGCTCCGGCGGTCGAGCCCTGGCGAAGTCGAGAAGGTTCTGGACTATGCGGCGGGTTCTGTCCGCCTCCTGGACCAGGAGTCCGGCGTCGTGCCTCATGTCGTCCGGGAGGCGCTCGTCGCTGCGCATCAACTGGCTGAAGGCGATGATCGCGGCCAGCGGGTTGTTCAGCTCGTGGGCGACGCCGGATACGAGCTGGCCGAGCGCCTCCATCTTCTGGGCCTGGAGCAGCTCCCGCTGGAGCCGGTCCTGGTCCGAGAGATCGTGGATAAGGTGGAGGAACCGGCGCTGGCCGCCCAGGTCCACCACCCGAACCTCTATCTCCGCGGGGAACTCGGATCCGTCTGATCGCCTCCCGCAGTCCGGGAAGGTGCCGCGTCCCTCGGCCCACACGACCTGGCGGCGGCGGGCCATCTCCCGTTCGTCGGCGGTGATGAACTGGCCGAAATAGCGGCCAAGCATTTCGTCGCGCCGGAGGTGGTACATGCGGACGGCGGCCTCGTTGGCGTCCAGGACCGTCCCGTCCAACGCGGACACGAGAAGCGCGTCGGGCGATTCCTCGAACAGGGTGCGGTATCGCTCCTCCGACGAGACGAGCCGCTCGCGCAGACGGAAGTTGGCCAGGGCGATGGCAGTGATGCGGGCGACCGAATCCAGGGCCGCCTCATCCAGCGGGAGCGAAGCCACCGGCTGCTCGAAGAAGCAGAGCAGGGCGCCGGCCAGCTCTTCGCCTGCGCGGATCGGGATTGCGCCAAACGAGCGGAAGCCCGAAGCCGCGGCGAGAGGCAGGACTCTCTCATCCACCTGGCCGACCAAGAAGTCACCGAGCACGCTGGTGGCGCCCGAGAGGAGCAGGCTGCCGCCGGGAGTGTCTTTCGCGGGAACTCCTTTGAGCCACAATCGGAAGGCACCCGTCTCGCCCGCCACGGCGTGCGTCTCGAAGTGGCGCCCGCCTTCGATGAGCAGGTAGCAGACGCCGCCGGCGTCGAGCGCTTCCCGGACCAGGCTGACCGTCCGGTGGGCCAGTTCCTCGAACGAGCTGGCTTCCTCGCCGATCCGCGTCAGCTCATCCAGTGCGTCCAGTCGATGTCCCAGAGCACGCTGGGCCGCGGCGCGATGCAGAAGCTCGGCGCGCAGCCGGAAGTTGGCCAGGGAGATGCTGCAGATCCGGGCGATCGGCTCCAGGAAGTGGACGTCGAACTGCTGTCCCAACGGCCGGTCGGCCCATTCCAGATGCAGAACCCCCGCCAGCCTGTCGTCCACACGAAGAGGCAGGACGGCCTGCGCCCGAGCCGTTCCGGCGCTCTTGTCGGAGTCATCCGGCTGCGACAGATAGATTCCTTGGTCCGTCTGGAGTTCACTGAAAGGTGGCCAGTCGGCCGGGACCCGCGGCGATTCATTGAACGCGGCCCAACTCAGACTCGGCTGTCCCACCCAGGTGATCGGATCGACCTTGGTCGAGGAAGGATCGACCAGGATGTAGCCTCCGCCGGAGGCGCCGGTGGCGACGACCACGGCCTCGATCGTCTCCTGCGCGAGCCGCCCGAGATCGTCCGTGGAAGCCCCGAGGAGCGTCAGTTCCTGGAGAGCCCTGAGCTCGGCCGTCAGACGGCGCTCGTGCTCCGCGGCCTCCTCCAACCCTTCGCGCATCCGGACGTTGGAATAGGCGATCGAGATGATCCGCCCGACGGCTTCCACGTTGCGGTCGTCGACGTCCGTGGCCTCGCTCAGACTCGAGAAATAGCAGAGGAACGCGCCCAGGACCCGGTCGCCTTCCCGGATGGGGAAGACCGCGTGCGACGTCACTCCCCGATCGACCATCGGTTGGCGATCCGGCTCCGTCGACACGGTCCCGGCCGTTCGTTCGCGGTACGCGCCGGCGCCCGGGTTCGTCACCAGCCGGTGCCAGAATGGGAAGGAGCTCGCCGGCCGGCTCTCGGCCACCGCCACCATGCCGGGCCGTGTATGGAACGACGCCACTACCTTGAAGCGATCGGCCCCTTCGCGGACCACGAATCCGCCGTCTGCTCCAAGGGCGCCGGTGATCCGTTCCAGCAGCAGCTGGGCCATCGCTTCTTCGGATATGTCGCCCTGCGGGAGCAGGGTCAGGCTCATTAGCCTTTCCAGCTGAGCGGTCAGGTGTCGCTCCTGCTGCAGCCCGCTTTCGAGGCGCTCCATGAGTCGAACGCTCTCGAGAGCTCCCACCACCTGGGCGGCAGCCTGGAAGATAACCGCGTCGCTGGGGCGACCCCACGCCGGATTGCGTGCCCCCATAGCCATGAAGCCGATCGACTGGTCCCGGCTGGGCAGGGGGACCAGGAAGCCGGTCATGAGGCCCTCTTTGGAGACAAGGGAGGCCAGGTCACGACCGCCACGGAACGAACCCAGGCTCTCGAAGGCGATGATCTCGCCCGGCCTTTCGAGGGCGGCGGCGAGGTCCGGGACGTTGCTCTCGCGGATGATGTGGAGCAGCCCCCGGCTGAGCCCTCGACTCGCCTCGACCGTGATGGCATCCATGTCGCCCCAGGTCACGATGATGGCGCTGTCGGCCATCGTCGCTTCGCACAGGCGCTCCAGCGCCACCACGGCGACCTCGCGCCGGGTCCTCGCGCGCCCAGTTGCCACCGCCAGCGAGCTGAGGGCCGCCGCCTCGGATTCCAGGTGGGCGGAGGTCGTCACCTCGCGGCTCATTGCGATCACGCCGGCTGGCTCGTGCCGCTCGTCGCGGAACATCGTCAGGGACAGGTC
>DATEXG010000090.1:0-6152 GCA_035257225.1 Candidatus Limnocylindrales bacterium
CGCACCCGTGCCCGCGGCCGAGCCTGCGCCGGTGGCCGCGTTCGCGGAGCGGGCCGAGCCAGGACTCGTGCTCGAGGCCGTACCGGTCGCCGTGGCAGGGCAACAGGACGAACCTCCCGCCGTGGGGGTCATGGAAGGCGCGTTCGACACGGCGGTCATAGGTGACGCTCTCAGCGAGATAGAGCGCCGAGCCACCGGGGACGAGCTTCTCGCCTCGGCTGAGGCCGCGGACCAGGCGGGCGACGACGGGAAGCTGCGCTCGCTCCTCGTCAGGACGGCTCGCGCCTATGGCCGCGAGGGCCGGTTCGAGGCCGGGCTTGATGCCATGCACCGGCTGCTGCAGCGCGATCCGGGAAACGTGGACGCTCACATCGAGCTCGTTGAGCTGTACGTGGCGCGTGGCTGGAATTCGCTGGCGGCCGAGAAGCTCGTCTTGCTGGGGCGGCTTGCGGAGTTGGACGACGATCAGGAGACCCGCCAGCGGCTCTGCGCCGTGGCCAGCCGCGCCTTCCCCGACGACGAGCACCTCGCGACCCTCTGCGCGTAGAGACCCGCCTGGACTGGCATCGCGCCGGGTTCCCTGCGCCCCTTGCCTGTTTCCGAGCTTCGCGACGGGGCGTCTGCCGCCCGCGGCGCGGGAGTAGCCGGCCGTGCGGTATACACTAGCCCTCCGATGCCCCTGATCCAATCGGTGCTCGACAAAGTCGGACCGAACAACGTGGCCGATGTCGCGATCACCGCCCTCCTGATCTACTGGCTCTTCAGCCTGATCAGAGGGACCCGCGCTGTCCGGCTGGTAATCGGCCTGTGCCTTCTCTTCCTCGTCTACGGCGCCGCCTTGACGTTCCAGTTGAAGCTGCTGACGGTCATCCTCCAGACCGGGGCGTACGTCGGCCTCTTCGCACTCGTAGTCGTATTCCAGCCCGAGCTGCGGCGAGCGCTGGATAGGATCGGCCGTCTCGGGTCGCTTGGATGGCTCATCTCGCCCGCGGAACAGTCCACGGTGGTCCATGTGGCGGCCGAGGTGGCCAGCGCCGCCGAGCGTCTGTCGCGCGAGGGTCACGGCGCCCTGATCGTCATCGAGCGGGAGACGGGCCTGCAGGAGATTGCCGAGAACGGCGTCATGCTCCACGCCGACCTGTCCGCGGACCTGCTCGTCACCCTCTTCTCGCCCAAGACGCCGCTGCACGACGGAGCGGTGGTAATCCGCGGCGACCAGATCCTGGCTGCCGGCGCGCTGCTGCCCTCGGCCGAGACCACGATTCCGGTGGAGCGCTTCGGCACCCGGCACAAGGCGGCCCTCGGCATCACCGAGCAGACCGACGCGATCGTGGTCGTCGTGTCAGAGGAAACCGGTCAGATGAGTCTGGTCGAGCGGGCCCGGATCGTCCGCAATCTCGACGAGCCCAAGCTGACCCGCTCCCTCGCCGCTCTGCTCCACCCTCAGACGGCCGGGGGCCTCCTGCTGCAGGAGCGTGCTACGCCCCGGCGCGTCGGACCGAGCGTTCGCCAGCTGGCCAGGCGGGCCCGGTTCGGGCGAATGCGCGGAACGGCAGACCCCGACGCCAAGACGGGGGGCGATATCAGGCCTCCGCGATCCGAGGATGCTTCGGGCGAGGAGAAGGCTTCGTCGTGAGAGTCCTTCGCTTCATCTTCCGCAGCTGGCCTCTCAAGATCGGGGCCGTGCTACTCGCGATCATCCTGTACGTAGGGATGGTCTTCCTTCAGACCACGCAGCAATGGCCCGGCACGATCGCGATCGAGCTCGTCAACCAGCCCGCCAACTCCGTCCTCATGAAACCCGATCCTTCGCTGGCGACTTCGCTGCCCACGGTGAGCAACATCCGCTATATCGCCGCGCCGGACGTGCCCGTCACTCGGGACAGCTTCCGGGCGACCGTCGACCTGGCCAGCGTCAAAGTGAGCGAAAACGAAGACACGCTGGTCAAAGTCCAGCTCGTTGCCCCGGACCAGCGAATCCAGATCCTCGACTACCAGCCTCAGCAGATCACCGTGGCCCTGGATCCGAAGGATCACAAGCAGGTCGGGGTCCAGGTGGACTTTGGCGCCGTGCCGTCCGGGCTGCAACCGGGGACGCCGGTCCTTAGCGCGTCGACGGTCGATGCCTCCGGCGCCGCATCGATCGTCAGACGAGTCGCCTACGCCGACGCCCAGATCCGAATCGACGCCTCCGGTCTCGACGTAAGTCAGGATGTTGTTCTGGTGGCTCACGATGCGACGGGCGCCGTCGTGGACAGCGGCAGCGTCACGTTCAACCCGCGGACCGTTCACGTGACGGTGCAGGTCGGCAGCCAGTTGCGCACCGAGACGGTTCCCGTCAACCCGGTCGTGGTGAACGCTCCGGCCGCGGGCTACCGCGTCGCGTCGATAGACGTGAATCCATCGGTCGTCGCCGTCCGTGGCCAGGCCGACGCTCTCGCGCTCCTCAAAGGACTAGCAAACACGCAGCCCATATCGATCGCCGGGGCTACCGGAGACGTCTCGGCGAAAGTGGGCCTCGACCTTCCGAGCGGAGTCACCGCCGACGAGGTATCCCAGATAGCCGTGACCGTGCACCTGCAGTCGCCGCCGTCCACTCTCAGCGTGAGCGTGGGCCTGGTGCCCGATGGGGCGCGGTCTGATCGCATCTATTCTCTGTCCACCACGAGCGTGACTATCACCCTGGGCGGAGCGACCGCGGCTCTCAATGCCTTCGACACATCCACTCTGGTCGGCTCGGTCTCCGTCGGGTCTCTGGATGTGGGCACTCATACCGTCATCGTCACGACAGCCGTGCCGCCCGGCATCAAGGCCGTGAGTATCAGCCCGTCGCAGATAACCGTGACAGTCACCAACGCCCCTACGCCGCCGCCCGCGCCATCTGCCTCACCGACATAGGAGCGACCCTTGCCCCGTCTTTTCGGCACGGATGGTATCCGCGGCACAGCTAACGTCGACCTGAAACCGACTCTCGCGTACGCCCTGGGCCGGGCCACGGCTCACCGCCTGGCGGGACCCGACTGCCCGATCGTGGTCGGCCAGGACACTCGCCGATCCGGCGACATGTTCGCTGCCGCAATCGTGGCCGGGGCCACGAGCATGGGCGTGGATGTCCACCTCGTAGGCGTCGTCCCGACGCCGGCCCTCGCCTACATTGCGGGGACCGGCAAGTTCGCGGCCGGGATCATGGTCTCGGCATCGCACAACCCGGCAGAAGACAACGGCCTCAAGGTATTGAACGAGCACGGCCTCAAGCTCGACGAGGACGTCGAGGACGAGCTCGAGCAGCTGATCTGGACCGCCGAGGAGTTGCCGTCGGCTTCGCCCGATGCCCTGGGCCTGGCAATCCAGGACCATGATCTCCTCGATCTCTACGTAGAGAATCGGTTGAAGCTCGCTGCGACCATCTCCACGGATCTACACGTCGTGGTGGACTGCGCCAACGGCTCGGGAGGTGTGGCCGCGGCGCGGATTCTCGAGGCCACGGGGGCCCGAGTGGAGGCCATCTTCAACGAGCCCGATGGCTCGAACATCAACGCCGACTGCGGAGCCACCGCTCCCGAGGCGCTGGCGGCGGAGGTTGCGGCCCGCGGCGCCGATGTGGGCTTCGCGCTCGACGGTGACGCGGACCGGCTGATCGCGGTCGATTCCTCCGGGCGCGTGGTCGATGGAGATGCCGTGCTGGGTGTTCTGGCCCTGGATCGTCTCGCCCGCGGGTGCCTGCCCAATGGAGCGCTGGTCGTATCGGTTCTCTCTAACGGCGGTCTCCGGAAGACCGTCGAGGATGCCGGTGGACAGATCATTCGAACCCCTGTTGGCGACAAGTACATCTTCGAGGGGATGGTCGTGAACGGAGCCGGTCTCGGGGGTGAGAAGAGCGGCCACGTGATCATCCTCGAACATGCCACTACCGGCGACGGCATCGTGACGGCGCTCGAATTGCTGGCGGTCATGACCCGATCCGGCCGCAGCCTGGCCGATCTAGCCTCCACCGTGCCCATGCTCCCCCAGCAGCAGCGGACCATTCCGGCCCGCCACAAGGACCAGTGGGAGGGCGACCCGGCCATCCGCAGGGCGATCGCCGCCGCCGAGGATCGGCTCGGCGCCTCGGGTCGGGTGCTGGTCAGACCCTCCGGCACGGAGCCTGCCATTCGAGTCATGGTGGAAGGCTCGGATGCTGGCCTCGTGACCGAGCTGGCCGACGAATTGGCCGTTCTGGCCGGTCAGCGACTAAACTAGCCACCTTCGTCAGGGACAAGGTCAAGGCGACCGGGAGTAACTGCGCATGTGTGGCATCGTCGGATACACCGGACCTCGAGAAGCCGGCCCCGTTCTGCTCGATGGGCTGCGCCGGCTCGAGTACCGGGGCTACGACTCGGCCGGCATCGCCCTGGTCACCCAGAACGGCGACCTGTTCGTAGAGAAGCGGGCCGGCAAGGTGGCGGTGCTCCAGGACGCCCTGGGCGACCGGACGCCCAGCGCCGGGGTTGGCCTCGGTCACACGCGCTGGGCCACGCACGGTCGTCCGAGCGACCTCAACGCCCATCCCCACAGCGATTGCACCGGGCGGATAACCGTCGTCCACAACGGCATCGTCGAGAACTTCCGCGAGCTGCGCGAGGAGCTCCTCGCCGCCGGCCACGTCCTGGCGTCGGAGACCGACACGGAGGTCGTGGCCCACCTGGTGGAGGCCGCGTACAAAGGCGATCTCGCCGACGCGGTTCGCGCCGCTCTGCAGCGTTTGGAAGGGGCCTACGCGCTGGTCGTGATGCACCGCGACGAGCCGGACCGGCTGGTTGGCGCCCGTCTGAACGCCCCGCTCATCGTAGGCCTTGGGGACGACGAGAGCTTCCTGGCCTCGGACGCGGCGGCGATCGTGGCCTACACCAAGCGCGTGATCTTCCTGGCCGACGGCGACGTGGCGGACCTGCGCCCGGGCACGGCCACGATCACGGACCGGACCGGCGCCCCGGTCGATCGCCCGATCGACATCATCCCCTGGTCCGCTGAGGCGGCCGAGAAGGGCGGATACGCCCACTTCATGCTCAAGGAGATCCACGAGCAGCCCGCGGCGCTGACGGCGGCCATGACCGGCCGGCTGCGCCACGACACGATCTGCCTCGAGGAGCTGGATCCGATCCGCGACAGACTGGCGGGCATCGACCGCGTCGAGATGATCGCCTGCGGCACGGCCTACTACGCCTCGCTGGTCGGCGCGGCGCTCTTCCAGGAGTGGCTCGGTGTGCCGGCCCGCTCCACGGTCGCCTCCGAGTTTCGATACAGCCCGCCACCGATCGATCCGCACACGCTGGTCGTGGCGGTGACTCAGTCCGGCGAGACTGCGGACACGATCGCGGCAGCGCGCCTGGCCGGCGATCGAGGAGCGCTTGTCATTGCAGTCACCAACACCGTCGGCTCGGCCATAACGCGCGAGTCCCACGCTTCGGTCTTCCTGCAGGCCGGACCCGAAGTGGCCGTGGCGGCCACCAAGACCTTCGTAACCCAGGTCGTGACGCTCGTGATGCTCGCCGCGGACGTGGCGCATCAGCTCGGACGACTCGGCGCCGAGGCGGAGCTGGAGCTCGTCAAGGCCCTGCGCCGCCTTCCCGAACAGGCTGGCCGTGCGATCGAGCTGGCCGCGTCGACCGAGGAGATGGCCGAACGTTACGCCACCGCCAACGGCTTCATGTACATCGGTCGCGCGTTCGGCTATCCGGCCGCCCTGGAAGGGGCGCTTAAGATCAAGGAGATCAGCTACCTGCATGCCGAGGGCTATGCCGCCGGCGAATTGAAGCACGGGCCCATCTCGCTGCTCGATTCGGACGTGCCGCTCGTGGCCGTGGCCACGCGTTCGGCCGTGTACGAGAAGCTGATCAGCAACCTGATGGAGGGTCGTGCCCGCGACGCCCGGGTCATCGCCGTGGCCACGGAAGGCGACGCGGGGATCGAACTCCTAGCAACGGACGTGTGCTGGGTCCCGGATACGCTGGAGTCCCTGAGCACGATCCTCGCGGTGATCCCACTCCAGCTCTTCGCCTACTACGTGGCCGTGAAGCGCGGCCGCGACGTGGACCAGCCGCGCAACCTCGCCAAGTCGGTGACGGTGGAGTAGGTGGCTGGCGCGGGGCGGCCTCCTGGGACGGGCAAGGGCC
>DATEXG010000091.1:0-4902 GCA_035257225.1 Candidatus Limnocylindrales bacterium
CATGGGCCTGCAGGTGCGCGTGGCTGTCGATGAGCCGCACGCCCGCCCCGCTCCCCGAGCCGGCCACGCTGGCCACGCCTCTGCGGCCTAGCCGGCTGCCGGAGTCGCGGCTTCGGTCTCGATCCGCGGGAAGAGCGGTTCGGCCGTAGCCAGCCGGCCCGGCTCCCCGGCGTGCGCCCTCCAGCGCAACTCGTCGAGGAGGCTCGGTCCGCCGTTGCCGTCGGCCCCGTACGAGTACGCGTAGCCAAGCTGTGCCAGGGCCCGAGGCGTTGCCGTGGGGATGAACGGCGCGGCCGCCAGCGCTATCAACCGGCACGCCTCGATCAGGTCACCCAGAACCGCCTTCAAGCGAGCCTCGGCATCCGCGTCGCCTGATTTCATCGCCTTGGCGAGCGCCCAGGGCTGCTCGGCATCGACCAGCCGATTCGCCGCCCCGACGAACTCCCACACCACGCCCAGCGCGTCTTGAAGCAGGCAGCCCTCGAGTCGCTCCCGATAGGTCGCCAGGGTCTCCGCCCATGCCTTCGCCAAACCCGCATCGGGCCCGGGCGCCGGCCGTTCACCCTCGAGGTAGCGGTTTGCCATCGAAACCGTTCTGTTGAGCAGGTTGCCGAAGTCGTTGGCGAGGTCGGCGTTGTAGCGTCGGACGAACGAGTCCCAAGAGACATCCGTGTCCCGATCGAAGGCGACCTCGCGCAGCGTTACGTACCGTGCGCCGTCCGCACCGAGCGTTCGCACAACGTCGATCGGATCGAGGAAGTTGCCCTTGCTCTTGCTCATCCGCTCGCCCTGGGCCAGCAGCCAACCGTGGATCCAGACGTGGCGCGGCGCCTCCAGCCCGGCGCTCCAGAGCATCGCCGGCCAGTAAATCGTGTGGAAGCGGGCGATGTCCTTGCCGATGACATGCAGGTCCGCCGGCCACCACTTCTCGAAAGCCGTGGCGTCATCAGGGAAGCCAGCGCCCGTGACGTAGTTGACCAGGGCGTCGTACCAGACGTAGATCGTGCCCGCGGCCGGGTCCCAGCTGCCGTCCGGCCGCTGCGACGACGTCCCGTCCGGCATGACCGGGAACGGGATCCCCCACGTCGCTCCGGCCCGACTGATCGAGAAGTCGTCCAGCCCTTGCCGGATGAAGCCGAGCATCTCGTTGCGCCGGAAGTCCGGCTGGGCGAAATCCGGATGCTCCTCGAAGAGGCGCTCCAAACGCTCCTGATAGGCGGACAGACGGAAGAACCAGTTGTGTTCGGAGAGCCACTGGAGCGGCACCGTCGGGTGGTTGGGGCAGTGCGTGCCCTCGGTTGTCTCGACCACATCAGACCGCGCCTTGAAGCCCTCCGCCGGGCAGTACCAGCCCTCATAGGTGCCGAGGTATACGTCCCCGTTGGCATGAGCCCGGCGGACCATCTCCTGGGCGGACCGGATGTGGTCGGGATCGGTCGTCCGGATGAACCGGTCTGGACTGATCAGAAGGGCATCTTCGGCCGACCGGAAGAGCGCGACGTTCTCGTCGACGAAGTCCGTGGGCGACTTGCCGAGCTCGGTTGCCCGTTGGGCGATGTTGACGGAGTGCTCGTCGGTTCCGGTGAGGAAGCGGGTGTCGTCGCCCTTCATCCTGTGCCAGCGCGCGATGGCGTCGGCTCCGATCACCTCGTACAGGGTGTGTAGGCCGGGCTTGTTGTTGGCGTACGCGATGGCCGTGGTGATGTAGAAGCGATCGGCGGGGCTCATGGCGCCCGATGGTATCAGGCGGTGCGACGGCGGGTCCGTCGCAGCCGATCAAGACCGCGGCGTAAACTCTGTCCATGCCACCGTCTCGGTTGCCCGATCTGGATCGCGAGACCGAGCGCCGTCTCGCGGCCGGCCTCTACAACGAGGTGTGGCGGCTCATGGAGATCGCGAAACGGCGACCGGAGCAGGACGACGAGATGCTCCACGCCGCGCACGCATCCCGGTACCACTGGGGCAAGGGCGGACAGTCGGTCAATCTGGCTCGCGGCGAGTGGCTCTGCTCTCGCGTGTATGCGGTGTTGGGCCGGCCGGAGCCGGCCATATGGCATGGGCGCCGCTGCCTGGATCTCCTGACCGAGTTCGGCAGTGGCGAGAGCTGGGACGTGGCCGCGGCCTACGAAGCCCTCGCCCGGGCACATTCGGTGGCGGGCAACAAGGCCGAGACGAAGACCTGGCTCGCGATGGCGAACGAGGCGCTGAAGGCGATCCCCGACCCGGACGACCGTCGACCGATAGAAGCGGATCTGGCGACGATCAAGTAGCGACCGGTGGCGTGGCGGCATCACGGGCCAGGGGTGTCGTGGGTGCCTCTGCTCGTCTAGAGTGACGCCCATGTTCGCGACGCTCCTAGTCATCGTTCTGGCCGGCCTGGCCGGCCCGCTGATCGCCATTGGTCCTCGCCCGCTGGTCCCCACCGTCGTCGGGGAGATCGTGGCCGGGGCGATCCTCGGACGCACCGGATTCGGCATCATCGATCCGGCGACCCCAGCGAACAGCTTCCTGTACACGCTGGGCTTCGCGATGCTGATGCTGGTCGCGGGCTCTCATGTTCAGCTGAGGGGACCGGCCCTTGCCTCCGGGGCACGATCGGCCGCCGTCGCGTTTGCCGTCGTCGTCGCGCTGGCACTGCCGGTCGGGATCGCAATCGGGATGACCTTTGCGCCATCGGCCCCCGCCCCGTTGTTCCCCGTGCTCCTTGCCGGCAGCTCGGCCGCAGTGGCATTCCCCATCCTCAAGGAGCGCGGTCTGCTCGGCCCTCAGATCGCCCTGCTGATCGCCTGGATACCCATCGCGGACGCGGTGACCGTGCTCCTGATGCCCCTCACCCTGGTCGGCGCCTCCAAGATCCCGACCGCCCTTGCCGGCGACGCCTTCATCGTGGTCGCCACGGTCGGCGCGCTGGTCCTCGGCCTCCGCTTCGCGGGCAACCCCTTGGCGCTCACCTTGCGCGATCTGTCGCGGTCGCGCGAATGGGCCCTCCAGCTGCGCATCGCCCTCCTCTTGCTGGTCGGGCTTTCGTTCGTCGCCAGCGAGACCGGCGGCTCGACGCTGCTGGCCGGGTTCGGCGCCGGCCTCGTGCTAGCGAGGCTCCAGGAGCCGGAGCGCCTCGAGGTCCAGCTGTCGGGCCTTGCGGAAGGCTTCTTCGTCCCCGCGTTCTTCGTCCTGCTCGGCTCGGAGCTCGACTTCCGTGCGTTGGGCGCCGATCAACGGGCTGTCTTCCTTGCCCTCCTGATGGCTGCCGCCGCGATATCGATCCATCTGGTCGCGGGTCGGGTGGCAACGCCTCGATCGTGGTCCGCCTACGGCCTAGCCGCCTCGGCCCAGCTTGGGCTGCCGGCGGCGGCCGCTTCTCTGGGTCTCGCCACCGGCTCGCTCTCTCCATCCATCGCTGCTGCGATCGTGGCGGCCGGCTGCCTCACCGTCCTTCCGGCCTCGATCGGCACACGCCGTCTCGCGGCATCACTCTCCGCGGAGGCTGCGCCCGGCGATACGCCCAGCCCTGCCCCGGTGGCGCCGGCTAGTGGCGGAAGTGCCGGACTCCGGTCACGAGCATGGCCGCGCCGGCCTTCTCGGCGACCTCGATGACTTCGGCGTCGCGCACGGAGCCGCCCGGCTGAGCGTAGGCCGTCACACCCGCGTCCAGGCAGACCTGGACCGCGTCGGGGAACGGGTAGAACGCGTCCGAGCCGCAGGCGGCGCCCCGCAGGGCGTCTGGCCCGTGGAAGGCGATGGCCTTGGTCACGGCCTGGCGGGCGGCGTCGACACGGCTCGTCTGGCCCGAGCCCAGGCCGATCTCCATGCCGTCCTTGACCAGCACGATGGCATTCGAGACCACGCCGCGGCACAGCCGCCAGGCCAGGTCCACGTCTCGCTTTTCCTGGTCCGTGGGCGGACGCGACGTGACCAGCTTCCAGGTCGAGGGGTCGTCCGGCACGACGTCCGGGGCGGTCACGAGGACGCCACCACCGGCCATTCGGATCGAACCGAGCGGATCGGGAGGCGGGGCCGCCTGGCCGCTGCCGAGGATCGGGTCCTCGAGCAGCCGCAGGTTGGTCCTGCGGGCGAGTATCGCCAGGGCCTCCGGCGAGTAGGACGGGGCCACGACCACTTCCAGGAAGATCGCGGCGAGCCCCTCGGCGGTGGCGGCGTCCACTTCCCGGGTCAGGGCTACGACTCCACCGTACGCGGAGACAGGGTCGCCGGCGAGCGCATCCTTCCACGCCTCGGCGAGGGTCGCCCGTTCCGCCGCGCCGCACGGGTTGGTGTGCTTAACGACGACGCAGGCCGCGCCACGCAGCTGGCGGGCGATGGCGTCCGCGCCCGACGCATCCAGGACGTTGTTGTAGCTCAGGGCCTTACCCTGCAGGATGGTTCCGCCGAGGGCGAAGGGCCCGGCCCATCTCCCCGTTCCGGGGCGGCGGTAGCGAGCCGCCTGCTGGTGTGGGTTCTCGCCATAGCGCAGCGTCTCGACCTTTTCGAGGCCCACGACCAGTGTCGGCGGGTACGGATCGGCCGAGCCGGGGAGGCCAGGCTCGTCGGGGAGCTGCACGCCGGAGGCGGCCATTCGTCCCGGCAGCTCGGCGGCGATGCGGGCGTCGTAGGCGCCGGTATGGCGGAAGGCCTCGACCGCCAGGGCCGAGCGCAACCCCTCCCCCACCCGTCCGCTCCTCTCCAGCTCCTCCAGTACGGCTCCATACCTGACCGGCGACGTCACGATGGCCACCGAAGCGTGGTTCTTGGCCGCCGCTCGGACCATGGAAGGTCCGCCGATGTCAATCTCCTCGACCAGTTCGTCAAAGGAGATCCCCGACTTCTCGGCCGCCGCGGCGAAGGGATAAAGATTGACGACCACCAGGTCGAACGGGTCGATGGCGGCGGCCGCAAGCTGCTCGC
>DATEXG010000092.1:0-5243 GCA_035257225.1 Candidatus Limnocylindrales bacterium
GTTCATGCCTCGCCAGCTTCGGACCGAGGGTATTCGGCGTCAAGAGCCGCGTTCCCAGAGCAGCACGCCGCCGTTGGTCAGGGTGCTCTCACCGGATGGGGGTCGGTGGTGAAGGGGACCGGCGGGCATCGATGTAGAAGACGGCGGGAGCAGCAGGCGAGCGAAGGCGCAATGGGCGAGCGCAGCTCGGTTTGCGCCGAGCGGAGCCTGTGTCCCGCCGGCTGATCCACGCTACCGCGTGGACTCCGCGCGGAACCGCCACGGAATCGAAAGAGCCGGCCCAATGGACCGGCTCTTCGTATCTGCGAAAGACCGTTACGGCTTGGCGCCCGCCAGGGCCTTGCGGCCGAGGTAGAGAGAACCGTCGCCGAGCTCTTCCTCGATGCGGAGGAGCCGGTTGTACTTGGCCACCCGCTCGGACCGCGACGGAGCGCCCGTCTTGATCTGGCCGGTACCCATGGCAACGACGAAGTCCGCGATCGTCGTGTCCTCCGTCTCGCCGGATCGGTGGCTGACCATGGCCGTCCAGCCGGCACGTCGCGCCATCGCGATCGCGTCGATCGTCTCCGTGATCGTGCCGATCTGGTTGAGCTTGATCAGGACCGAGTTGGCAGACGACTCGCGGATGCCGCGGGCGATGAAGTCCGGGTTGGTCACGAAGATGTCGTCGCCGACCAGCTGGATCTTGGACCCCAGGCGCTTGGTGAGCTCGGCCCAGCCGGCCCAGTCTTCCTCGGCCAAACCGTCCTCGAGGGAGATGATCGGATACTTGGCGATCCACTTCTCCCAGAGGTCGATGAGCTGGCCGGAGTCGAGAGTGCGACCCTCGCGCTCGAGGCGATACTGCCCGGTCACCTTGCCGACCCCGGTGCCTTCGACCAGGACCGAGCTCGTCGCCGGATCCAGGGCAATGGCCACTTCGTCACCCGGCTTGTAGCCGGCCTTCTCGATGGCCCGCAGGATGACCTCGACCGCGGCCTCGTTGGACGGCAGCGACGGAGCGAAGCCGCCCTCGTCGCCCTGGCCCACGGAGAAGCCTTCGGCACTCAGGATCGACTTGAGGGCATGGAAGACCTCGGAGCCCGCCCGAAGGGCGTCGGCGAATGTCGCAACGCCCACCGGCGCGACCATGAACTCCTGGAAGTCCGTGGAGTTCACGGCGTGCTTGCCGCCGTTGAGGATGTTGAAGAACGGGACGGGCAGGATGCGCGCCCCGACGCCGCCGAGGTAGCGGTAGAGCGGCATCTCGTAGCTGGCCGCCGCCGCGTGCGCCGCCGCGAGGGAGACGCCGAGGATGGCGTTGGCGCCGAGTTTGCCCTTGTTCGGCGTGCCGTCGAGGGCGATCAGCGCCGCGTCAAGGCCGGCCTGGTCGGCCGCGTCCGTTCCCAGAAGCTCGGGCGCGATGATCTCGCGGACGTTGGCAACGGCCTTGAGGACGCCCTTGCCGCCGAACTTGGTCTTGTCGCCGTCGCGCAGTTCGACCGCCTCGTTGGCACCGGTGGAGGCACCCGACGGGACCGCCGCGCGTCCAACCGACCCGTCGACCAGGACGACGTCGACTTCTATGGTTGGATTGCTGCGCGAGTCGAGAATCTGGCGCGCTTCGATCAGATCGATTGTCGTCATCAGTTACTCCCTGCGGGGCGATCCTGCAGCACGGCGACGCCGGGCAGCTCCTTGCCCTCCAAGAACTCGAGCGACGCCCCGCCGCCCGTTGAGATGTGGGTCATCTTGTCCGCCAGGCCCTGCTGCTCGACGGCCGCCACGGAGTCGCCGCCACCGACGACGACCGTAGCGCCGGCCTGAGCCCGGCCGGCCAGGAAGCGGGCGATCTCCCTCGTCCCAACCGCGAAGGTGGGGATCTCGAAGACCCCGAGGGGCCCGTTCCAGAAGACTGTGCGGGCTGGTTCGAGCGCTTTACGCATCGCTTCGAGGCTGGCCTTGCCGACATCGACAATGTTCCAGGAGGCCGGGACCTTGTCGGCGGGCAGCGTCTTGTACTCGCTGCCGCGGGTGACTTCCTTGGCCACGACCACGTCGGTCGGGAGGACGATCTTGGTTCCGTGCCGTTCGGCGGACGCCATGATCGCCTTGGCGTCTTCGACGCGATCGGGCTCTGCCAGGCTCTTGCCGACCGACTTGCCTTGGGCGAGCAGGAAGGTGTTGGCCATCCCACCGCCGATCACGAGCACGTCGACCTTGTCGACCAGGTTGCGCAAGACCTGGATCTTGCCCGAGACCTTGGCCCCGCCGATGATGGCCGCGAAGGGTCGCTCCGGGTTCTCCATCAACTTGCCGAGGAACTCGATCTCCTTCTCCATCAGCAGGCCGGCATAGGACGGCAGGAGCCGGGCGATGCCTTCCGTGCTGGCGTGCGCTCGGTGAGCCGTGCCGAAGGCGTCGTTGACATACACGTCGGCGTAGCTGGCCAGCGCCTTCGCGAACTCCGGATCGTTCTTCTCTTCCTCGGCATGGAACCGCAGGTTCTCGAGGAGAATGACCTCGCCGGGCTTGAGACGCTTGATCGCGTCTTCGGTGCCGGCACCGAGAGCGTCGCCCGTGACGGGCACGGGCATCTTGAGGAGTTGGGAGAGACGCTCGGCGACCGGCCGCAGGCGCAGGCTGTCCAGGACCTTGCCGTCCGGACGGCCCAGATGGCTGGCCAGGATCACGACGGCGCCCTGTGCGAGCAGCGCCTTGATGGTCGGCAAGGCGGCCACGATCCGGCTGTCGTCCGTGATCTTGCCGTCCTCCAGAGGGACGTTGAAATCGACGCGGACGAAGACGCGCTTCCCTGCGGCGTCCAGATCCCTGATGGTGAGCTTGTTCATCGTTACCTCGGATTGGCTGAGGCCGGGCCACGGGGCCGGCGGCAATGCCGGACGGCCCCGTTCCGACTGCGAGGCTGTGGTTACAGGCGCTCGGCGATGAACTTGGTCAGGTCGGCAACGCGGCAGCTGTAGCCCCACTCGTTGTCGTACCAGGCCAGGACCTTGACGAACTTGCCGCTCCCGCCGACGACCATCGTCAGGGCAGAGTCGACGATGGCAGAGCGAGCGTCGCCGCGGAAGTCCACGGAGACGAGCGGCTCGTCGGAGACGCCGAGAATGCCCTTCATGGGACCGGCGGCGGCGGTGCGGAAGGCCGCGTTGATGGCTTCGGCAGTGGTCTCGTCGCGCAGCTCGACGGCGAAGTCGACGATGCTGACAGTCGGCGTCGGGACGCGCAGGCTGAAGCCGTCGACCTTGCCCTTGAGCTCGGGGATCACGAGCGCCAGCGCGCGGGCCGCTCCGGTCGTGGTCGGGATCATGTTCAGGCCGGCCGAACGGGCACGGCGCGGATCCTTGTGAGCCACATCCAGGATGCGCTGATCGTTGGTGTAGCTGTGGATCGTGTTCATCAGACCCTTCTCGATCCCGAAGGTGTCGTTCAGAACCTTCGCAACCGGGGCCAGGCAGTTCGTCGTGCAGCTGGCGTTGCTGATGATCACGTGCTTGGCCGGGTCGTAGGTGCCCTCGTTGACGCCGAGGACGATGGTCACGTCTTCGTTCTTGGCGGGAGCGCTGATCAGGACCTTCTTGGCGCCGGCGGCGATGTGGGCCTGGGCCTTGGCGGCTTCGGTGAAGCGGCCGGTCGACTCGATGACGATGTCGACGCCGAGATCCTTCCACGGCAGCTGAGACGGGTCGGTCAGCTGGAAGACCTTGATCGACTTGCCGTTGACGACGATCGAGTCGTCGGTGTGGGTCACCGTGCCCGCGAAGTTGCCGTAGGTCGAGTCGTGGGCGAAGAGGAGCGCGTTGGTCGGGACGTCGACGATGTCGTTGACGGCGACGACCTCGAGACCGGGGGCGCGCTCGAGGATGGCCTTCAGCGACTGGCGACCGATGCGACCGAAACCGTTGATACCGACACGAACTGCCATGTTCTTCCTCCAGGGGAAAGATGCCGCGCTCGGGTCAACCCGAGTGCGCGGAGGTTGGGGTTGCCCGACCGCCGCGCCAGGCTGGGTCGCCGAGACGCGCGATCACGAGTGGGTGTGCTCCAGCCAGGCCTACGTCCGCGCCCAACTCGGCGGGGACGATCTGGACCCGGCTGCGGGGAGTTCGAAAGGCGGTGGCTGCGATCTCGGTCCGTGCCGGCCCGAGTAGTCGCTCGCCCTGCGCGTCCGCGATCGCGCCGCCGACCACGATCCGCGTTGGGTTCAGCGCGTCGACGAAGCCGACGCAGGCGACTGCGAAGGCGCGTCTACCGCGCTCCATGATTGCGTGGCAGGCCTCGTCACCGGCATCCTCGCCCGCCGCAATGTCCCGGGCCTCGATGGCATCGACCCCCCGCTGGGTCGCACAGGCCGCCAGATACGGGCTCTTGTCATCGGCTATGGCCACGCGAGCCCTTTGGGCCATCGCCGCCCCTCCGACGAAGGCCTCGAGGTGGCCTACCGCGCCGCAGTTGCATAGCCCGTCCATCGCCACGGGCGTGTGGCCGAGCTCGCCGGCGGTTCCGTCCGGTCCGTGGAAGATGCGGCCCTCGGAAACGATGGAGCCGCCGACACCGGTCGAGACGGTCAGGTAGATGAAGTCGGGGCAACCTCGGGCCGCCCCGAAGGCCATCTCGCCCAGGGCCGCAACGTTGGTGTCACGCTCCAGGAAGGCCGGCAGGCCGAAGGCGGCCCCCATCTCCGCCGCAATCGGCACGTCGACGAACCCGGGGCCCATGTTCGGCGTCTGGAGAACCAGCCCGCGCCACGGGTCGAGGGGGCCCGGAGTGCAGATACCGATGCCGACGACGGCGTCTCGGCTCTCGGCCGGGGCCCCTTCCAGGGCGGCGCGCAACGCCGACCGGCAAGCGTCAAGGATCGCCGACGTACCGTCGGCCACCGGCGTTCGGCCCCTGGCCTGGGAGATTCGCGTTCCATCGTCGACCACGACGGCAGCTCGGATGTGCGTGCCGCCGACGTCGAGGCCGAGTACGGGTCTTGCTGACAGCGGAAAGCCTCGTCAGTTCGGATTTGGTGGGGATGCTCGTCAATTCTAGCAAAGAGGATTCGGCCGCCAGGGTGCCGGTCGGCCCGTTCGCGCCGGATGCTCCGGCCTGGGAACGAGTGACGCCCCTCACCCGATAAGCGGGCGGTTCGGGCCGGCGGCCAGACAGGCTGGCTCGAGAGAGCCGGAACGGCCTCGTGGCCGGGACCGGCACGGGGCCGACTCACCCCGGCAAATGCAGCGACCCCCGCCGGTGGC
>DATEXG010000093.1:0-5230 GCA_035257225.1 Candidatus Limnocylindrales bacterium
AGGTCCACCCAGCGCGCGGTCTCGGCGAGCAGCGCCCGGGAGGCCTCCAGGTCGACCTTCATCGCGAGCAGCAGCCGACCCACAGCCGGCAGGGACCGGATCGGCTTGCCGAACTGGATGCGCTCCTTGGAGTAGCGGTCCGCCTCGCGGTACGCGGCCTCGGCTATGCCCATTGCCTGAGCGCCGACCGCCAGGCGGGCCCCGTTCATGAGATTCATCGAGTAACGCATCAGCCCGAAGCGGCGCTTGCCGAGGAGGATGGCAGGGGTGTTGATGTACTGGATCTCGCACGTGGGCGAGGAGTGAATACCGAGCTTGTTCTCAATGCGTCGGATCTTGACGGTCTCGTCCTTCTCCACCACGAACATCGATAGGCCGCGGGCGTCGCTGGAGCCCTCCTCGCTGCGGGCCAGGACGAGCGACACGTCGGCAAGTCCGTTGGTGATGAAGCGCTTGACGCCGTTGAGGTGCCACTGGCCCGTGGCCTCGTCCAGGGTGGCCTTGGTCGCCACGGCGCCCAGGTCCGAGCCTGCGTCCGCCTCGGTCAGGACCATCGCCCCGGAAACCTCTCCCCGCGAGAACTTCGGCAGAATCCGCGCCTTCGTTTCCTCGTCGCCGTACTCCTCCAGGCACGAGGCGATCTCCTGCAGGCCGTAAACGGTCATCAGGCCACTCTCGGCTCGGGCGACGACCTCGACCATCATCTGGTAGATCGATTCGGGCAGGTTGAGGCCGCCGTATTGGCGTGGCAGCATGGCCCCGAACAGCTCGGCCTGGCGCAGGGCCTCGATGGCCTCCAGCGTCGGCGCGGCGTAGGTCACCTCGCCGTTCTCGAAATGCGCGCCTTCTTCGTCCGCCTCGGCGGCCCGAGGAGCGACCCTCTCACCGCAGACCTCTCCCAGAACCTCGAGAACGATCCGGTAGTTCTCCTTGGCGTCGGCGTAGTTGCGCGGTGCGGCCGCGTACAGCTCGGTCTCGGAGTAGCCCTTCTCTTTCAGCTCCAACGCTTCGCGGAGGTCGAGCTGAGCCAGTCGGAACTGCAGGTCCGGGTTGTCGAGGAAGAAGTTCTCGCTCATTCGGGGTTTCGCTGTTCCATGGAGCGCTCACGCAGGGTCTTGATGATCAAGGGCAGCACCTCTCCCGCGTCGCCCACGATCCGGTAGTGCGCGATCTGGAACATCGGCGCGTTGGGGTCGGTGTTGATGGCGATGATCTTGCTCGACTGGTCCATGCCGGCCCGGTGCTGGATGGCCCCGGAGATACCGGCGGCGATGTAGAGGCGCGGCCGAACGGTCGTTCCGGTCTGGCCTACCTGGTGGGCCCGATCGATCATCCCGGCGTCGACGGCGGCGCGCGAAGCGCCTACCTCCCCGCCGAGCAGGTTGGCCAGGTCCTGCAGCAGGGCGAACTCCTCAGCGCTCGAGATGCCGGCGCCGCCGGACACGATCACCGGCGCGTCCTTGAGCTTGACGGTCGACTTGCGGACCTGGCGGCTCAGGACCTCGAGGGCGAAGTCGCCCGGTTCGAACGACGGAGTGACGGCCTCCACGGCGCCCGTTCGGCTGGCGTCGGCGGCCGGCTTTCGCATGACGCCTTCCCGGACCGTGGCCATCTGGGGCCGCGTGTTCGGGTTGACGATCGTGGCGATCAGATTACCGCCGAAGGCGGGCCGGATCTGGTACAGGAGGTTCTTGTAGGTCTTGTCTTCCTTCTTGACGTAGTAGTCGCCGATCTGGAGATCGGTGCAGTCGGCGGTCAGGCCGCAGCGAAGGGCGCTCGCTACCCGCGGCGCAAAGTCGCGGCCGTTGGGCGTTCCGCCGATCAGGAAGATCTCGGGCTTGCGCCTGCGTGCCTCGGCGATCGCCACTCGGGCGTAGGGGAGGGTGCGATAGACGGCCAGCTCGGGATGGTCCGCCAGCAGGACGCGGTCGGCGCCGTGGTGGATAACCTCCTGGGCCAGGGTCTCAACGTTGTGGCCGCACAGCAGACCGACGACGTCGTAACCCAGCTGGTCCGCCAGCTCGCGGGCCTTGCCGGTCAGCTCCAGGCATACGTCGGCGATCTGGCTGTCGGTGTGCTCGATGAATACCCAGATGCTCTTCCGCTCGGTCATGTCGCGCCTACCCGACGATGTATTCATGGACCAGCTCCGCAACCATCGCCGCGATCGCCTCGGGCGTGGGCGAGATGGTCTTGCTCTCGGTACTCTCCAGGATCACGAAGTTGATCTTGTGGACCTGTGTCGGAGAGCCGGCCAGTCCGATGCTCCCCTCCGTCGCGCCGACGTCGTCGGCCGTCCAGACGGGGATCTTCAGGTCGTGCCTGGTGAGGAACTCGTCGAGGGCGGCGTCGGTCTCGAACTCGGGCCATTGCGCCCGGAGCGCGGCGTACTCGCCCGGGGCGGCGGCGAGCTTGCGCTCGATCCGGCGGCGCACCGATGCCGGGCGCGGCGTGTTGGCGGTACCCACGACGGTGAGCAGGCACGGCATCTGGCAGCGGACGATCTCCGAGCCGGAGTCGAGAGCGCGCTGGGCGGTGATCTTGCCGTCGGCGATCTCGATGATGGACTCGGCGTAGGTGATCTGCGGGATGCCTAGCTTCTCGGCCGTCTGCGGGCCCACCTGGGCGGTGTCGCCGTCGATGGCCTGGCGTCCGCACAGGACGAGATCGAACTGGCCGAGCTTCTGGACCGCGCACTGGAGGGCGTAGGAGGTCGCCAGAGTGTCCGCACCGGCGAACTTGCGGTCGGTCAGCAGAACGACCTTGTCGGCGCCGCGAAATAGCGACTCGCGCAGGATGTTGGCCGCTTTTGGCGGTCCCATGGTGATGACGGTGACCGTCCCGCCGTGGCTGTCCTTGATCTGGAGTGCCATCTCGAGGGCGTTGAGGTCTTCCGGGTTGAAGATGGCCGGCAGAGCGCCGCGATTCATGGTGCCATCTTTGGTCATCACCTCGCCGGTGATGTTGTGCGTATCGGGCACCTGCTTGACCAGGACCACGCAGTGAATCGGTCTGGGGTCGCTCATCCAAATCTCCGGAGACGGCCCGGCAATGCCAGGCGGACTATGTCGAGGCTCCCGGGTTCAGGTTGCCTCCCGGGTGGCGGGGAACCGATACGGGACGGAGGCGCGGTTCCGGTGAAGGATACCCGGCCGGGGGATCGGTCGTGGTCCTGTGCGTTGCCGTGGCTTGCGCCCGCGCGGGCGGCTCCGGGCGGCTTTGCGGACGGCTCCGCGGCACCTCGAAGAGCGACTTTGGGGCGCGGCGGTAGACTGGAAGCAAGTGCGGCTGCGCCCAGCTGCGAGCGCGCGGCTCGAGGCGGTGCAGCCACGTCGAGGTGCAATGCACCAGGAGGGCGTTCGGATGACCGCGACGTCTGAGCCCCGGCTCAAGATCACCTACGCCACGCTGCGCAACGACAACGAGAAGCTTCACGCCTCTTACGACGCCGGCCTATCGATCGCGCGAGGGGAGCTGGGCGGCACCCACGGCGTCTTCATCAACGGCGAATGGCGGACCACAGAGGAGACCTTCGAGAAACGCTCCCCGATCGATGGGTCGCTGGTGGGCCGTTTCGCGAAGGGAACGCGCCAGGACGTGCGAGACGCCGTCGCGGCGGCCCGCGCCGCTGCCCCGGGTTGGGCCCGGATGCTGTGGCCTGAGCGTATCGGCGCCATGCGGCGCATGGCCGACATGATCAGCGAGCGCCAGATGGAGCTGGCGGCGCTGATGGCCATCGAGGTCGGTAAGAACCGTCTCGAGGCGCTCGGCGACGTCGAGGAGACGGCGGACCTGATCCGCTACTACTGCGACCAGATCGAGGCCAACGACGGCTTCGACCGCCCGATGGGCAACCTCGGCGACTCGACCGTCCACACCCGGTCAGTGCTCAAGCCGCACGGCGTCTGGGCGGTCATCAGCCCGTTCAACTTTCCGATGGCCCTATCCGGTGGGCCGGCCGGCGGGGCGCTTGCGGCCGGCAACGCTGTGGTCTACAAGCCCTCCAGCGATGCCCCGCTGTGCGGCGTGAAGCTGGCCGAGATCGCGGACCTGGCCGGCCTCCCACGTGGCGTCTTCAACATGGTCAGCGGGCCGGGCGCGGTGGTCGGCGCCGAACTGCAGGAGAACGAAGGGATCGACGGCCTGCTCTTCACCGGCTCGTTCGAGATCGGCTTCAACCACGTTTTCAAGGAGTTCAGCCGGCGCTATCCCAAGCCGGTCATCGTCGAGATGGGCGGCAAGAACCTGGCTATCGTCAGCGCGCGGGCGGATCTCGAAGAGGCCGCCGAGGGCGTGATGCGATCGGCCTTCGGGTATGGGGGCCAGAAGTGCTCGGCCTGCAGCCGAGTCTACGTCCAGGCCGCGGTCTACGAAGCGTTCCTCGATCAGTTCGTGGCCAAGACAAAGGCGATCACCATCGGCGACCCAACCGACCGCCGCAACTGGCTCGGGCCGCTCGTGAACGCGGAGGCCCTGGCCAAGTACGAGGCCGCCGTCGCCGAAGCCCGCCGCGACGGACGGATCCTCTTCGGCGGCGAGTGGCTGAGCGGCCCCGCTTACCCCAGCAACCTGTACGTGAGCCCAACGATCGTCGTCGATCTTCCGGCCGAGCACCGCATCTGGTCCGATGAGCTGTTCGTTCCCCTCGTTGCGGTGGCTCCCGTCGAGTCGCTCGACGAAGCCTTCGAGCGCGCCAACGACACGATCTACGGCCTGACGGCGGGCTTCTTCAGCGAAGATCGCGAGGAGGTCGCCCGCTTCGAGGAGGCGATCGAGGCCGGCGTCATCTACATCAACCGACGCGCCGGCGCCACCACGGGCGCGTGGCCCGGAATCCAGCCCTTCGGCGGCTGGAAGGGCTCCGGCACCACCGGCAAGGCATCCGGCGGTCTCTACTACGTCCAGCAGTTCATGCGCGAGCAATCCCAGACGCTGGTCGACTGACCGGCCGAGCGGAGCGCACCGAAGGAGAGGCGAGACATGGCGTTCAACCAGGACATCGTCAAGCTGGCGAAGGCAAACACCTACTTCCGCGAGGTCCTGGCAACCGGACCGAAGACCCAGGTCGTCGTGATGAGCATTCCGCCGGGCGGCGAGATCGGCAGTGAGGTCCACCCCGATGTGGACCAGGTGCTGGTCTTCGTCCAGGGCGAAGGTCAGGCGATCCTGGACGGAGAGAAGAGCGCCGTCTCCGTCGACCGGCTCGTCCAGGTTTCCGCCGGGACCCGCC
>DATEXG010000094.1:0-5979 GCA_035257225.1 Candidatus Limnocylindrales bacterium
GAGCCGCCGTAACGATCCACTGGGCGGGCGTCGGGCGGCCGCAGGCCGACCGACGGTCGAGCCTCGCGCCGGCTCCGTGGCGAGGCTGAGCAGCGCCACCGCGACGTCGGCCGGCGGCATCGTGGTTCGCTACCAGGACGCGATCCCGCAACTCGTGGTCGGTCGCCGCAGGCGCGAGAAGGACGGCCAGACCTGGACCTTGCCAAAGGGCACTCCGATTCCGGGCGAGACCCTCGAGGAGACCGCTCTGCGCGAAGTCCGCGAGGAGACCGGCCTGACCGTTCGCATCACGTCACCCCTGGACGCCATCAGGTACACCTTCGTCCAGCGAGGCATCAGGATCCACAAGACGGTCCACTACTTCATGATGGAAGCCACCGGAGGCGGGCTCGAGGACCACGACCACGAGTTCGAGGAGGTCCGGTGGATCGCCTTCCAGGAAGCCCCGGGGCTTCTATCCTTCGAGACGGAGCGTTCGCTCGTGGGATTGGCGGCCAGCCGGCTCGAACAGGCAGCCACTTGATCTTCGCGTCCCGCTAGACAGATCCGGCCGCGACTCGCGGCCGGCGCACCGATGACTACGACCGGAGGTCGATTCCGATGGCCCAGACACACGAGGCGCCGCTCGCCACGCCCCTGGCCGGTCGGCACGAGGCTCTCGGGGCGCGGATCGTGGAGTTCGGAGGCTGGCTCATGCCTCTGCAGTACGCCGGGATCCTCGAGGAGCACAGGGCCGTGCGATCCAGAGCCGGCCTCTTCGACCTCTCTCACATGGGTGAGTTGCTCGTAGAAGGTCCCGAGGCGGCCGCGTCGCTCGGCCATGCCCTGACGACAGATCCGGCGAGCCTGAAGGTCGGGCGCGCGCAGTATTCGATGATCTGTTTCCCCGACGGCGGGATCCTGGACGACCTGATCGTCTATCGGCTGGCCGACGAGAGGTTCATGGTGGTCGCCAACGCCTCCAACGCCGGCGCCGTGAGCGATGCCCTGGCCGAGCGGCTGGCCGGCTTTAGCGTGGTCCTGGACGACCGCTCCCTGGCCACGGCGCTCGTCGCGATACAGGGTCCGCGCGCCCTCGGAATCCTGGCGCCGCTGACGAACGTGGCGCCCGACGGGCTGCACTATTACGGCATAGCCGAGGGCAAGGTAGCGGGCATTGCCGCAACGGTGGCCCGGACCGGGTACACCGGCGAGGATGGGTTCGAGATCTTCGTGGACGTGGCGAATGCCGGCCGGATCTGGGACGTGCTCATGGAGACGGGCGAGTCCGCGGGTGTGGTGCCGGTCGGACTCGGCGCCCGGGACACCCTCCGACTCGAGGCGGGGATGCCTTTGTACGGCAACGAGCTCGGGCCGGACACGACGCCCTTCGAGGCCGGCCTCGGGCGCGTGGTCCATCTGGAGAAGGCCGGGGACTTCGTCGGCAGGGAAGCGCTGGAAAAGGCCGCGACCGATGGTCCGCGCAAGCAGCTCGTCGGACTGATCGTCCGAGGTCGGGGGATCGCCCGCCACGGCTACGAGGTCTTTGCCGGAGACCGTCGCGTCGGCGTCGTCACGAGCGGCACTCTCTCGCCCACGCTCGGCGAGCCGATCGCGATGGCCTACGTCACGCCATCCGACGCCGGGCCCGGTACGATATTGGCCGTCCGCATCCGCGACCAGCGAGTCCCAGCCGAGGTTGTGCCACTGCCCTTCTACCGGCGGCCAACCTAGGCCGTCGCAGGCTTCGCAGACAGCGGGCTCAAGGGCAACTCGACCTGCGGCCCCGAGCAGGGACGACAGGGTAGGCGATCGGGCGTAGGAGGAATTGAAGGCTATGGTGCCCCAGGATCTGCGATACACGAAAGAGCACGAGTGGATCCGGGTCGAGGGCGATCTGGCCACGGTGGGGATCACCGACTACGCGGCCAAGCAGCTGGGGGACATCGTCTTCGTCGAGCTCCCCGAGATCGGCCGGAAAGTGGACCAGTTCGCCCCCGTGGGCGTGATCGAGTCGGTCAAGGCCGTGAGCGATCTGTTCGCGCCGGTCGGCGGCGACGTCGTGGAGACCAACGCCGAGCTCGGCACTCGTCCTGAGTTGCTGAACAGCGAACCGTTCGGGGCCGGCTGGATCGTCCGGATCCACCTCTCCGACAGCGGTCAGCTGGGCAAGCTGCTCGGGCCGGCCGCCTACGAGGAGCTGACTCAGGAAGAGTGACGTCCTTCCGCGAGACAGGGTTGCGCCCCGCATGCCCCACCTGATGAACCCAGAAGGGAGCTGAGTCGATGGCCTACGGACCGCACACGCCCGAGGATCGCGCGTCGATGCTGGCCGCGATCGGCGTCGCCTCCGTGGACGACCTCTTCGCCGACATTCCGCCTTCGCTGCGGGCGTCAGGCCTGAAGCTGCCGGGGCCCGAGTCGGAGGTCGATCTGTCGGATTGGCTGCGCACGCTGGCCGATCGCAACCGCGTCGACCTGGTCAGCTTCCTCGGTGCGGGGGCGTACCGCCACTTCGTTCCCGCCGTCGTAGACCAGCTTCTGCTCCGCGGCGAGTTCTACACCGCCTACACGCCCTACCAGCCCGAGATCAGCCAGGGCACCCTTCAGACGATCTACGAGTACCAGTCGCTTCTGGCCGAGCTGACCGGTCTCGATGTGGTCTCCGCGTCGCACTACGACGGCGCGACGGCCACGGCCGAGAGCGCCCTGATGGCCTGTCGGGCGACGCGTCGCCAGCGGATCCTGATCAGTCGCGGCGTGCACCCGCACTACCGCCAGACCGTGTGCACCTACTTCGGCGGGGCATCGCTCGAAGCGGACGAGATTCCCCTCGTCGCCGACGGCCCGGCTGCCGGAACGACCGATCTCGTGGCCCTGGAACGGATGCTGGCCGACGCGGACCGCCCCGTCGCCGGAGTTGTTGTCGCGAACCCGAGCTTCCTCGGCCTGCTCGAGCCCATGGCCGAGATCGGCAGCGTGGCCCATGCCGCCGGCGCGCTCTTCGTGTCCGTCGTGGAGCCGGTGTCGCTGGCCGTTCTGGCGTCGCCCGGGGAGTACGGCGCCGACATCGCAGCTGGAGAGGGGCAGTCGCTCGGTATTCCGCTGGCATTCGGCGGGCCGTATCTGGGGATCCTGGCCTGCCGAGAAGCCCTGGTTCGGCAGATACCGGGCCGGCTCGTCGGCATGACCTCCGACGTCGACGGCCGGCGCGCCTTCGTGATGACCCTCCGCGCGCGGGAACAGGACATCCGCCGCGAGAAGGCGTCCAGCAACATCTGCACCAACCAGGCGCTGTGCGCCCTGGCCGCGGCCATCTACCTGGCCTCGATCGGGCCTCACGGGCTGCGAGACGTGGCCGCTCTCGGGGCAGCCCGCGCCGCGGAGCTGGAGCGCGCGCTGGCAGAGGCGGGAGCCCCGCGGCTCCATCCCGGGCCGTACCTGAACGAGTTCGCCGTCAGAGTCCCCAATGCCGGCGAGGTCCATCGGCGCCTCCTGGACCGGGGCGTCCTGGCCGGGCTTCCTCTAGCTCGGATAGAGCCCGCTGATCCGACACTCGCCGACGCCCTTCTGGTCTGCGCGACGGAAGTCACGAAGCCTGCCGAGATCGCCCTCTTCGGCCAGGCGCTGGGCGATGAGATAGAGCGTGGACGACAACTGAGCCTGGAGGGTCTGGGCGGAGGCCGGCCTACCGGCTCGACCGGTCGCTCAGCCGGGGAGGCGGCCCGATGACCGCCGCCGGCCCTCGCCTCGGCCCCACCCTCTTCGAGCGGTCCCGACCCGGGCGCGGCGGTGGGAAGATTCCGCACCCGCCGAAGGACGCCCTGGCCCGCATTCCGGCCGATCGACTGCGCGCGCAGGGGCCCCGGCTGCCGGAGGTTTCGGAACCGGAGCTGGCCCGCCACTACGTCCACCTCTCCCAGCTCAACTACTCCGTCGACACCGGCTTCTATCCGCTGGGCTCGTGCACCATGAAGTACAACCCCAAGATCGACGAATGGGCCGCTCGGCTACCGGGCTTCGCGTCCCTGCACCCGCTGGCTCCGGATGAGCTGGCTCAAGGCACGCTGCAGCTCTTGTGGGAACTCGAGCAGGCGCTCGCCGAGATCGGCGGAATGAAGGCCGTGACGCTTCAGCCGGCGGCCGGCGCCCAGGGCGAGCTCACCGGAATCCTGATGGTCCGGGCCTACCACCACAGCCGGGGCGACTTCGAGCGGACGGAGGTTCTCGTCCCGGACTCGGCCCACGGCACCAACCCCGCGACCGCCTCGATGGCCGGCTTCAGCACGGTCACCATCCCCTCCGCTCCCGACGGCGGCGTCGACATCGCGGCCTTCACTGCGGCCCTCGGGCCGCGCACGGCCGCCGTCATGATCACCAACCCCTCGACGCTCGGCCTCTTCGAGTCGCGGCTGTGCGAGCTGCTGGAGGCCGTCCATGCGGTCGGCGCCCTGGCCTACATGGATGGCGCGAACCTGAACGCCATAATGGGCCGCTTCAAGCCCGGCGAAGCCGGCTTCGACGTGATGCACTTCAACGTCCACAAGACGTTCGCCACGCCCCACGGCGGAGGCGGGCCCGGTGCGGGGCCGGTCGGGGTGGGGGAGAAGCTAATGCCGTTCCTGCCCTCGCCCCGGGTTCTCCGCGAGTCGGACGGGAAGTTCCGTCTGGAGCGCCCCGGAGAGCGGGCGCACAGCATCGGGCGGATGCGGGCCTTTGTCGGCAACACCGGCGTCCTGGTCCGGGCGTACGCCTACATTCGTGCCCACGGCGCTCAAGGGCTTCGCGAAGTGAGCGATGACGCCGTTCTTGCGGCCAACTATCTCAAGACCCGTCTGGCCGGCATTCTGGACGTGCCGTTCGAGCGGCACTGCATGCACGAGTTCGTGGCTTCGGCGGCGACGCTCAAGTCGGAGACGGGGATTCGCACGCTCGACGTGGCCAAGCGGCTCATCGACTACGGCTTCCACCCGCCCACGATCTACTTCCCTCTGACCGTGGAGGAGGCTCTCCTCATCGAGCCGACCGAAACCGAGGCGCTCGAGACGCTCGACGCGTTCGTGGAGGCCCTTCGGAGCATCGTCGCCGAGGCTCACGACGACCCGGAGTTGCTGCATTCGGCTCCCCACGAGACCCCCGTGCGTCGACTGGACGAGACGACCGCCGCGCGCCAGCCCAACCTCAGATGGCGGGCGATGACCGGCAGCCAGATGCCCTGTCCGGACTGAAGCACGGTTAGGGAGGCGCGCGGATGCGTCAGCGTCTAGGCGGCGTACTCGCGGTTGCGGTCCTGGCCGCCAGCGCCTGTTCGCCATCGACGAGGACGCTCGCGCCCTCGACGGTGGCCTCGCCCACCCAGACTGCAGTCACTCCCGCTGCCTCACCGACGCCGACGAAGGCACTGTTGACGGGTTCTGCCTACAGGGCCACGCCCGCCGCCGCCACCGGCGGCAAGATCGTTCTCGCCGAATGGCAGTATCCGGATACCTTGGTGCCCTACTTCGCGCGCCTCGGGTCCGACTTCGAGGTCGCGGCCAGCATGTTCGATGGCTTGCTCACCGTCACCCCCGACCTGCGCTACGCCCCGGACCTGGCGCAGGACGTCCCGACCCTCGACAACGGCGGCGTCGTTCTCAAGGACGCCGGCATGAACGTGACCTGGAAGCTCAAGTCCGGCATGCAGTGGTCGGACGGCGAGCCTATCAACTGCGACGACCTCAAGGCGACTTGGACGTGGAACAGGGATCCGGCCAACGCCGGACTCGCCAGCGGAACCGCCGGCTGGGAGGACATATCCGGCATCGACGGCGGAATCGGCACGAGCTGCGTGGTCCCCTACTCGAGTGTGTACGAGGGCTACCTCAACCTGTTCTCGCCGGTCCTGCCCGCTCACTACCTCGCCTCGATCCCAGTCAGGGAGGCTCCGGCCAGGCTGTATCCCCTGAACAATCCCAGCACCGGCGTCTACAGCGGCCCGTACATCCCCACGGCCACCAAGGC
>DATEXG010000095.1:0-17621 GCA_035257225.1 Candidatus Limnocylindrales bacterium
CGAACGCTCCGGATCTACGAAGACGAAGGGCTGGTGGCGCCCGCCCGGACACCCACGAACATCCGTCTCTACTCCGAGAATGACATCCGACGAATCCTGTGGATCAGGCGCCTCACTCAAGAGCGAGGTGTCAATCTGGCCGGGGTGCGCCTTCTATTCGAGATCGAGGAGAGACTCGGAACCCGAATTCTGGAGGCCCTCTTCGACGAGAACCAGGCCCGTGAGGCCAGCGCGGCCGCTGCTGCGCTCGGACAACAAACGGGTGAATCCACCGAGACTCCAACGCGCCGAGTCGCCGAAACCTCTACCGAGGAGGATGGGCACTACGGGTCGCACGAAAGCCGGATCGCCGGCCAGGATGAGCGGTCGGTTACGCCGGCCGCTCGGCCCATTACACGTATAGTGGCCACCCGCGTGACCACGACTCGATCAGGAGATTCCAATGACTGACCGGCCGGCCGAGAAGGACGACGAGCAGCAAACCCACGAAATCAGAATTGAGATCCAGGAGCAGGACTCCGAAGACGAGGCTTCAGCTTCGACTGACGAGGCTTCAGCCGAAGCTGACGTGCGCGTCCCGGTGCCGATAGTCCGCGAGCTGCCGCTCGTTGCCTTGCGCGAGACGGTCATATTCCCCGAGATGATCGTGCCGCTCCAGGTCGGCCGCGAGAAGAGCGTCGCCGCCCTCAACGCCGCCGTCGAATTGAGCGGCCCGATAGCCCTCGTGACCCAGAGGCAGGCCGAACGCGAAGAGATCGAGGATCCTTCGGAGCTGTACGAAGTCGGCACGCTTGCCAAGATCGCCCAGGTGGTCCAGCTCCAGGACGGCACTGTCCGGGCCATCGTCCAGGGCCAGACGCGGCTACGGGTGATCGGCTTCGCCCAGACGAGCCCGTACATCATCATCCGGGCCGAGGAGATCGCGGACGTCACGCCGGACGGCATCGAAGTCCAGGCGTTGATGCGGACGGTCCAGGCCCAGATCGAGCAGTACGTGGCCAGCGGCGCTCCGATACCGCCGGAGGCGGCCGTCGCCGCGCGCAACATCAGCCAGCCGGGACTGCTGGCCGACATGGTCGCGTACAGTCCGGACCTCTCCACCGAGCAGCGCATGGAGATCCTCGAGACGACCGACGTCCTGGAGCGCCTCAAGATCGTCTCCGCGTTCCTGAGCCGCCAGATCGAGATCCTCGAGCTGAAGGGCAAGATCCAGTCCGAGGTCAAGTCCGAGATGGACAAGACCCAGCGCGAGTACATCCTGCGCGAGCAATTGAAGGCCATTCAGCGCGAGCTCGGCGAAGACGACCCGCAGCAGGCCGAAATCAACGAGCTACGCGAGAAGGTCGAGTCGGCCGGAATGCCCGAAGAAGTCAAGAGTCGGGCGCTCAAGGAGATCGACCGCATGAGCCGGATCCCGTCGGCCTCGCCCGAGGTCGGCGTCATCCGAACCTATGTCGATTGGCTCATCGCGCTGCCATGGAACGTCTCCACGCCGGACAACCTGGACATCAAGTCCGCGGCCAAGATCCTCGACGAGGACCACTACGGCCTGGAGAAGGTCAAGGAGCGCATCCTGGAGTACCTGGCCGTTCGGAGCCTGGCCGAGACGCTGCGCAGTCCCATCCTCGCCTTCGTCGGACCGCCCGGTGTCGGCAAGACGTCGCTGGGCAGGAGCATTGCCCGGGCTATGGGCCGCAAGTTCGTCCGTATGAGCCTGGGCGGCATCCACGATGAGGCCGAGATCCGCGGTCACCGGCGCACCTACATCGGCGCGCTGCCCGGCCGGATCGTCCAGAGCATAAAGACCGGAGGCTCCAACAACCCGGTCTTCATGCTCGACGAGGTCGACAAGATCGGCATGGACTTCCGTGGCGATCCGAGTTCGGCCCTGCTGGAGGTCCTCGACCCCGAGCAGAACAACACCTTCCAGGACAACTACCTGGAGGTGCCGTTCGACCTCACCAAGGTGCTCTTCATCACCACGGCCAACTTGCTCGACCCGATCCCGGCTGCGCTGCGCGACCGGATGGAAGTCATCCAGCTGCCCGGCTACACGGAGCAGGAGAAGATCGAGATTGGCAAGCGGTTCCTCATCCCCAAGCAGGTGAAGAACCATGGCCTCACCGAGAAGAACATCGCCATCACCGACGAAGCGATGGTCGAGCTCGTCCGCTCCTACACCCACGAAGCCGGCGTCCGCAATCTCGAGCGCGAGATCGCCAACGTAATGCGCAAGGTGGCCCGGGCAGTGGCCGAGGGTCGCAAGCGCAAGACCGTCGTCGACGTCAAGAGGCTGTCCGAGTACCTCGGCCCGCAGCGCTTCGAGTACGGCGAACTGGAATCAGAAGACCAGATAGGCGCGGCGACCGGCCTGGTCGTGACCGAGGTCGGCGGCGACGTGATCGCCATCGAAGTCACGCTCATGGAAGGCAAGGAGGACTTCATCCTCACCGGCCAGCTCGGCGAGGTGATGCGCGAGTCGGCTCGGGCCGGCCTCTCCTGGATACGCGCCCACGCCGCGGATCTCGGCATCAAGCGCGAGGTCTTCGAGAAGAACACCCTGCACATTCACGTGCCGGCCGGCGGCATCCCCAAGGACGGCCCATCGGCGGGAATCACCATGGCCACGGCCATGATCAGCGCTTTCACCTGCACCCCCGTCCGAAAGGACGTGGCCATGACGGGTGAGATCACGCTCCGCGGCAGAGTCCTGCCGATCGGGGGGCTCAAGAGCAAGATCCTGGCCGCGCACCTCTCGGGCGCCAAGATCGTCATCCTGCCGAAGAAGAACGAGAAGGATCTGCGAGACATCCCGGAAGAGATCCGCAAGCAGATCAAGCTCATCACGGTCGAGAACATGGATCAGGTGCTCGAGGCGGCCCTCCGGCACAAGCCGACGCCGCTCACCGCCAGACCGGGCAAGTCGGAGGGCGACAAGGGGCCGGATGCGGAGCCAGAGGCCGAAGGCCGGGTCCGCGTCGGGTTCCCGCCACCTCCGGGAGATCAGCCGCCGGCGATGGCATAGGCGGGAACGGCCCGCCTGTGGTCAAACTGAAGAGTCGAGAGCCCGGCCGGCGGAAACGCCGGCCGACGCTCATAGGCCGGTAGTGCCTCGGCGACGACCCGAGGCAAAGCGGCTACGGGGAGGCCGTCGGTGGAGTACAAGGACTACTACAAGACGCTCGGTGTGGATCGAAAAGCCACTCCGGCAGAGATCAAGAAAGCGTACAGGCGGCTGGCCCGCGAGCTTCACCCCGACCGAAACCCCGGCGACAAGACCGCGGAGAGCCGGTTCAAGGAAGTCAACGAGGCCCACGAGGTCCTGGCCGATCCGCAGAAACGCGGCCAGTACGACATGCTCGGCGCGAACTGGGAGCAGTACGCGCGAGCCGGAGCGGCCGGCAGCCCGTTCGGGGCGGCGGGCAACCCGCTGAGCGGGAGCCCGTTCGGTCCGGGCGGTCCGTTCGCCGGCTATGCGCAGCAGGGCGGGGGCAACATCCGCTACGAGTTCCACGGAGCGGACGCGGAGGGCTTCTCCGACTTCTTCCGGGTCTTCTTCGGCGGCGGCGGGGCCGATCCCGCCCAGGCGACCGCGACAACCCGGACCAGGACCGGCTCCGGCAGTGGCCGCCGCTCGGGCGGCAGCTTCGAAGACATCCTTTCGCAGCTGCGCTTCGAAGGAGCGGGGGCGGCGGAGGCCGGCAGAAACAGCGCCGGCCACGGCTCAGGCTCCCAAGGGGCCGCTGCCGCCGGTCGGAACCGCGGCGCCCACAAAGGCCAGGACGTGGAGGCAGAGGTAGACCTGAGCCTGGAGGAAGCGTTCCACGGTTCGTCGCGGCTCGTCCAGGTCGGCGATCGGCGCCTCGAGGTCAAGGTACCGGCCGGTGTCGAGACGGGCAGCAAGATCCGGTTCAGCGGCAAGGCCGGAACCGGCGAGGGCGCGGGCGACCTGTACCTCATCGCCAAGGTCCGGCCTCATCGGGTCTTCAGCCGAAATGGCGCCGATCTCACTCGTGAGGTGCCAATCACGCTCCAGGAGGCGCTGCTCGGCGGCCAGGTCGAGGTGGAGACCCTGGCCGGTCGGGTTCTTCTCACCATTCCATCCGGCACGCAGCCGGGTCAGACCTTCCGCCTTGCCGGCAAGGGGATGCCGCGTCTCAAAGGCGAGGGCACGGGCGACCTCTACGTCAAGTCGAAGGTCGTGCTGCCCGGCAGGCTGGAAGGCCGGCAGCGCAAAGCCGCGGAGGAATTCCTGCGCCAGATCGTCCAGCCGAATCCGCGAAAGACCTGAGAGAAGTCCATGAACCTCGACCAATTCACCCAGAAGGCCCAGGAATCGATCGTCGCCGCACAACGCATGGCGGAGGAGCTGCAGAGCCCCGTCCTGGATTCGGAGCACCTCCTTGCCGCGCTCGTCGAAGCGGACGACGGCATCCCGTCGGAGACGCTGCGGCGCCTGGGCGTAGACGTGCCCGCCTTCCGCGACGAGCTGGCCGCGATCCTGGGTAAGCGGGCGAAGATCCAGGGCGGCTCCATGTCCGCGGACCCCCGGTTCAAGCGCGCCATCGAGCGTGCCGCGGACGAGGCCCGCCGACTGCGGGACGACTACGTCTCCACCGAGCATCTGCTCGTGGCCGTCGCCGAGGGTGGCGGAGAGGCCCAGCAGCTCCTGGACCGCAACGGCGCCACCAAGGAGGCGATCCTGCAGGCCCTGGCGGGCGTCCGAGGCGGCCAGCGTGTGACCAGCCCCAATCCGGAAGCCACGTACCAGGCCCTCGAGAAGTACGGCCGCGACCTGACCGCCGAGGCGCGCGCCGGAAAGCTGGACCCGGTCATCGGCCGCGACGAGGAGATCCGTCGGGTCATCCAGGTCCTGTCGCGCCGCACCAAGAACAACCCGGTGCTGATCGGCGAGCCGGGCGTCGGCAAGACCGCCGTGGTCGAGGGGCTGGCCCAGCGCATCGTCCGTGGCGACGTTCCCGAGACGCTCAAGGAGAAGAAGGTCATCGCTCTGGATCTGGGCTCGCTCATCGCCGGAGCCAAGTACCGCGGCGAGTTCGAAGAGCGCCTGAAGGCCGTTCTCAAGGAGATCAAGGACTCGGAAGGCCGGATCATCCTCTTCATCGATGAGTTACATACGGTGGTGGGGGCCGGCGCGGCCGAGGGCGCCATGGACGCCTCCAACCTGCTCAAGCCGATGTTGGCCCGGGGCGAGCTCCACACCATCGGCGCCACGACCCTGGACGAGTACCGCAAGCACATCGAGAAGGACGCCGCCCTGGAGCGACGCTTCCAGCCCGTCGTCGTCGACCAGCCGTCAGTCGAGGAGACGATCTCGATCCTGCGCGGCCTGCGCGAGAGGTACGAGGTCCACCACGGCGTCCGCATCACCGACTCGGCCCTGGTGGCCGCGGCCACTCTCTCCAACCGCTACATCACCGAACGCTTCCTGCCCGACAAGGCGATCGATCTGATGGACGAAGCCGCCAGCCGGCTGCGGATGGAGATCGACTCGATGCCGATCGAGCTGGACGAACTCGAGCGACGGCGCATCCAGCTCGAGATCGAACGCGAGGCTCTGCGCAAGGAGAAGGACGAGGCCTCCAAGAGCCGCCTGGCGGCCCTGGAGCGCGAGCTGGCCGAGATCGGCGAGGAAGCCATGGCCATGAAGCAGCGCTGGTCGGCCGAGAAGGACGCGATCTCCGCCATTCGGACGACAAAGTCGGAGATCGAAGCCCTGCAGGTTCGCATCGACCAGGCTGAGCGCGAGACCGACTACGGCACCGCCGCCCAGCTCAAGTACGGCAAGCTGCCCGAGCTGCAGCAGCGGATGAAGGAGCAGGAAGCGGCCATCGCCGCGCTCTCCGGTCCGGACCGGCTGCTCAAGGAAGAGGTCGACGCGGACGACATCGCCGAGATCGTGGCCGCATGGACGGGCGTGCCGGTGACCAAGCTCCTGGAGGGCGAGACGGCCAAGCTCGTCCAGATGGAAGAGCGGCTGCACAAGCGCGTGGTGGGCCAGGAAGAGGCGATCCAGGCCGTCTCCGACGCGGTCCGCCGTGCCAGGGCGGGTCTCAAAGACCCGCGCCGGCCGATCGGCTCGTTCCTGTTCCTCGGGCCCACCGGCGTGGGCAAGACCGAGCTGGCCCGGGCGCTGGCAGAGTTCCTCTTCGACGACGATGCGGCGATGGTCCGCATCGACATGAGCGAGTACATGGAGAAGTTCTCCGTCTCGCGGCTGGTGGGCGCGCCTCCCGGATACGTCGGCTACGAGGAGGGCGGACAGCTGACCGAGGCAGTTCGGCGCCGGCCCTACCAGGTTGTCCTGCTCGACGAGATCGAGAAGGCCCACCCGGACGTCTTCAACATCCTGCTCCAGGTCCTCGACGACGGACGGCTGACGGACGGCCAGGGCAGAACCGCGGACTTCCGGAACACGGTGCTGATCATGACCAGCAACGTCGGGTCGCAGTTCATCTCAGCTTTCACCGAGCGCGGCGACGCGGGCGACGAGGCGCGTCGGGCCGACGCGTCGGCCTACGACCAGATGAAACGGCAGATCACCGAGGCGCTCCGGGTCCAGTTCCGGCCGGAGTTCCTCAACCGGATCGATGAGGTGATCGTCTTCCACGGCCTTACCGACGCCGACCTTGCGGCCATCACGGACCTCTTGGTGGCGGACCTGCAACGGCGCCTGGCGGGTCAAGAGATCACCCTGGAGCTGACTCCGGCGGCACGCTCGCTGATCGTCCGCGAAGGGACCGATCCGGCGTACGGGGCGCGGCCGCTGAAGCGCACCATCCAGAGGCTAGTGGAGAACCCGCTGGCCCGGGCATTGCTTCGGGCCGAGTTCAAACCCGGGTCGTCTGTCGTGGCCGACGCGGACGCGATCGGCGGCGTGCTGGTCTTCCGCTCCGGCGAAGCCACGGTCGTCGCGGATGCCGGCGACCGGCGCGACGCCCGCAAGAGAGCGGCGCGGGAGCCCGCCGGCGTGGCGGCGGCGGTGGACCGCATCTGGACCCCCGGCAAACCCGAGGACGAGGGCCCCAAGAGGGTCAACTAGAGGCAGCGGACCGCTGAGTGAGCTCCGGCGCACGAGCGGTCGGGCGGGGGTAGATTGGCCCCGTGAGATTCGAGCTGGTTGCGGAGCGGGCGGCGGCGTTGCCGAGAGAGTTTCCCGCCGCGCCGGCGATCTTGACGCCGATTCGGCTCGACTCGCCCGAGGCGCTCTTCCCGGCTGAGGAATCCCGCCGCGGCCGGCCGGCGGCCGTGCTGGTATTGCTCTTCCCGGACGACGAAGGCCAGGCCCGCGTCCTGCTGACGGCCCGGGTCCCCCACCTGAGCACCCACGCCGGAGAGGTGAGCTTCCCCGGCGGATCGGCCGACCCGGACGACGCGGACCCGGTGGCCACGGCCCTGCGAGAGGCGGCCGAAGAGGTCGGGCTGGACCCGGAGGCATGTGGGCTACGTGTGACCGGCGGCCTGGAGGTCTTCGCCCTTACCGTCTCTGGGTTCCGAATCACGCCCGTAGTCGCGCTCGCGGTGCGACGACCGGAGTCCCACGCGGCGCCGGGCGAGGTGGCACGCATCATCGAGGCGCCGGTCGAGGCGTTCCTGCCGGACGCCCCTGTGGAGCTCGAGGAACGAACGATCCGCGAGCGACTGATACGGTTCGGCGTCTACCCGGTCGAAGGCGAGCGTGTCTGGGGCGCCACGGCTCGAATGCTCGGGCAGCTCGGTGCGCTGCTGGCGGACGAGACGGAAACGAGCCGACCGGCGGCCGAACCGGCGCAGCCGGAAATCCAGGCGAACGTGCGAACCGTCACGGCGGACGATCGATCGGCCATCACCGCCTTCATGGATGCGCTGGCCCCGGAGCTGGAGCACGCCCTTCCTCCCGCCTCGGAGCTTCTCCTGGCCGAGGCAGCCGGGCGAATAGCCGGCCTGGCCAGCTGGGCGCCCTGGGATCGGCCGCGCACGGCGGCAGACCCGCGGGGATTCGACGGCCTCACCCTCCCGGACGGCGGGCGCCCCGCGGAGATGACGCTCCTGGCCGTGGCCCCGAGCCTCCGAGGCCGCGGCATCGGCCGTGGCCTGACCGACTCGATCGCCGCGGCTGCACACGCGGCCGGCAGCACCAGGCTCCTGGCCTGGACCCTGGGTGACGCCGCGATCCACCCCTCGTCCGTCGCCGCACGCACGTTCTTTCGCTCCAACGGCTTCACCGATCTGGCACTCGACCGGCGCATCCAGGCCCGCGGCGAGGATCGCTTGCTGCTGTCACGTCCGCTCGACTGAACCCCGCTTACCAGGGCTCCTTCTCGGGCGACTCGCGATCGGGTGGCAGGACTACCAGGGCAGGAGCCAGTGAGCCTTCGGCTGTCAGTCCCCGCTCAGGGGACGCGGGCGATTCACCCTCCGCCGGTGCCGGTCCGGCCACGACATTGCCCGACCGCGCCGCAAACTCGACGACGATCGCACGCATCGGAGTCAGCTCCGTCCACGCCGCGTGCACGACGTCCGGCGGCCAGACGACCGCCTCGCCCGCGGCGACTCGCGTCCGCTCCTCGCCCACCTGGACGAAGCCGCCGCCCTCGATGACCAGGAGGTAGGTCAGGTTCGAGTTGGTGTGCGGGGCGATCGCGGCGCCGGGTTTGAACGCCAGCTCGGTGACGACTCCGCGCTCGTCGCCGTGCAGAGGCGTCGACTCCACGCCGCGCGTCCCCGGAGGACCCTCAGGCCTGCGGTGACCGATCCCGAAACGGCGGATCTCCATGTGCAGGGTGCGGCTACGACTCAAGCCGGCGCGAGATCCACACGACCGCGGCCCGAGTGGGTCGCATCGCGATCGGCTTCGTGGCGGCTACCGGCGGCGGCGCTTGGTCTTCGGCGCCGCCTTCGCCCGAATCGTGGCCTCCGGATGGGAGGTCCGCGACCGCTGGAAGTAGCGCTGGCGGGCCAGCCGCTCCTCGTACGACCGGATCAGCGGCGGGAAGTGAATGAACCGAATCCAGAGGTACAGGGCGGCGCCACCGACCATCGTCGGCAGCACAAAGAGGAAATCGAAGCTGAAGAGCGTGAACATGGCGAGCAGGCCGAAGATGCCGAGCGTGCTCCACATCAGCCACTCGTTGAGGTCGAGGAAGACCGAGTAGGCGCGCAATCGCCTGCTTTGGAAGTTGTAGAAGATGATGACCGCCACCAGGAAGAAGATGGAAATCTGCCAGGTCGGAGTCCACAGACGGTGGAAGTTACCGTCGTTGAAGGCGATCAGGAGCAGGTTGAGCTGGTTCCACGGGCCGTTCACGCGGACCCTCCGAGACTTCAGTCGTTTGCGGTCGATCGACCTGGATAGGCGCCATCGGCGACGCCTGGCCGAGTATCGGCGCGGAGCCGGAGACGGGGCCGAGGCGTGCGCATTATCGCGCTCTGCGGTTTTGCGTCTACGGAGTATGCCATGACCGGGCGTTATACTCGGCCCAATCCGGCAGACTGGGCGGCACGGGTCTGGCGCAGCACTCGCCTCAGGCCGAGCGCCACCAGGAGGCGTGGTCCCGGAAGCGGCCGGGAGCGCCCGCGAGACCGGAGTCAGGAAGTCCGGACTCAGGCAGTAGGGAGGTAGGCCCGGTGCGAGCCTTGCTCTCGGTGGCGAGCCGCGAGGCCATCGGGCCGTTCGTCCGCGATCTGCTCGCCCTGGGCGTCGAGGTCTTTGCCACGGATGGCACGCGCGAGGCCCTCGCCGGCGAAGGGCTGGAAGTCCGATCGGTGGTCGAGCTGACCGGTGCGGAGCCGATCGCCGGAGGCCAGGTCAAGACCCTCCACCCGTCCATATACGCCGGCATCCTGGCTCGGCGCGACCAGCCGGACCAGCTCGCCGAGCTGAAGGCCCAGGGAATCGGCCTGATCGACGTGGTGGCGGTCAACGTCGCCCAGTTCGCGCCGCAGGTTGGTGCGCGCCTGATCCCGATCGACGAGGCCATCGGCATGATCGACATCGGCGGCGCCGCCCTCCTCGCCGCGGCGGCGCGCAACTACGCCGGAGTGGCGGCCGTGGCCAACCCGGCCCGCTACCCCCAGGTGATCGCCGAGATCCGCCAGCGAGGAGCCGTCTCCGCGGAGCTTCGCCAGAAGCTCGCGGCCGAGGCATACGGTCTCGTTGCCGCCTACCACGCGGAGATCGCCGCCTATCTGTCCAATATCGCGGGTGAGATGTTCCCGGGACGGCTGGCGATGGTCCTGGAGAAAGTGGACGACCTGCGCTACGGCGAGAATCCAACTCAGCACGCCGCCTTCTACCGGGAGACGACGCACCGGGCCGGTGCGCTGGCCGATGCCACTCAGCTGCAGGGAGCGCGGCCGTCGTTCAACGACCTGCTGGACCTGGACGCCGCCTACGCCATCTCCGCCGACTTCACGGCGCCCACGGTGGCGATCGTCAAGCACACCGATCCGGTGGGCATCGCCTCCGCGGATGAGCTGGTGGAAGCGTGCCGCCGTGCCCTGGAGACGGATTCGGCGACGTGCTTTGGCGGGATCGTTGGCGTCAACCGCGAGCTGGACGGCGCGACGGCCCGCGAGATCGCCGAGAACTCCTATGAGGCGGTCGTGGCTCCATCGTTCAGCCAGGCCGCGATCGGAATCCTGGCTCACAAGCCGCAGCTTGCCCTGCTGGCGGTCCCCGGCAACCCGATCGAAGGCCCGCGCGACTACGGCATCGCCAACCTCGACTTCAAGCGCATCGCCGGCGGGTTGCTGGTCGAGACCAAGGACGAGCTGGGTCTCGACAAGACGCAACTCCAGGTGGTGACCAGGCGGCGGCCCACGCTCGAAGAGCTGACCGACCTGCTCTTCGCCTGGCGGGCGGTTCGCCACGTCCGCTCCAACGCCATCATCCTCGCCCGAGGCGGCGCCACGGTTGGGATCGGGGCGGCTCAGGCGAGCCGGCAGATGTCCGTGGAGATCGCCCTGCGGCGAGCCGGCGATCGAGCCAAGCTGGCGGTAATGGCGAGCGACGCCTACTTCCCGTTCCCGGACGGTATCCAGGCCGCGGCCCAGGCAGGCGTCACGGCGATCATCCAGCCGGGCGGCTCGATCCGCGACGAGATGGCGATCGAGGTCGCGGACCGCCACCACATGGCCATGGTCTTCACGGGGCGGCGCCACTTCCGCCACTAGCCCGAGAAGCCTCCGCGATCCGCGATGAGGGTGTCGAAGCGATTCCCGGCGCCAGTGATCCATCCGACCGGCAGGCCCGAATAAACGGGTGACAGCCGATTGGAACCTGACGGGCCGATCGGTCGGTCGGAGGAAGAGGAAACCCGGGATGCCGGGCGAGAGGGACGTGGCGGGGCGGCAAACCGGCGAGCCCACAGTGCCGGAAGGGATTGCCGCCCCAGTCGCGTATCTGGGGGTCAGCACGGCGCAGGCTTCTTTCGTCGCGCCGCCGTGGGATACGCTTCGTCCTGGGCGGGCCCGACGGGATCGGACCTCGACCGGACGTGAGGTGGGCATGAGACGAGTCGCGCTTACCCTCGTTGGGGCCATGCTGCTGGCACTACTGCCCGTCTCCGTGGGTGGCTGCAACATCACCTGCGGCTGCACCAGCACGCCGGACCCGAACTGGACCCCTCCCCCTGTCACCTCAGACGAGGCCGCAGTCTACGGAGCCAAGTTCGCGGGCGTGCCGGTCATGACCGCGCAGCTCGCGGGCGGGCTGGCCGGCAGGCCGTTCTACGAGGCGACCGCGGCCAACGCGGTGGCGCTCGTCGATGCAGAGTCGGGCATGGTGCTCGAGGTCGTCCTGACGGACCGGATGCCCGACGACGACGCCGTCTCGATCACCAGCGGCGACGCCCAAACGGCGGCCGAAGCGTTCGTCCAGCGCAATACGGGGCTGAGCACCGAGGGATTCACCGTGTCAGTCCGGGTCATGCACCAGGCCGGGGTTGCCGCCTACGAGGTGGACTGGAACGACCCGACTAAGTTCCTGGCACTTGTCAACGCCTCGACCGGGGCCGTTTTCGCGTTCGTCGACCTGCGAACGCAGCTGAACCTGACCGCGCCGATCGTCGGCCGAGCCCGGGCCACCGAGACGGCCATCGCCACAATCGGCGTTCCCGGCGAGATGGTGACGTCGGCCGATCTCGGCCTCGACTACGGCTCCGGCGACGCGCAAGTGTGGGCATGGTCGATCGGACTGGGCGTGCCCAGCGCGACCCAGGCGGACGTCTACGAGCACGGCGCCCTGGTCAGCGTAGACGCGGTCACCGGGCAGGCGACCATCGTCAAGTCCTAGAGATCAGGCGGGGAGCCCTCCGCGGGGCCGGGCCACGACCCGGACGCCCCATCCCAGACCGCTAGCGGACGAACGGCTGACGCGCCCTCGATCGATTCCTGGCGGACTCGGGCATCTTCGACTGTCTCGTCCCAGCCGGGCGGAACCAGATCCGGGGCCAGGTCCGCGAGCGGCGCCAGGACGAAGAGGCGGCTGTGGACCTGCGGATGCGGGACTTCGAGCAGCCGCCACGCCTTGGCCGGGTCCGGCGAGCGGCCTGCCTCCGGACGCTCCACGCTCATGCGCTCGTCGCCGAACAGAAGCAGGTCCAGGTCCAGCTCGCGCGGCCCGTAGCGAGCCCTCGCCTGCCGGCCGAACGCCCGCTCGATCGATTTCAGCGCGAGCAGCAGGGCGATCGGCCCGGTGTTGGCGCCAGGACCGGGCGGGACATCCAGGCCCACGACGGCGTTGTGGAAGTCCGGCTGATCGATGACCTCCACGGGCGCGGTCACGTACAGGCGCGAGACGCCGGCGAGCGACGCGCCGGGCAGGGCTGCCAGGGCGTGGACCGTGGCAGTCAGCGTCGCCCGAGCATCGCCAATGTTGGCCCCGAGACCGATGTACGCCCGAACCGTTCCCACAGCGTCCACTCTACAGGTCGGCGCGACTGCGACTACCCCGGCGCCTTCCCGTCAGACGTGTCTATGCAGCAGGTCGCTGTCCCCTGTGGCCTCGGGGGCGTCTGACTCTCGTGGCGCCTCCTCCCAGCCCATCTGTTCCGCCTCGCGCTTGGCGAGGTTGAGGTGCACCACGTCGCGCTCGACATTGGCGATCGCCGACGCGGGAACGTAGAGGGGGGCGGCGAGGCGGCCTCTCGACGCGAGCACGTAGTTCTGGCCCACCGCCTGCACGGAACCGAGCGGGCGCCCGTCGTTCCCGACGATGGCCCAACCAGTCTTCAGGTCTGTCATGCGCATCGGCTATCGACCTCCGCCCGGCTCAGTAGCGCCTACTCTAGTTGAGCTGGGGTCGGCGCGCCTGCCGGCCGTTTCCACGAAGCCGCGGCTAGACTCCGCTCGTGCGCCCGGTGGTCGTGCTCATTCTCCACGCCGCAGCCCCCAAAGATGCGGGGCCGCTGGTTCGTGTGTTGGCCGAGGCGCGCCACACGCTCGCGGAACGACAACGTGCGGCATTCGTGGCGGCCGGCGCGGACGTAGCGGAGGTCGTGGCCGGACCGCCGGACGGGCTGTCATTTGGAGAGCGGCTCGCGGCTGAGACGCGGGAACGGACCGGAGGCGCCCGCGGCAGCGCGATGCCCCCCGGCGGCCTGATCGTCCTGGGTTCCGGCAGCATCCCCCTGGCGCGGGCCGCGGATCTTCGACGCTTCGTGGAGGTCGCGGCGGGGCCGGGCGGGCACGCCCTCGCGAACAACCGCTATTCGGCGGACGTGGTGGCGATCTCGCGGGCGGCTGATCTGGCGGAGCTGCCGCCACTCCCCGTCGACAACGCCCTTCCCCGATGGCTGGAGGAACGCGCCGGTGTGGCCGTCACGGACCTCCGTTCGCGCTGGCGATTGGGCGTCGACGTCGACACTCCCCTCGATCTCCTGCTGCTCGGCCTCGGCAGGTCCCTCGCCGTCGCGGACGCTGCCCAGAACCTACACGCGACCGCGCCACTCATCGGCGAGCGGCTCGCGGCACTCTCCGACGTCCTGACCAACCGCCGGGCCGAACTGCTCGTGGCGGGCCGGGTCTCCACCACCACGCTGCGCTGGCTGGAGAGCGGTGTCGCGTGCCGCGTCCGGGCCCTGGTCGAAGAGCGCGGGCTCCGCGCCGCCAGCCGCCTTGCCCAGTCGGGAGCCACCACCGGATGCCGGCCCCCGCGCTCCGTCCTCGGGGAGCTGCTCGACCGCGACGGCCCCGAATCCCTCGCCCGCACCGTCGCCACGCTGGCCGACGCCGCGGTCATCGACACGCGCGTTCTCCTCGCCCATCGCCACGGCGCCGACGAGGCGGCCTGGCCGGCGCCAGAGGATCGCTTCGCCTCGGATCTGCTGCTGCCCGCGACTATCGCCGATCCGTGGCTGCGCGCTCTCACCGAATCTGCGATCGCGTCCGACCTCCCGATCCTCCTCGGCGGCCACACGGCGGTGAACGGCGGACTGCGCCTGCACGCGGCGCGAGCCGTGCTCGCGAGGCGAGTTCGTGCGGGGAAGCGATGACGCCCAAGCGCCGTCCTTCGTCGTCCGAGCAACCGCCTGCCGGCCCGCGGCCTCCGTCCAAACCTTCGCCCGCCGCTTCGTCGCCCGCCGATGACTCCGCCGTCCGCTCGGCCGAGCTCACCGACCTGATCCGCACTGAGATCGAAGGCGCCCCCGACGGCCGCATCACGTTCGCCCGGTTCATGGAGCGCGCCTTGTACGAGCCCCGGCTCGGCTACTACCGCCAGCGCGCCGACCGGCCCACAGACGCCGGCGATTTCCTGACCGCCCCGGAAACGCATCCCATATTCGGCCGCACGATCGCCCGCCGGATCGAGGAGATGTGGGCGAATCTGGACCGCCCGAGCCCCTTCGACCTGATCGAATACGGCGCCGGATCGGGCACGCTCGGCCTGTCGATCCTCGACGGCCTTCGCCGCCACGGGTCCGACGACCTGCTCCACTCGATCAGATACGAGCCGGCCGAGTCCAACCCGTACCGCCTGGCCGACCTGTACCAGGAATTCGAAGAGAACGGCCTTGCCGATCGATTGGTCTCCTCGAGCCCGGACGGCTCTGCCGGCGAGCCCGCTTCAGAGGAGTCCGTGCCCGTCGTCGGCGTCATCCTTGCCAACGAGTTCCTCGACGCCCTGCCGGTCCACCGCGTCGTCGTCCGCGGCGGCAAGCTGCTCGAGCTGTTCGTCGTCTGGCGCGATCGATTCGCCGAAGTCGTGGCCGAGCCTTCGACCCCCGAGCTGGCCGCGCGCCTGGCGGACGACGGCATCGAGCCGAGCCAGCTGGCCGAAGGCCAGGTCGCGGAGATCTGCCTCGGCCTAGAACTGTGGCTGGACGATGTCGCCGCCCGGCTCGCCCGCGGCTTCGCCCTCGTCATCGACTACGGCTACCCCGCGGCCGAGCTGTACGGCCCGCGCCGTCTCGCCGGTTCGTTGCTTGGGTATCGCAGCCATCGTGTCGTGGACGACCCGTTTGCGGACGTGGGCCTGACCGACCTCACCGCCCACGTCGACTTCACCGCGCTCGGGCGACTCGCGGAGCGACGCGGGTTCGTCTCCGCGGGACTCACGACCCAGCAGGAGTTTCTCGTCGCCGCGGGCCTTGAGTCGGAGCTGCAAGCGCTGCAGGCATCGCCGGAGTTGACGCTCGCCGACTACACACGCGCCCGGTCCGGCATCCTTCGCATGCTCGACCCCCGCCACATGGGCCGCTTCCGAGTGCTGACGCTGGAACGGCGTTGAGGCCCGACGCCCACTTGCCGGCGGTCGGCGGCCAGGGAGCGGCCCGGCTGGTAAACTTCCCGCGGACCATGAGGGAGCGGGCATCGAACCCGGCTCCGCGGCCCGCCTGAGAGCAACGCTCAACCCCGACGCCGCGGATCCCCGCCGCCGGCAACGGGCCTGCTGGAGAACGATGACCGGGATCTGGTATGTGGTCGGCCTGGGGGTGGCAGGGGTTTCTTTCGTATTCCTCGTGCTCGGCCTGGGCTGGCTTGTCTCGCACCGCAACCGCGGCGACCGCCACAAGGGTGTGCCCTATGAGAGCGGCATCGACACCTACGGCGACACGTGGGGCCGGTTCGGCATCTCCTTCTACGTTTATGCCCTCCTGTTCGTCGCTTTCGACGTGGAGGTCGTGTTCCTGTACCTGTGGGCGATCGTCTTCCGCGATCTGCTGATGGGCGGCCTGGTCAGCATGGGCACCTTCGTTCTCGTCCTGCTGCTCGGCCTGGCATACGCGTGGCGGAAGGGGGTCCTTACGTGGCGGTAGTCGATCGCGGGCCGAAGGGGCGGAAGGCGCCGACCCCGGCCAGCGCGACCGGCCCGAAGGCGGCGCCGGCCCGCCAGCTCGCTCCACTCCCTCACGGAGAGCTGGCCGCTCCGATCGTCGTCCCGAACACGTTCTGGCAGTCAGCCGATCCACTCGCCTACGACGGCGGCAAGCCGACCGACGTCACTCACCTCCGCGAGTTCGGCCAGACCGACGCCGGCCGCAACGACGCCGTCCGTTGGGGCGCCCTCCAGGTGATTCCCACGAACGCCGACAGCATCCTGGACCTCATTCGGGCCAACAGCCTTTGGCCGCTCCTCTCCGGCCTGGCCTGCTGCGCCTTCGAGATGATGTCGGCCGCCACGAGCAAGAACGACATGGACCGCTGGGGCATGTTCCCGTTCCGTGCCTCGCCGCGGCAGGCCGACGTCCTCATCGTCGCCGGGACACTTACGACCAAGATGGCCGGGCCGCTCGTCCGGCTGTGGGAGCAGATGCCCGAGCCCAAGTGGTGCGTGGCCCTGGGCGACTGCACCGTCTCGGGCGGTCGCTACAAGCGCAGCTACTCGGTCGTTCAGGGAATCGATCGCGTCATGCCGGTCGACGTGTACATTCCCGGCTGCCCGCCCCGTCCGGAAGGCCTGATCTACGGCATGATGCAACTCGGTCAGCTCGTCAAGGACCGCCGCGGTCACTGGAACGAGCGCGAGATCGGCCCCACAGTGCCAGACGACATCTGATGGATCGATCCCTGCGGAGCCGGCTCGAAGCTCGCCTCGGCGAATACCTTCGAGCTCCCGTTTACCAGCGCAACGACGAGACGGAGATTCGGATCGATCCGGGCGCCGTCCCGGAAGTCCTGCGGTTGCTGCACGACTCGGTCGACCTGCGCTTCGAGATCCTGGCGGACCTGGCCGGCGTGGACACGGGCGAGGTCATGCAGGTCGTCTATCACCTCTGGAGCCCGATGAGCTTCGACTGGCTGCGCATCGTCGCCGACGGGCTGTCGCGCGAAGACCCGCGGGCCCCATCAGTCACCTTCCTGTGGACCGGGGCCGAGTGGCTCGAACGCGAGGCCTACGACATGTTCGGGATCGTCTTCGAGGGCAACCGCGACCTGCGCCGCATCTTCATGCCGCCCGACTACACGAGCTTCCCCCTCCGCAAGGACTTCCTGCTTCCCGACGACGCCGCTCGCTCCCCCGGTGCCGGCGTTCGGCACGTCGAGCGGAGCCACGCCCCGGCCACCCTGGCCGACGATCCCGCGGCCGGCATCCGCCGCGCGCCGGTGAGCTGAGGACCGCGATGCCAGCCCCCCAGCGCCCCTCTCGCCCGCAGACGGCCCGACCCGCGGCTGACGCC
>DATEXG010000096.1:0-3199 GCA_035257225.1 Candidatus Limnocylindrales bacterium
ATCGCGCCGCCACAGCCCCGCGCGTCGCCGCTGCCCTGCTCGCGGCCGTGGTGGTCTGCGTCGCGGCTTGCGGGATCAGTCCGCCCACGGTCGCGCCGCTGACGTACACGGCCGTTCCCATCGGCCCCACGGTCTGGCCGAGTGGCACGGTTGGCCGCTACGGCCTGCGGATCGACCCCAGCCTGATGGGCAAACTGCCGGCCTCGGTTGGGGCGCTGGCCCTCGTGGAGAATCCGGGCATTGAGACGCAGGTGCTGGACGACGCCGACCTGGCTAACTCGTTCGACGGCTACGCGGCGGCATCGGCCGGCGTCCTCGGCGATCCCGATTGGCTCTACGTGGCCATCGGCCGCCTCAAGCCGGACAAGCAGGACAACGCGGACTTCTATACGGCCTGGGTGGAGGAGTACGCGACCGGCGCGTGCTCGCAGGCAGACGGTGTCTCGGGCTCCAGCCAGCAGACCATAAACGACAAGATCGTCGATGTCTCGACGTGCAAGGGCGGCCCGATCGTCTACACGCTCGCGCTGGGGAACGGACTGCTCCTCTCGATGTACGGCTTGGGTCCCCGCGACCTCGGCCGCAAGCTCATCGAGAGCCTGCGCTAGATCGTTGGGGTCCGACCCTTCCTGCCGCATGACGCCTCGCCCGAACCGGCGCACACTGCAGACGTGACGCCAGAGCGGGGCTCGGGTAGTTCTTCGGAGGTTTCGATGGCGATCGAGACGAGCGCCGCCAGACCGGGACCACGGACCGTCCGTGCGCCTCGCGGCCCAGAGCGAAGCTGCAAGGGATGGGCCCAGGAGGCCGCTCTGCGCATGCTCATGAACAACCTGGATCCCGAGGTGGCTGAACGCCCTCAGGATCTGGTCGTCTATGGCGGCACCGGCCGAGCCGCACGAAGCTGGGCCGCCTTCGACGCGATCGTTCGCGAGCTGCGCCGCCTGGAGAACGACGAGACGTTACTCGTGCAGTCGGGCAAGCCGGTTGGGGTCTTCCGAACCCACGAATGGGCGCCGCGCGTCCTGATCGCCAACTCGAACCTGGTGGGCAAGTGGGCGAATTGGGAAACCTTCCGGGAGCTCGAGCGGGCCGGCCTGACGATGTACGGCCAGATGACCGCCGGATCGTGGATCTACATCGGGACGCAGGGGATCCTACAAGGCACCTACGAGACATTCGCCGAGCTCGCGCGCCAGCATTTCGGCGGGTCGCTGCGGGGACGCGTGACGCTTACGGCGGGCCTGGGCGGGATGGGCGGCGCTCAGCCGTTGGCCGTCACGATGAACGACGGCGTGGCCCTGGTGATCGACGTGGACGAGACTCGGGCGGCGCGGCGTCTGGAGATGGGCTACGTGGACCGCCTCACGCACGCACCGGACGAAGCCCTCCGCTGGGCGCGTGAGGCTGCGGCCGCGGGGCGTGCGGAGTCGATAGCGCTGGTCGGCAACGCCGCGGATCTGGAGCCCGACCTGGTCCGGCAGGGCGAGCGATTCGACATCGTCACGGACCAGACCTCCGCCCACGACGCCCTGAACGGCTACGTTCCGGCGGGGGTCTCGGTGGCCGGCGCGGCCGACCTGCGCAGCCGGGATCCGGACGAGTACGTCCGCCGTGCCATGTCCTCCATGGCCGACCACGTCCGGGCGATGCTGGCTTTCCAGGCCGCCGGCTCCGTGACCTTCGACTACGGCAACAACATCCGGGCCCAGGCTCAGGCTGCGGGCGTCGCCAACGCGTTCGATTTCCCGGGCTTCGTGCCCGCCTTCATCCGGCCGCTCTTCTGCGAGGGCAAGGGGCCGTTCCGCTGGGCCGCGCTCTCCGGCGATCCCGACGACATCCGCACCACGGATCGGGCCATCCTGGAGCTGTTCCCCGACAACGCCTCGCTGCGGCGGTGGATCGAGATGGCCGAGGCCCGCGTGCCATTCCAGGGCCTGCCGGCAAGGATCTGCTGGCTCGGCTACGGCGAGAGAGCTCGGGCGGGGCTCGCGTTCAACGAGCTGGTTCGGTCGGGCGCCGTAGCAGCCCCGATCGTCATCGGCCGCGACCATCTCGACTCGGGCTCGGTGGCTTCGCCCAACCGCGAGACGGAGTCGATGCGCGACGGCTCCGACGCGATCGCGGATTGGCCGCTTCTCAACGCCCTGGTGAACACCGCGGCCGGCGCGAGCTGGGTGTCGATCCATCACGGCGGCGGAACCGGGATCGGCTACTCACAGCACGCGGGGATGGTGGTCGTTGCAGACGGCTCCGACCTGGCGGCGCAGAAGCTGGAGCGGGTGCTCACCACGGATCCGGGCACGGGCGTGATGCGTCATGCCGATGCCGGGTACGAACGGGCTATCGAGGTCGCCCGGGAGCGAGGCATTAGACTCCCTATGGTCGATCCTGAGGACTCAACAAGCTAGACCGCGGCCGGTTACGCTCTGGTCCATTACCACCTCTGTGAGGGGAAGAACCCTGTGGCGCACAGAATCCAGGGAGTGCTGCTGAAGCAGAGGCCGAGCGAGGCCGCCCTGCCGGAGTTGCGGCGCCGGCACGGCTATAAGCTCTTCGAAATGGTCGGTCGCGAGCTGTGGCTTCTCGACCTGGATCTGCCGGCTCCCAAGCCCGGCGATCGCGCCGCAATCCGCGCTGCCAGACCTCTCGCGCCGAGCTATGTCGACGCCCTGCGTGTGCTCGGTAGCGAGGAACAGCCCTTTGAACAGGCTCCGTGGCTGACCGCCACGGCCGCGATTGCCAAGATCCTGGACCAGACGGCACTGGGTTTTCTCTCAGACGACGAAGACCTCGACTTCGCGGCCATCGCGACTCCGGAAGGGGTCTCCGTCATCGGCGACACCCTCGAGCCGTACCTGATGAGGTGGGAGGCCGGCGCCCTTTTAATCCAGCCCTACTGCAAGAACGAACCGAATGTCGAGACGCCCAGCGCCCCCGAAGAGCTGTCGCTGATCCCCAACGCCACGGTGCTTGAGCCCGAGCGTCTGTCGGGCGGCTACCCGCTGCACGGGAACGTTGCCGCGGAAATCCACGGCTTCGCCCCGGGCGTAGAGATGCTCGGGATCGGGACGAGGAGCTTCGGCCCGATCGGCTCGCTCTGGCTCGTCGCCAACGAACGGATGGACCACAGCGTCTGGGACCGGGCCGCGGGGGCGCGCCGCGGGCCAACCGAGTAGCCGTGGTCGCAGGCGACGGA
>DATEXG010000097.1:0-2994 GCA_035257225.1 Candidatus Limnocylindrales bacterium
CCGGCGGCCCCGGCCGCAGCCGCTGCCACAAACGCGGCGGGGGCCGCACCCACAAAGCCCGCCGTCCCACCCAGCCCGGCCAAGTAGCCTCCCGCCGGTGCCCCGCGGTGGCGGCGCCGGCTCGATGGCGAATTCTTCATCGTCCCCCGGCTCGAACCGCAACGACGCTATCGTCAAGCTGTCGCAGCCATAGAGGCGAGCAAGCCCGTCGCAGCGCGATCGGCGCTTTGTGCATAGCATTCGCGACGGCGACCACTCGTAGCCCAGAAAGCCGGCTCAATGTCCGACCCACGCCCCCAGGCTGAGCCGCAGGGGGCTGCGTCACCGGAGATCCAGAGTTTCGAACCGCCGCCTGCGCAGCGTCCTCACTGGCGGGCGGCCATCGACGGTAGATCGGCGAACGGCGCCGATCCGGTCACGCCGGAGCGCTGGTTCGAGCCACCTCCGACGACGCCCGGTCTACCGCCGGATGCGGTTCCGGGATCGGCCGGCCCAGGCGGGCGGGGCCTCGTCGCCGTTTTGCTGATCACGTCGCTGATCGGCGCCGTGCTGGGCGCCGGCGGTACATATGCCGCTCTCCGGGTGTCGGGCGTAATCGACGGCCGGCAAGCGGCGCCGACGGGTGTCACCGGCCAGAGCGTCACGGTCGAGTCCGATTCGTCGACCGTCATCGCCGCCGTGAGCAAAGTCAGTTCCGCGGTAGTGCAGATCGTCGCCAACGACGGCGCCGGCACCACGCTCGTCGGCTCCGGGATCATCTACGACGTGCGCGGCTGGATCCTGACCAACAAGCACGTCATCGTCGGGGCCAAGACCATCACCATTCGCCTCCCGGACGACCGCCGGGTCGCCGGCACGACCTACGGCGTGGACACTCTGACGGACCTGGCCATCGTCAAGATCGACGGGGTCTTCGATCTCGTGGCCGCGCCCATCGGCGACTCGTCCACGCTGCAGGTGGGCCAGATGGCGATCGCCATCGGTAGCCCGAACGGGCTCGCCTACCCGAACAGCGCCTCGGAGGGGATCATTTCGGCCCTGGGGCGGGACATCTCCGTCCCCGGCGACACTCCAGCCACGGCGGACGTCACGACTGACCTGCACGGCTTGATCCAGACCGACGCGGCGATCAACCCGGGCAACAGCGGCGGCCCGCTCGTCGATGCGTCGGGACGAGTCATAGGCATTACGACCGCTTCGGCCCAACCCGCGATGGGGATCGGCTTCGCCATTCCCATCAACATCGCCAGGCCGATCATGCAGCAGGCTCTGGCGGGCGAGAAGCTGGCGCGACCGTTCATCGGCATCTCGTACGTTCTCGTCGACCGAGGTCTGGCAGCCGACTTCAGCCTGCCGGTCAACAGCGGCGCATGGGTCCACAAGGAGGACTCATCCGGCAACTCCATCGAGGCGGTGGACCCCGGAAGCCCCGGCGAGAAGGCCGGCATCAAGACCGGCGACATCATCATCAGCGTCGAGGGCCAGACGATCGACGCATTCCACCGGCTCGAGGACTTGCTGGTGCAGTACGCCCCCGGTCGAACGGTCAGCCTGCAGGTATACCGGGCCGGCGGCACCGTCACCGTGCAGGTAACGCTGGGTACTCGGCCGGATACCGCGAGCTAGCCGCGCCCTACTTGGGTGCGCGGCGGGTGATCTCGACGGAGGCGTGGTCGAGTTGGCCGGGGAGCGGGACGTCCGGCTTGCGGACCCGAACCACGACGGCGTCCACGCCGCGGTCCACCGAGCCGTCCAGAACCTTCTGCGCGATCGCTTCGGCGAGGGTCTCGATGAGCAGACGGCTGGGCCCTTCGACCACCGAGCGGCAGATCTCGAAGATGCCGCGGTAGTCGGCCGTCTTGTCGATGTCGTCGGTGAGGCCCGCCGGCCGCAGGTCGAGATGCAGCTCGACGTCCACCTCGAACGGCTGGGCGAACTCCCGTTCGCCGGCCGAGACTCCGTGCCTGCCCTGGAACCGCATGTTCGTGAGGGCGATCCTGTCGCTCACTCCGGTACTCCTCGGATCACCGCGTCGGAGATGCGGGCGGCACTGACGTTAGCCCGAACATCGTGGACCCGCACGATGTCGGCCCCGGCCGCGATGCCGAGCGCGGTCGTCGCGAGGGTCGCCTCGAGGCGGTCCTCGGGTGGGACGCCTCCCAGGACGAAGCCAAGCGTGGACTTGCGTGAGGTGCCGAGCAGGATGGGCTGACCCAGCGCGCGCAGCGCCGACAGATCTCGCAGGACGAGCAGGTTGTGTTCCGGCGTCTTCCCGAAGCCGAAGCCCGGGTCCACGATGAGGTTCTCGCGGGGAACGCCCGCGGCCATTGCCCGATCAAGGGCCGCTCGCAGGTCGGCGAGGACCTCGGCTACGAGATCGAGGTACACGGCCATGGCCCGGTTGTGCATCAGGATCAGCGGTACTCCGCGCGCGGCGGCGAGGCGGGCCATTGCGTCGTCCGGCGAGACGCCCCAGATGTCGTTGAGCAGGACCGCTCCGGCGTCGATGGCGGCCGCCGCGACCGCCGGCTTGGCGGTGTCGACGCTGATCGGGAGGATCGGCAGCGCGGCGTGGATCGCCGCCACGGCTGGGATCACGCGCGCCAGCTCCTCCTCCTCGGAGACGGGCTCGTGCCCCGGCCGTGTGGACTCCCCGCCGACGTCAATGATGTCCGCCCCTTCGTCCGCTATCCGGCGGGCCTGGACCACCGCGATCTCCAGGGCCACGCCCCGGTGGCCCGCAACGGTCGCAAGGAGCCCGTCCCCGGAAAACGAATCCGGGGTCACGTTCACGATGCCCATCACGAACGTCCGGCTGCCCCACTCGAAGAGACGCCCGCCGATGCGAGTGGGCGCGATGGCGGCCCTTGCGTCGCTCACGGAGGGCCCTCCCGTTTGAGCGGCGGGGGATCGGGCTGCAGGCGTGGATCGGGCAGGAGGAGGGATCGAGCCACCCCAACCAGGTACAACGAGCCCGCCACGACCACGGGGCCA
>DATEXG010000098.1:0-7359 GCA_035257225.1 Candidatus Limnocylindrales bacterium
GGGCTCGTGGATGAGCTCGCCGCTGGGCTCGTGGATGGGTTCGCAGACCCGACGGATCCGCTAACAGGCGCAACGAACCAGGTGCCGTTCAGCCCCTGGCCGGTGGTGCCGCCGGCGGCAGAGTCGCCGGAGTAGTAGTACAGCGGCATGTGGTTGTAGGTGACCTGGATCGTCCCGTCGGAGCGGGTGATCGTGGCGAACGCGCCAGTGGCGTCGCTGGGTCCGGTGATGGTGGCCCCGGTGGCGACGGTGAGAGGCGGCCAGGTAGTGGCGCACGTGTCGGTGCAGGCGCTGGCGTCGGGCGTGTCGCTCGTGGTGACATAGAGCGTCATGCCGTTCTGACCGGTCAGGTATGTACCGAGGGTTGGGTCGGTAGTCTCAGCGAGCGCAAGGCTCGTGGCCGGGGTCGGGCTCGTGCCTGCCGCGGCGGGAGTGGGGGTGGCGGCGGCAGACGAGCAGGCGGCGGCCACCAGAGCAACGCCGACTGTCGAGCCAATCATCGAGATCCAACGTGACTTCTGACGCATGCTGTTTCTCCCTAATCCTTGTTTGGTGATCCTGCTGCGAGGTTGGTGATCCTGCTGCGAGGGGTTGGACTTGCGAGGTTGACCGTAGGCAGGACGGTCCCGACCCGTAGGCCGATTCTTCGGCGCGCCAATGGTCTCGTGGTACGCGCCGATTCTCGCGGAACCTGGTAAGTAAGACGCATTCACCTATAAACAGCCTGAAAGGCGCGCAACCACGGTTTGCGTCTCCCATGGCTACCTGCCGCTGCCTGCAGAGGCCGCCACCGTCCTCTTCCAGGTCGTCTCCTAGCGCTATGACAAGGGCTCTATCGCGCTCACGACCAACCTCGGCATCGCGTCCTGGGATCGTATTCTCGATGACTCCACCGTCGCTGCGGCGATGCTCGATCGGCTCCTCCATCGCAGCGTGGTCTTCAACATCGACGGCGACAGCTACCGGATGCGAGCCCACCGCGCCCGCGCCGAACGCGTCCGGAAGGGGTGGTCGTCGGCTCAGGAAGATGAGCTTGCGCGGCCCGTCCGGGGCTCGTCCGCCTGGGGACTTTCGCTGATCGGCTACATCCCCTCGGTACGGCGTTTCTTGCGGCACGATGGCTGCATCGTGGCGTGGCGGCCGGCGCGGTGGTCCCGCGCGATGAGCTCTGGCGCGAGACTGGATGGGTCGGCGCGGGAGGGCGTTCCGGGTCGCCCATGCCGCGGCCTCGGTGCAGTGGCCTTCGGCCCGTGCGGACAAGGATCGCAGATGGTGTCCATCCACGACGGCAGCGCGATGGTGATGAGGGGCCGGCCACCTTCGCGGATCAGAAGTCTGGCGCTGGGCCCTTACCGGGTGGCCAGCCGGCGCAGCTAAGCGTCAGGTTGCGAACGTCCACTTCCATTCGAGAGGGGTCAAGGTTGTGCGATGACCGCAAATACCAGGTGCTCCCTTTGGTGGGTCGATGGGCTGGGCGCAACGCCACCGTCCCAGTTCAGAAGGGTACCTGTGTGCGTGTGCCGGCACTCGGATCGGGTCAGGGGCTAGATGGATCTCGGCCAGCGGGACGCCGACCTAGATTCCGTCGGCGATCTTCTTCGCGGCTGCCGCGACGGCATCTGCGTTCACGCTGGTCCCCGAAACCGTCAGTGAGATCAGGGTGCTGCCTTTGATGAAGACGACGGTCACCGCGTTGGCAGTCTTCGTCTCGAAGCCTCCGCCATCGCCGAGGCCGGGGATCGTCTCGATGACCGACTGCAACATTGCGGCCTTGATCTCGCTCGCGGGGGCAGCAGCTTTCAACTCCTGCGCAATGAGTAAGACGCCATCGGTCGTAATATTTCCCCACGTGCAGGTCGTCATTGTCGACGACGGCGCGTCCGCCACGACGACGTTCACGGGGCCTGGATTCGCGAGCAATGCCGCGGCGTCGGATGCGCTCAAGAACTTGCAGGTGCCGCCACCGGCGGCGGGCGCGGATGTTTGTGTCGCAGCTGGGGCGGTGCCGACGGCCGTCGTCGCGCCGGCTGGTGCGGTCGCAACTGCATTGGTGGCCGCCGCAACCGACGCTGCGGCACCGGCGCTCGAACTGCTGCCGCTTGCGCCGCATCCCGCGATCGCGGTCGCAAGGGCAAGCAGGACCGCGCAGGTCATGAGTCTCTTCATGTTCGACTCCTTCACGAGATGCGTATGCACCGTGTGCCGGCGTTCAGCCGGCTCTAATCGGGTCAGACCCCCGCTCTGACGGTCGACCGTGCGCAGGATGGTGCGGGATCTGAACCCGCCCCTTGAACCGGGGATTCCCCTGGATACTCCGGCGCGGCGCCGAGTGGATCACCGCCACTGTGCGCGACTCCAACCCGGAACGAAAGCTCCGGTAGGTTCAGTCCCACCTGATGGTGTAGCGGTCGCATCGTCGGCGCGCTCCTGCGCGGGTAGCTCGCCACCAGCTGGGGCCCACTCGCCGCGGATCGCCGCCAGGCAGCCATGCGGCCATCGACTCGGGTCAGAGGTAGCGCCTCCCGTCCTGCCACCTTGTCGTACTGCTCGTCTAGGACCGAAGACGCATACAGAGGCTAGGGCCCGACAGTGCCGGCGCCGCGTCTCAAGGCTGCGGCTTGACGCTCGGCGTCTGAGCCAAGCACCGTCCAGCCGGCAGCCATCTCAATCCCGTTCAGAAGCGTCGGCGCAGCTGCGCTGGGCGATAGGTGCTCCTGAGACTTGGCCTAACACCATGACCTGATCGTGCCTGAACCCCGGCCGCGGGTCGAGTGGTCGCAGCCGGCCTCGCGAGGCCGCCCATTCGAGCGACCGGTTTCTTTGCGGGCGATCACGGTCGCGACTGCACCCCCTCTCTTTGGCGAGTGCGCATGCCCGCGGCAGCATGGCCGGTACGGCCGGGCGCCTACTCCATGTAGTCCCGCAGCTTGCGCGCACGGCTCGGGTGGCGCAGCTTACGCAGCGCCTTCGCCTCGATCTGGCGGATCCGCTCGCGTGTAACGTTGAACTCCTTGCCAACCTCCTCGAGCGTCCGGGCTCGGCCGTCCTCGAGGCCGAAGCGGAGCTGGAGGACCCGCCGCTCACGGTCGGTCAACGAGTCGAGCACCGCCTCCACTTGCTCCTTGAGCAGTTGGTTCGTTGCGGCCTCGGCAGGAGCCAACGCGTCACGGTCCTCAATGAAGTCGCCGAGGTGGGAGTCCCCCTCCTCGCCGATCGGGGTCTCCAGCGAGACCGCCTGCTGGCTGGCCTTGAGGATTTCGCGGACCTTCTCGGGGGTGACCACGACCTCCTGGCCGCGCGACATCCCCTCGGCGATCTCCTCCACCGTCGGCTCGCGGCCCAGCTCCTGTAGGAAAGAGCGCGAGACGCGGTGGAGGTGGTTGATTGCCTCCACCATGTGGACCGGGATGCGGATCGTGCGGGCCTGGTCGGCGATGGCGCGGCTGACCGCCTGCCGGATCCACCACGTCGCATACGTGCTGAACTTGAAGCCTCGCTCGTAGTCAAACTTCTCGACCGCCCGTATCAGGCCGATGTTGCCTTCCTGGGTTAGGGCCAGGAAACTCATCCCGCGGCCGATGTACTTCTTCGCGATCGACACGACGAGCCGGAGGTTGGCCAATATCAGCTGCTCGCGGGCATCGCGCCCGATCGTGACCAGCTCCCCCCTGCGGTGTACGAGCTTCGTGTTGAGCGGCACCTCCGGGTCGTAGCCCATCCGCTTGAGCAGCGCGGCATCGTGTCCGGCGGTGATCCATCGCTCGAGGGCCGGGAATGCGACCTCATCGCGGGTCCAGTCGTACAGGGCGCGCAGGCCGATGTTGTCGCGTGAGTCGAGATCGCCGTTGTGGACCGCGAGATAGGCGAAATCCAGCAGCGTGACGAACGCCTCCGGCGTGAGCACCTCGTTGTAGGCCGTGGCCAGGTGGCGGGCGTCCTTGAGGAGCCCTGTGGTCCCCTCGGACTGGACATCCCGGCCAGCCTTGATCAGGTGGAAGTCGGGCGAGGGGGCGAGCAGGTCGGCCGCGGCCTCGTCGGAGACCGCGTCGCGGACCATCGTGTGCGCCTCCGGCCCGAACGGCAGCCGGTACTGCGTCTTGGCGCTCCGGGTCTTGCGCTCGGTGTCGTGGATCGTCCACTCGTGGAGCGAGACGATGCCCTTCCAGGGCGCCTCGACGAGCTGCTCGCCGAGTTCGATCGCCTTGGCCAGGACGACCTCCTGCTCGGCCGTCAGGAGGGCGACTTTGCCGATCTCTCGGAGGTACATCCGGATCGAGTCTTCGATCCCGGTCATGTCCGCGGAGAGCGCCTCGAGCTCCTCGGCGGTCGGCTTCGCAAGCGCCTCGGCGTCGAGCCTGGCCTCCTGTAGGTCGGCCTTGTGGCGACCGGCGCTACCGGCGGCGAGGGCGACCTCGAGGAGCTGCTTGTCGCGGGGACCCTGGATCATCGTGCTCCTCCGGCGGATCGGGCGAGGAGACGCATCGGCCCGCACCCGATGGCATCTCGACGGTCGGCCCGTCCGCAACGAACCGAGAGCAACCTCCCTCTACGGTATACCTCCCACCAGGACGCCCTGAGGCTCCAACTGCACGGGGCAGCATCTCCATCTCCGCCCCGCGACGATCGCTGGTTAGTGTCTCTGTGTGCGGCTCCTCCAGAGGCTACAAGCGGTTCGCCACCATCCCTACGGCGAAGAGGACCGCGAATACCAAAGTGAGCCGGGCCGTGCCGCGCAGAACAAGGTTGAGTCGACGGGGGTCGCCCACGCCGCGGACGGTCCGCCAGAGGGGCATAGCAAGCGGCAGGGCGACTAACGGCAGGAGCGTCCACGGGCCGTTCGCAGCCGATGCATCGCCCCAGCGGGCCACCACGAGGCCGACCGGCACGACCCAGGCGGCGACCAGACAGCCCAGGTACTCGTTGCGAGCGAAGCCCTCCCCAAACGTGACCGCAAGTGTCCTCTTGTTCGCGGCTCGGTCCGTGGACACATCTCGGAGGTTGTTGACCACCAAGATCGCCGTCGTGAGGGTGCCAACCGGGATGGCCGCCAGCACGTAAAGAAGCTCAATGTGGCCGGACTGCAACTCCGCGGTCCCGATCACGGCGACAAGCCCAAAGAAGACGAAGACGAACGGTTCGCCGAGGCCGTGGTAGCCATAGGGGAACGGACCTCCCGTATAGGCAAGCGCCGCGAGGGCTGCGGCGACGCCCGCTACCACGAGCCCGGGCCCGCCAATGGTCGCGAGCCAGCCGCCAGTGAGTCCCGCGACGACCAGAACGATGGCTACCGCGAGCTGAAGCTGCCGTTCGCTGACCAACCCCGCGGCCGCGACTCGGGTCGGCCCGAGCCGCTCAGGCGTGTCGGCCCCGCGGCGGAAGTCGGATAGGTCGTTGGCGAGGTTGGCGCAGACCTGGAGGAGAAGCGCTACGGCCATGCAACCGAGCGCAGTGTCGAGCCGGAAGCTCGCGCCACTCGCCCAGGCCGCTCCCAGCCCGACTACTACCCCACTTACGGACGCCGGCAGGGTCGCTGGCCGTATCGCTAGTAGCCACGTCCTTGCTCGTGTTGGGTAGGGCAGACCCATATCCGGTTGGAGAATGCGACTCCGGCCCGTGTGCCATACCTCGGGTTGATTGCTCGGGGCCACGCAAATCGGATTGACCCACTCGCAAGTCTAGGACAGGCCGCTGACGCTGAATGACGTCACTAACTGTTCATGGTGTGCGCGCGGTGGACGCTGCTAATGCACAGCTCGCGCAGAACCTTGCGTAACGTCCTGACCTGCCGCGGATGCTCGCTCCGATCCTTGGGGCGCTCGGCCTCAATCATCTGCGCTTCATCCTCGCTTGGACCGTACAAACGAAAGACGTGGCGGTCGATCTCCGCATCGGTGGCCTCAACGAGCCGAGCTAGCCTCGTCGCCTCCTGAGTGGTGCTGACCTGCCCGAGCGTTGCGACCAACTCAAGTATTCCCCTTGCGGCGGTGTCCAGTGCCGGGTCCTCCGTGTCTCCCAGGGGGGCACGCCATAAATGGACAGGCTTGATCTCATAATCTAACCACCGAGTCGAGAACAGCCAGTTGAGGCGGAGTGGCGACCGTATGGGGACGCCGCGCTGGTGTGAACCCGAAGGTTCCCGTGCCTACCTGCCGTGTCGGGGGAGTGTGGGCGCTCCCTGGCCGACAAGATAGCGAAGTCCCGGAGGGCGAACCGGCTCTGTAACTCCGGTGCATCCGGTGCAATAGCCGGTGCAATAGATGGACGGCCTCGACGCTGCCACACGACTGGCCCGACAGGATCGTCGGTGACAAGCACAGCACGCCACTGGAAGACTGAGGTGGTGGCCGCGTCCGTCGAGATGCTGTCGGGGCGCCGCAGGCACGACTAAGAGGCCGAGCCGCTGCTGCACAGGCCACCGTCGAAGGCGCGAGCGATACGCTTGGAAAGCGTAGTCACTCCTCAGCCCCCGCCGGTCGGTTCCGGGCGGCCAGCAATGGCACTAACAAGCCATAGCGTCGGGTCAAGGGCAGTCAGGCTCGCACCGCGATCCGGCATGTTCTGTCGGAAGCTCCAATCCTCTCGCCCCGACCATAACAACCAATCGAGCCCCATTCCACGCCTCGGCCCACCCTTGAGCCTTCGCCGACGCGCCAGGGTGCAGCTTCGCCTTGCCGGACCCACGAGGCGTCCGGGATCCCCTTTCGGGCCGCCCCAACGCGATGCTGGAAATGGGACGGTGGTCTCTCGAATGAGACAGGTAGTTACGCCGAACCCCCGGTGACTCGACAATCCATGGACCGGCAGCGAGGCACGGGAGCCTTCGGGCCCACCCGCGCGGCGTCCCACACAGTCGCCTCAATGGTCGCGCAGGGCCAACAGCGAGTCCGTTCGGTGAAAGGCGCGCTTGCGTCGGAAGGAGCCGTGGATGTTCCGTCCACCCTACTGGATGCAGCGCGCCATCGCCGCCCCGGAGGACGCACAGCGCGAACGGCGTCTCGAGCATATCCGCGGGCTGCGGCTCACCGGACGCGTCGTGTCGGAGACCGAGGAAGGGTGGGATCAGGCCCGCCAGGCGTGGAATCTCGCCGCCGACCAGCGTCCCCCGCATGTCGCCTTCCCCGAGACGACCGACGACATAGTCAAGCTCGTGACGTTCGCCAGCGGCCACGGACTGCGGGTGGCGCCCCAGGGGACGGGACATGGAGCGGGGCCGCTGGGCGAGATCGAGGATGCCGTGCTCGTGAAACCGTCCCGGATGCGCGACGTCGCGATCGACCCGGGCCAGCGCCGCGCCCGCGTCGGGGCCGGGGTGACGTGGGGCGAGGTCCAGGCGGCCGCTGCCGCACACGGCCTCGCCGG
>DATEXG010000099.1:0-7576 GCA_035257225.1 Candidatus Limnocylindrales bacterium
GGCACTCGCGAGCCGATGCGGATGATCTCGATGTGGGGGATCTCGCGCAGGCTGCGCAGGACCGACTCGAGCAGCTTGGGATTGAGCGTCAGGGCGTCGCCGCCGGAGAGGAGCACGTCGCGGACCTGCGGGGTGCGGCGCAGATAGTCGAGCTGGGCCTCGATGTCGTGGCGATTGAAGTTCTGGCTGGGATCGCCCACGATCCGTGACCGCGTGCAGTAGCGGCAGTAGCTGGCGCACTGCGTGGTAACCAGCATGAGGACGCGGTCCGGGTAGCGATGTACGAGCCCCGGAACGGGGGAGTGGCGGTCCTCGGCCAGCGAGTCCTCCATCATCGCCGTGAAGGCCTGGTGCTCGCAGTCGGTGGGGATCACCTGGCGGCGGATCGGGTCGTTGGGATCGTTGGGGTCGATCAGGCTGATGAAATAGGGCGTGATGTCGACCCGGAACTTGTCCGGAGTGGAGAGGCCCGCCCGCTCGTCGTCGGTCAGGTTCAGGACGCAGGCGATCTCCTCGACGGTGTTGACGCGGTTGGACAGCTGCCAGCGCCAGTCGTTCCAGCGCTCGTCCGGCACGTCGGCCCAAATGGGCGCGCGGCGGCTGACGGCGGGCTTGCCATCCGGTCCGAGGGCGCGGGCGGGATCGCGGAGATTAACGAACGGGGTGTCGTCGGGGCGCGTGGCGAGATCGTGACCAGCAGCTCTGGGCTCGACCATGACGTGCCTCCGGAATGTGGCCGTTTCTGCCGGTGGAGTCGGCAGGGGCAAGGACGCATAAAGACTATGCACTCTGCATGCCAGGGGATCATACATCGGCCGCCCCCGGGGCGACGATGACCGCTAAGTGGATCGCCTGGCGGACCTGAGATCAGCCCCGATTGGCCTTGCGCTCGAGGGCTACTGCCTGGAGGCCGATGATCGTCATCGCGTCGGTGATCTCGCCGCGGGCGATCATCGCCAAGGCATCGTCGAAGGCTACCCAGCGCACCTCGATCTCTTCCGTGCCCTCGGGCGTGGCCGCGCCCGCCACCAGGTCCATGGCCACGAACAACACCGCGGTCTCGTCCGTCACGGAGTCCGAGAGGTCGCAGCGGCACAGCTCCCGCCAGGTGCCGCCGGCATAGCCGGTCTCCTCGGCCAGCTCGCGCCGGGCCGCCTCCTCGGGCGCCTCGTCGAAGCGGCCCCCGCCCTCGGGGATCTCCCACGAGTAGCGGTCCAGCGTATAGCGGAATTGCCCCGCCAGCAGGACAAGGTCGCGCTCGGTGTCCAGCGGCACGACGCCGACCGCTCGATGGCGGAAATGGACGACGCCGTAGATTCCGGGCTGGCCGTCCGGCCGAACGACTTCGTCGTGGTACAGCTGGAGCCACGGGTTCTCGTACGCAAGCCGGCGCGACTTGCGCTGCCAGGGGTTCTTGACGCGCTCGTTCACGCCGCCATCGTAGCGGTGACGCCTCAGCGAGGCGCCCCGCCGGCGGGCAGGGCACTGGTGCAGTCGCCACGCCGTCCCCGGCGGGAACCCGACAGCAGGTCCGGCCGTCCTAGCTACGAACCGGCCCGAGAGGCCGGCGCCCGATCCGAACGTCCGTAAGCCAGCCGAAGGGCTGCAGCCGAACATCCGCCACAATCAGGAGACCACGATGAATGACAAGCCTTCGAACGCCAAGCTGGAAGACAACCTCGCAACGGGAGCAGTCGAGGCGTTGCGCCATGCCGGACCCGTGACCCTGGGTCGAGCGATCGCCGTTACCGCGGCCGCGAGCTTGCTCCTCGGCATCATCGTCGGCCCGATCATCAGCGGCCACCCGACGCTCGCCGTGGATCCGACCAGCCCTGCCACCGAGCACACCGTGACCGTCTCCGGCTCCGGCCAGGTCAGTGTGGCTCCGGACGTCGCCGACGTGATCCTCGGAGTCTCGATCACGAAGCCGACGGTGGCCGAAGCTCAGTCCGCCGCCGCGACCTCCATGGCTTCGGTCGTCGCCGCGCTCAAGAAGGACGGAGTCGACACCAAGGACATCGTCACGGTCAACTTGAGCCTCAGTCCGGTCTACGACTACAACAGCAACGGCTCAGTGCCGCGACTCGTGGGTCAGCAGTACGCGAACACAGTCAAGGTCACGGTCCGCGACCTCAAGAGCGTGGCGGCGGTCGTGGATGACACGGTTGCGGCCGGGGCCACGACCATCCAGGGAATCTCATTCCGACTCGACGACCCCAAGACCGTCCAGGATCAGGCCCGCCAGCTGGCGATGAACGATGCCCTGGCCAAGGCCAATGCGCTCACGGCCGCGGCCCATGTCTCGATCAAGGGCGTCGCCTCGATCAGCGAGACCTCGACGACCCCGATCATCTACAACGGCGCAACCATGGACGCGAAGGCCGCCGCCACGCAGGTCGCGACGCCGATCCAGACCGGCACCACGGACGTCGTCATCTCGGTCTCGGTCACGTACCTCATCGGTTGACGCTGGACCGGCCTGAGCGCCAGGAAGCCGACGAGCGGTCGCCTCGGTGACTGCTGTTGCTCTCGAACGCGTGTCACGTCGGGCCGTATCGATTGTTGCCCGATAAATCATCACCTAGTTCAGTGCATTTTCTGCCGGGCGTCACGTCACGGCAGGACCAACGGCAGGGTCCCGCCATATGACAGCCGCGCGATACTCGTCACACCATGCGACTTGACCTAACCAAGCGCAGCGACTACGCGATCCGGGCGATGCTGGCTCTTGCCAGGACCGGCGAGGGCCTGCTCAGCAGCCGCAAGATCGCGCAGGAGATGCACATCCCACCTCGGTTTCTGCCCCAGATCATGGGCGACCTGACGCGGGCGGGGCTCGTGGACGCGCATCCCGGCCGAGCCGGGGGCTACCGGCTGGCCAGGGCCGCGGACTCCGTGAACCTGCTGACGGTGATCGAAGCGGTCGAGGGTGATCCCCACAGGCAGATCTGCGTCATGCGCGGCACCCCTTGCGGCGCGGACGGCGAGTGCGGCGTCCACTACGTCTTCTACGCGGCCGAAGGGGCGCTGCTGCAACATCTCGAGTCGGCAACGCTCAAGAGCGTCATTGCCCACTGGACGGAGAGCCAGGCAGCGGCCGCCGCCCCGGTCCCCGCTGCCGCCGCCGCGAGCTAGCTCGAGCCCGAGGCTCGTCAAGCACCGGTTCCGGCCGGCTCATCAGCGCCCTTTCTGTCGCGCCTCCCACTCATCGGCCAGGACGCTCATGTGGATCTCGTCCCAGTAGCGGCCGTCTCGCAAGATCGCTTCGCGCGCCCGGCCCTCCACTACGAAGCCGCACTTCTCGTACGCCCGGATGGCCCTGGTGTTGAACTCGAAGACCGTCAGGGCGACGCGATGCAACGGCAATCGCGTGAAGGCGTGAGCGAGCATCAGCTCCGTGGCCTCCGTCCCGTAGCCCTTGCCCCAGGCGTCGGCCTCCCCAATGGTGATGTGGTACAGAGCGGAACCGTTGTCGCCATCGAGCTGGCTGAACGCGCACGTCCCGATGAGCCGGTCGGACTCCCTCACGTGGATCGCCAAGGCCAGGAAGTCCGTGCCCAGGATCCGCGAGTAGAAGAAGCGCTGGATCTCGTCGCTCGAAAGAGCCGTCGGCTGATAGCGGGTCAGCCGGGCAACCTCCGGGTCCGAGTACCAGCGCACGAAGGCGCGAATGTTGGCCGGCCGATGGCGGCGCAGGACAACGCGCCGGCCCAGGATTGTTTCAGGCCGCCAGGCCTCGCGCTCAGGCTCGGCGGTCATCGCAGCCTCCTGTTCGCCTCTGTGGATCGGAGCGGACGCGCTGGGCGGGCTTCACAGATCGAAGGTATACCATCGCCCTCATGCGTGGCTGGAGCGAGCTGGCCGAACGTGTCGCCGGAACGACTCGCACTTCCGAGAAGACCGCATTGCTCGCGCGCTACCTGGCGCCGCTGCCGGCCGACGAGTTGCGGGTTGCCGCCGTCTTCCTGTCGGGGCACCCATTTGCGGAGGCGGACCAGCGAGCCGCGGGACTCGGTTGGGCCACCATCGCTGCCGTGGTGTGCCACGTGGCGGGGGCCCCAGCCAGTGCGCTCGGAGAGGCCTACGACCGCTCATCCGATCTGGGCCAGGCAGCGGCCGAGGTGCTGGCGCTGCGCCCTGAGGATCCGGACCCGAGCGTCTCCCCCTCGCTGGGGGAAGTGGCGGCGACCTTCGCCGCGATCGAGGCCGCCTCCGGGTCCGCTGCCAAAGGCGTCGTCCTCGCCGAGCTCGCCAAGCGATGCGACTCGCTGACCGCCAAGTACGTGGTCAAGGTGCTCACCGGGGAGGTACGCATCGGGCTGCGCGAGGGGCTGCTCGAGGCGGCGATCGCCGAGGCCTTCGAGCGGCCTCAGGCTGCGGTTCAGCTGGCGGGGATGCTCACCGGTGACGTTGGGGAGACCGCCGTTCTCGCCAAAGAGGATCGGCTAGACGCGGCCCGTCTCCGCCTCCTGCACCCGATCAAGTTCATGCTGGCCTCGCCGGCCGAGAACGCGGCCGAGATCATCTCGCGCCTGGGGCCTACGGTCTGGGTCGAGGACAAGTACGACGGCATACGGGCCCAACTCCACCGCCGCGGTTCGGAGGTCCGCTTGTACAGCCGCGACCTCCACGACATCAGCGAGCAGTTTCCGGAACTCGTAGAGGCTGCCTGCGACCTGTCCTGGGACGGCATCCTGGACGGCGAGATCCTGGCCTACGCGGACGGCCACGTCCTGCCGTTCCTGACTCTGCAGGCGCGGCTGGGCCGCAAAGAGCCGACGGCGGAGCTACAGGCCGAAGTGCCGGTCGTCTACGTCGCCTTCGACCTGCTTGCCATAGGGCCTCGCTCGGGCCTCGCCGCGGGCACGTTCGCGGGGGCTGGCTTGTCCAGCGCCGCGGACCACGCCAGCGCCGCTGCCGCGGACCACGCCACTGCCGCGGACCACGCCAGTACCAACGGCCACCACGCGGGCGGCCTCAACGGCACAGCGCCCGCCGTGGTGACGCCGCTGCTGGCGATGCCGCTTGCCGAGCGGCGGCGCCGTTTGGAGCGGCTCGAACTGCCAACCGTTGGCGGGGACGGCCGCTTCGCGCTGTCGCACTTGGTCACGGTCGATTCGGTGCAGGCGCTGGACCGGGTCTTCACCGAGGCGCGCGCCCGCCGGAACGAAGGCTTGATGGTCAAGGACCCGCAGAGCGGCTACTCGCCGGGCCGGCGCGGCATGGGCTGGCTAAAGATGAAGCGCGCCCTGGCGACCCTGGACTGCGTCGTGGTGGGGGTGGAGATGGGGCACGGCAAGCGCCACGGCGTCCTCTCGGACTACACGTTCGCCGTTCGGGACGAGGCGGCCGACCGGTTCGTGACCATCGGCAAGGCATATACGGGATTGGCCGATGCGGAGATCGCCGAAATGACGCGCTGGTTCGAGGCGCATACGGTTCGGCACTTCGGCCGTTTCCGAGAAGTCGAGCCGTTGGTGGTCATCGAGGTCGCGTTCGACGTCATCCACCGCTCCAACCGGCATCAGTCCGGCTTCGCTCTGCGTTTCCCGCGCATCGTCCATCTCCGGACGGACAAGCGGCCGGCCGAGATAGATACGCTCGCCACCGTCGAGCGGCTGCATCGCGAGCTGCAGCACGAGGCCGAGTACCTGGTCACTGCCGGTGCGCGCCGGCCCGAGAAGCCCCCGGTCTGAACGCCGATAGCGCCGGCGGAGTCGTGTCCACCGGTTGCCGACCCCCGCGGGGCCTATGGCACGCCAGCCAGATGTCCTATCCCAAGGCGAGATTCGTCCGGGTATTCTGCCAGCATGTTCAGCAACTTCAACGCGAACCCAGCACAGTCCATGCCGCTCACGGTGGTAACGGCGCAGCTGATCATTCAGGGCACGATCCAGACTCGCCTGCTTCGTCTGACCGACGTCGTCAATGAGCCCGACGTTGCCAATCTCGTGATCCTGGACGCGACGTTCATGGAGGTGGGCTCCAGGCGTGTGGTTGCCGGAGCAGCCGTATCGCAGGTTCAGCTGGACGACGTCCTCTTCCTCCACATGACCCACTCGTCAGATTCGAACTCCGACATGCGGACCCCCAAGCAGGCCGTTCGGGCAACCCTCCTGGCGCCGCCGTTCACGATCGAGGGCCAGATACACCTGCCATACGAGTCGGAGCTGAAGATCGCGCTGGCAGCCTATACCGGTCGCTTCCTGCCCGTCACTGGCGCCCGCTACTGGGCCTACGGCGTGGCCGAGGCGCCAAATTCCGTGGATCTGCTGATCGTCAACCACGCCAAGGTCCACGTGGCGGTAGCGTCCAGCACGCAGTGGCTCACCGAAGCTCCGTCCGGGGCCGGGCAGGGATCCCCGCCGAGCGGCTGGTAGCGCGTCAGCGCTCGACCGGCAGATCGAGACGATCGCCCCACTCGACCCAGCCTCCGTCGTAGACGGCCACGTCATCGCAGCCCAGAAGCGTGAGCGCGAAGGCGAGCTTGCACGCTCCGAGGCCGACCGAGTCGTAGCACACGATCCGTCGTCGCGTGTCGACGCCGGCCCGGCGCAATTGGGACCGCAGTTCCTCCGCGTCGCGGAATCGGCCCGTCAGTGGCTCGGTCATGGCGGAGGCCGGAACGTTGAGTGCGCCGGGGATGTGGCCCAACTGTCGGGTCGAACCTGCGTGCCCGGCGAACTCGGATGGCGCCCGAGCGTCGAGCAGCTGGACCTGCGGCGAGCCGAGCAGCTGGCGCAGGTCGCTCGCGGTCAGGCGCGTCCGTCCCGCAAGGCGGGGAGTGAAGGTAGTGGGCGGCCGCAGCTCGGCTGTGGTGGAGATAGGCTGGCCCAGGTTCCGCCATGCTTCGAGACCGCCGACCAGAATCCGGGCCGAATCGAAGCCGTAGACGCGCATCGTCCACCACGCTCGGGCTGCGTAGGAGCCGGCTGTGTCGTCGTAGATGACCGCCACCATGCCATTGCCGATTCCGACTCGGGCCAGCGTCTCCGCGACGCGCGTCGGTCCTGCCAGGAGCAGGGCCTCGCTCTCGTCTTCTTGCTCGACAAGGTCGGTCCGCCAGTCGATGTACGTGGCACCGGGAATATGCCCCATGGCGTACAGGCGATGCCCGGAGCCGTCTGGTCGCCAACGCAAATCCAGCACGCCAAAGCCGGGCCGGCCGAGGTTTTCAGCCAGCCACTCAGCCGTGGCCAGCAGCTCGGGTCGGGCGTATCTGCTGACGTTGTACCCGGTCATGCATCCCCCAGGGCTCAGGTCGCGCTCGCCGCTCGAACGACCGGTCGAGACGAACCGGTGCCCCGAGCGTGGCTCCACCGGTGCCTATGATAGGCGGCGATGGTGACCCCGTTTCTCCCCGACGACGAGAAGATCCCGGCAATCCGTGAAGCGCTTCCCGCTACGGCTGCGGGCATCTACCTGAACACCGGCACCGCCGGGCCGCTGCCACGCGAGACAGCTCACGCCATGGCCGAAGCGGAGGCCTGGGAGCTGCGCACCGGCCGAGCCGATCGCAACTTCTGGCAGGATGCGCTGGAGCGGCGGGCCGAGGCCAGAGCGGCAGCCGCCGCCG
>DATEXG010000100.1:0-6518 GCA_035257225.1 Candidatus Limnocylindrales bacterium
GGTCGGGGAGAGTTCCGCGATCGTTCGTGGCGGCGCTCGCCGGTGTCGTCGTTCTCGTCGTGGGCCTGGGAGCCTTCTTCTTCTACCCCAGCGCAACCGTGGCGCTGACCCTGCGCGAGGAGCCCGTGGGGCCGATGAAACTGAGCGTCACCGTAGACCCGACGGTCTCGACCTCGAACGACCAGAAGGCCACGGTACCGGGCGTGAAGGAGGCGTTCCCAGTTGAGGTGTCTGGATCCTTCCCGGCCACCGGCGAGAACGTAGTCGAAGCCCCGGCCACGGGGACCGTGACGTTCAGCAGCGAGAACACGTTCCTGGCCGTTCCGATTCCCGCCGGCACCAAGGTATCGACAGCAAGTGGCATCGCCTTCGCCACCACATCCGCGGTCACCGTACCCAAGGCGGTCTTCGGAACCGGCCGCGGCGTGGTCGACGCACCCGTTGCCGCCGTGGTGAAAGGGCTGTCCGGCAACGTCGCCGCACGGGCGATCACCCGCGTGCCAGCGGACCTGGCCTCCGCGCTCGTGGCCGCCAGTCCCGTGACCAACAAGAGCGCCACGACCGGCGGCACGCACACGGCGACGCCAATGATCGTCCAGGCCGACATCGACGCGGCCGAGACCAGCCTCACCTCCGGGCTGCAGTCCAGCTTCCAGGCCGCTCTGGCGGCGCCTGGGGCAGTTCCGTCGGGGTCGAACCTGTTCTCCGACACGGCGCGACTGGGGATCCCGACCTTCTCTCCGGATCCACAGGGATTGCTCAATCAGGCGGTCACCTCGTTCGACCTCAGCGCCGCCGCCACCGGGACGGCCGTGGTGGCCGACCTGTCCACCGTTCGAACGGTCGCCGAGAGCCGGATCAGGAGCGCCGTTCGAAGCGGTTACGGCCTGGTCGGCGGATCGATTACGACACAGTTGGGGACGGCGGCCACCCAAGGAGACGCGGTGGTCGTCCCGGTCACGGCCCTGGGCTTGGAGACGCCGATCGTCGACGCCGGCCAGCTCCGCGCGGCGGTGCAGGGTAGGTCGGTCGACGAAGCGCGGACCTATTTGGCCCAGTACGGCAAGGTGGAGATCTCCGTCTCCCCGGGCTGGGCCTCCACGATGCCCAGTTTCGACTTCCGGATCGATCTCCAACTCCTTACCGCCAGCCCTAAGCCGACCGTGGGCGCATCCCCGAGTGGGGTCGAGACGCCGTCGCTTCCGGCGGCGACGCCCAGTGCGTCACCCACCGGCGAATCGCCCCCACCGTCGCCCTCACCCTCGCCGAGCCCGGGCGAGATTTCGCCGAGCCCGTCGGCGTCGTGATGGCGGAGGCCCGAAACGCTGGTGCCGGGACCCCCCGCCGCGTCCTCGGCATCGATCTGGGGGAGCGCCGGATCGGAGTGGCGGTGGGCGACCTGGATGCGCGCATCGCCACGCCGCTCACGACGTTGAGCCGAGCCAGAAGCATTGCGCAGGACGCGCTCGTCATATCTCGACTCGCGTCGGAACAACGAGCTACCGGTCTGGTCGTAGGATTGCCACTCGACATGGATGGCGGCGAAGGGCTCCAAGCAATCCGGACGCGCGAATGGGCAGTGGCGGTGGGGGGCGTCACGGGCCTGCCGGTGCGCTTCAGGGACGAGCGCCTCTCGAGCGAGCGAGCCGAGCGTCGCGTTGGAACGCCTGCAAGAGGACGCTCCGGAGGGCCGCCGACGGCCGCGCAACGGGACGGCCATCGGGCCCGAATTGACAGAGAGGCGGCCGCGCTGATCCTCCAGGACGAGCTGGACGCCACGGTCACGGAGAACGGGAGCCAGAGACCTGATGACGGTTCGTGACGGGGGGAGGCCGAGGTCGGGGGGACTCCAGGACCCGGAGGCGAATCAGGCCACGAGGCCGGTAGTCGACATGGGTTGGGACGACTTCGCTCCGCCGACTGCCGATGACGTGGCGGAAGGCCGACGTCCGGCCTCCTTGGATTCGCGGCGGGACTTCCGCTCGGGTCGATCGAGCGGACCCGGCCACGTCATCCGCTTCGCGCTCTTCACTCTCCTGCTCGGGGGGCTCGTCGTCGGGGGCTTGTATTTCGTGGCGCGTCCGATCGTCGTCGGCGGCATCGTCGACTGGGCCGCGGAGAACCCGACCGCGCTCAAGTTGCCGTTTGTCGCGGATGTGGTTCGCGACCAGCTGGGCTCGAGCCTGACCCAGCCTGTCGATGCCCGAGATCAGAATCCCATCGTGATCATCATCGGACCCAACGAGACGCCACGGGAGATAGGAGATCAGCTGGTCAAGGCCGGGGCCATAACCGAGGCTCGAGCGCTCGTGTTCCAAGCCATCGTGCGGGACGCAACCTCGGACTTCCAGATCGGCCGGCACGTGGTCAGCAAGTCGCTCACGGTAGACGAGATGATCTCCATCCTCACCCAGCCGCCCGTGGCCCCGCCGACCGTGCGCATCACCTTCCGCGAGGGGCTGAGGATCGAGCAGATGGTGGCCAAGCTCGAGTACCTCGAGGCCAATCCCGTCGACCCGACGGCGCCGCTGACGATGAGCCCCAGTCAGTTCTACCAGCTGGCCATGAATCCTCCCGCCGACCTGCTCGCCAGCTACCCGTGGCTGAAGCTGCCCGCGGGGGCCTCGCTGGAAGGCTTTCTCTTCCCCGCGACGTACGACGTCGCTCCGGACACGACGCCGATCCAGCTACTGACCATGCTGCTCGACGCGTTCGCCAGCCATGCCCCGCCGGAGCTGCTGGCCCTGCAGCCGGATCAGATCTATCAGAAGGTGCAGGTTGCGGCGCTCGTGGAGAGCGAGGCAAAGGTCGACTCGGACCGGCCCCTCATCGCCGGCGTGTACATCAACCGGCTGAATCCGAAGATCTGGCCGACCGGGCTGCTCAATGCCAATCCGACTCTCAACTACGCGAACGACTCGGTCTGGCTGCAGGATCCGGCCCACCCGATCGCGACGTGGGTGGACTACGAGTTCTGGACTTCGATCAAGACGACGGGGACGCTCAGCCAGGTCGTCTTTCCGGGGAAGCTCGCGGGATACAACACGTACAGCCACGCGGGTCTCCCTCCCGGACCGATCTGCTCACCCAGCGCGCCGTCTCTTCTGGCGGTCATCTCGCCCGACACCGCCGACGGCTATCTGTATTTCCTGGCCAAGAACGACGGCAGCGGGACGCACGCCTTCGCCAAGACGCAGGCCGAACAAGACGCCAACGCCAAGAAGTACGGCTACACGCCCTAGACTCGCCGGGGTCCCGGACGGGCAGGGGACTTCGTGAAGGCGAGGGCCGATCTGGACGTGGCGTTGCGTGGCGGCCTCGCTAACATGAACGGATGACCCACCTCGTTCGCGGCCTACCCCATCCGGCCGACTTCCCGCCGCCACCGAACGTCGCCGATCGCTCTCGCTGGGCCGAGGCCGACAGGACCGCTCGGCCGGCTCGTCTGGCCAAACTCCGATCGCGCATGGCCGGCGAGGGCGTGGATGCTTATTTCGGCATTCGGCCCGAGAACTCGCGATACCTCACCGGCTTCGTTCTGGAAGACGGAGAGGATCGCGTGTCGGGCAACTCGGGTCGCTACCTCGTGTCTGCCGACGAGGTAGTGGTCCTGGCGGACAGTCGGTACCGGCTGCAGGCGGTCGCAGAGGCGCCAGACGCTCGAATCGAGGCCACGACCTACGATCTGCCTGCTATCTGGCCGGCGCTCCTGGGCAGTGTCGGGGCAAGACGAGTAGCCGTCGAGGCGGCGCTGGTCAGCCATCAGCTCTGGCAGCAGCTGGAGCGCGCGGCGCCGGACGTGGAGCTCGTGGAGATCGCCGGCTGGGTCGAGAACGATCGGGCCGTTAAGGAGCCGAGCGAGACCGAGCGGATTCGGGCGGCGTGCGCGGTGGGCGACAGGGCCCTGGCGTCGATCCTGCGGCGTATCAAGCCCGGCCAGACAGAACGCGAGCTGGCCCTGATGCTCGAGTGGGAGATGCGGACGAGCGGCGGCGATGCCCTGGCCTTTGGGATCGCCTGCCTGGCGGGTTCCAACGCGGCGTTGCCGCACGGGTCGCCGTCCGACAGTGAAGTCCGTTTCGGCCAGGTGCTCCTGTTCGATTTCGGGGCCATGGTGGATGGCTACCGAAGCGACATGACGCGGACGCTGTTCGTCGGAGAGCCCAATCCCCGCGACCTGAAGGTCTTCGGCATCGTGGCGGCGGCCCAGCAGGCTGCCATCGACCGAATCGCCGCCGCGGCGCGCGGCGATGTGCCCGTTCCCGGAGGGCGGGAAGCCGACGCCGTCGCTCGCCGGGTCATAGAAAAGGCCGGCTACGGGGATCGCTTCGGCCACGGTACCGGGCACGGTATCGGTCTGGCGACGCACGAGCTTCCCACACTGAGCACCCTCGGCAGTGACGATCCGCTGCCCAGCCCCACGGTCTTCAGCGTCGAGCCCGGCATATACCTCGACGGCGAGACCGGCGTTCGAATCGAAGACCTGGTCCTTTTCGATCGAGGTGCCGGCCGTCTCGAGCGCTTGACGGGCTTCCCGCGCGAGGTTCTCGTCGTCGGCGTGTGAGCCGATCGGCGGGTCCGGCCCCAGACAAGCCGTCGATCGGCCCCCCGGGCAATCGTCCCGTCTGGCGCCTCGGCTACAATCGCGGTTCGAGCGGTGAGTTCGCTGTACGTTCAGCCGTCCAAGGTCAGGAGTTCTGCGCGACCATGATTTCGACAAGCGACCTGCACAAGGGTGTGGTCATCGAGCTCGATGGCGACCTGTGGCAGATCCTCGACTACCACCATCTGAAGATCGGGCGAGGCTCAGCTCAGGTCCGCATCAAGCTCCGGAACGTCAAGCGCGGCCAGACGGTGGAGCGGTCATTCCAGGCTGGCGACAGGTGGCCCCGAGTTCAGCTGGAGCACCGCCAGATCCAGTTCCTCTACCGAGATGGCGGCGACTTCCACTTCATGGAGACGGAGAGCTACGAGCAGTTCAGTCTGACCGCGGGACAGCTCGAGGACGCCGTGAGTTTTCTGAAGGAGAGCATGCTTCTGGACCGGACCAGCTACGAGGGCGAGACTATCGGCGTCGAGCTTCCGGTCACGGTGGATCTCAAGGTCATGGAGACCGAACCGGGCTTCGCCGGAGACACCCAGACGGGGGCACGGAAAGCGGCCAAGCTGGAATCGGGCCTCACCATCCAGGTGCCGATCTTCGTGAGTGAAGGCGACACCGTTCGGGTGGACACTCGAACCGGGGAGTACCAGACGCGTCTGTGATCCCGGCTCCCGGGATCCTGGGCGCAGTCGAGCAGAGGAGCGGCCGTTGAGTCGCGGCGATCCGCCCGAGAGCGACATGCTGTGGGACGACCTGCCGACCCCGGATCCCGAGGCCCGTCGCGGCCGGCGCACCGATCCGCCCGACTGGGTGCTGCCGGCCTGGGACGCAATCGTCGATCCCTCCGTGCCCGTGGAGAGGTCCGACGAACGGACCGTAGACCCGCTCGTTGAGGCGCCGATAGCCGAAGCTTCTTCCGAATCGCCGCCCGGCGAGCACATAGCGCCGGCGCGGGCAACGCCCGCTTTCGGCCTCCGGATCCTCGGAGTCAGCGAGGTCACTCGGGCGGTCCGCGACGCCGTCCGTTCCGAGCCCGACCTGCGCGATCTCTGGGTCGAAGGCGAAGTCGGCCGGGTGACGGTCTCGTCCGCCGGCCACTGCTACTTCACCCTGAAGGACGAGCGCAGCCAGCTCGCCTGCGTCTTCTTCCGGGACGAGCGACTGGCCTCGCCATTCGAGGCGCGGACCGGGCTGCGCGTCGTCGTCCACGGCCGGGTCGACGTCTTCGAGTCCCAGGGCCTGTACCAGCTCTACGTATCGAGCGTCCAGCCCGCAGGATTCGGCGACCTCGCCCTCAGGTTCGAGGCCCTCAAGGCCAAGCTCGCGGCCGAGGGGCTCTTCGATTCGAGTCGAAAGCGGCCGCTGCCCTTCCGGCCGGCGGTGATCGGTGTCGTCACCAGCGCCACGGGCGCCGTGTGGCACGACATCTGCCACGTCGTCGGACGTCGCTGGCCGCTGGCGCGGTTGGTGCTCTCCTCCTGCCAGGTCCAGGGCGACGGGGCTGCCGCCAGCGTGGTGGCCGGGCTGGACCGGCTGGCCCGATGGGGCGATGCGCTCCGTGCGGAAGGGAGAGGGCAGGATGCTCCGGCTGTGGTCATTCTCGCGCGTGGCGGGGGCTCGCTGGAGGACCTGTGGCCGTTCAACGACGAGCGGGTGGTGCGGGCCGTGGTCGCTCACCCGGTGCCGGTGGTGTGTGGCGTGGGCCACGAAGTGGACGTGACGCTCGCCGATTTCGCCGCAGACGTGCGCGCGCCAACCCCATCCGCGGCCGCGGAACTGGTCGTTCCGGATCGCGCGGAAGTGGCGGCGGGCGTGGCCGAGCTGGAACGGCGGGGGCGGAGTTGCGTTCTGGCGGCCGTGACGTCGTCGCGCAATGAGCTGGCGGCGGAGGGCCGCGCCCTGGACCGGCTGCGAC
>DATEXG010000101.1:0-5931 GCA_035257225.1 Candidatus Limnocylindrales bacterium
AGGGCTTCTCTTCAATCCTCGACATTGAGCTTGATCGGGCATACCGAGTGGCAGGCCACATCCTCGGCAACGCCGCGGATGCCGAGGACGCAACGCAGGAGGCCCTCACTATGGCCTGGGCGTCCTGGCACACCCTGCGCACGCCCGGCGCGGCGCAGGGCTGGTTCTGGCGAATCCTGGTCAACTGTTGCCGCAGCCGGGCATTCCGAATTCGTCGTGGCGGCGAGCCGGCGGTCGCGGTTTACGAGCGCCCGGACGACGCCGTCGCCTTCCAGCGGATCTATTTCGTATCGAGGAACTCCGCGACGCTCGTCGCCAGGGCCGGGGCGACGTCGATGTCGTAGTGGGTCGCCCGGGGCAGGATGGCGAGGCCATGTCTGGTCATCCCCGAACGGTCCCAGACCGCATCGCGCCTCCCGCCACCGAGGAGCTCGAAGAAGTCGACTGCGTGGCGGGGCGGAAGGCCGTCCGCATCGCCGACGACGATCAGCACCGGCATTGGCAAGCCTCGGACGTCGTCGGTCCAGTCGTAGTCGAGCTTGAGCAACGACGTGAGCTGGGTCACCAGGATCGGCCAGTCCTCGACCCGCGGCGCCACCCGCTTGTAGACCTCGTACATCGGGGTCTGCTTGAAGGGCTCCGCGATCTCCGGGCCCATCTGGTCGAACCCGGCCACCATCTCGGGATGCCATCCGTCGCGCTTGAACGGCGTCGATACGAGGACGAGCTTGCGGACCGACGCCGGATGCTGGATCGCCGTCCGCAACGCGACGCCTCCGCCGAGCGAGAAGCCCATGACGTCGGCCTGGTCGTGGCCGAAGTACCGAATCACGGCGGCTATGTCGTCGGCCATCGTCTCGAAGCGCATCGGCCGGTCGACGGCCGGTGTCCGCCCATGAGACTGCAGATCCACGCCGATGACCTGGCGGTCCGCGGCCAGGGCCGCAATGGTCGGGCCGAACATGCCGACCGAGCCGAAGCCGCCATGGAGGAGGACGAGCGGCTTGCCGCTGCCGTGGATCTCGTACGCGATCTCGATGCCGTTGACCGGTGCCAGGCCGGACGCAGAGATGGTAGTCGCGGCCATGATCGCTCCTTCCGAAGGCGCTTGGCACGGCGGAAGCCGCCGGGAACGTGCTAGTCCGCCAAAGCTAGACCTCCGCTCAGCAGGAAGGGAACACCTGTCTCGCAAGGCGCGCGCTCGATCCTGTGAAAGGCCCGCGGCGGCCGACGTCAGGCTCGTCGAGTGGGCGATCCCAGCCGGTGGACAAGGCGGGAGCAAGGCCGCTCTCGACCTGATAGCCTCTCCGTGGCGGCGGCCCCTGCCGCAACTCCACTCCCACCACGAGGCGTGCAGGCTTGTCCGAGGCAACCGTACTTGGCCTGATCGCGATCTTCGCGCTGTCGGTGACGTTCGACTACATCAACGGCTTCCACGACACGGCCAACGCGATCGCCACTTCCGTCTCTACTCGGGCCCTCAAACCCGAGCACGCCATCGTGCTTTCGGCCACCGCCAACTTCGTCGGTGCGCTCATCTTCGGCACGGCCGTCGCGGGTACGATCGGCAGCGGCATCGTTCAGGACAGCCACATTCTGGCCAACGGATCCATGGTGCTGGGTGCGGCGCTCATCGGCGCGATCGCCTGGAACCTGATCACCTGGGCTATGGCGATCCCCAGCTCCAGCAGCCACGCCCTCGTCGGCGGTCTGATCGGCGCAGCCTGGGCCTCGGCCGGCGCCGACGCCGTTCAATGGGGCAACTTTGCCGTGAAGGTGTTGGTGCCCCTCATCAGCTCGCCGGTGCTTGGCTTCGCCATCGGCCTGACGCTCATGGTGGTGCTTCTCAATGCCATCGGCTGGATGAATCCACGCCACGCGGTGGCGGCATACCGCCGTCGGCGATCCTCGGCGGCCGGCACTGACTCCACCGCAACCCCGGAAGGCGAAGAGCTGGCGGAGCCTGCGCCGGTGATCGGAACCAGCCCCAAGCGAATCAACGATCGATTCCGACGCCTCCAGATCCTGTCCGCCACCTACATGGCCCTGAGCCACGGCTCCAACGATGCCCAGAAGACGATGGGCATCATGACCCTGGCCCTCTTCAGCGCCGGCGCGATCCACGACAAGACCGTCCCCGTATGGGTCATTCTCCTGGCCGCGACGTCGATGTCTCTCGGTACCGCGGCGGGAGGCTGGCGGATCATGAAGACGATGGGTCAGAGGGTCGTCAAGCTCGATCCGGTCCACGGCTTCGCGGCCGAGACGACGGCGGCCTCGATCATCCTGGGCGCTTCGCATTTCGGCATGCCGGTCTCGACCACGCACGTGATCTCGAGCGCGATCATGGGCGTGGGCTCGAGCGACCGAGTCCACGCGGTCCACTGGGAGGTGGCTCGCAGCATCGTCACGGCCTGGATCCTCACCATCCCGTGCGCCGCCGCTATTGCCGCGGTCTCATACCTGGGGCTGCACCTGGCCTCCGGGCCGGTGGCTTCGGTGCTTCAGGTCTTCGGCGTCTAGCTCGATCGCGAGACCGGGCCGTCGGGCCCCCCAGGACACTTACTCCCCTTCGGGCCGGCGCAGAACGTAGCCAACGCCGCGCACCGTCTCCAGATACACCGGGTTGGCCGGATCTTCCTCGATCTGCGCCCGCAGCCAGTGGACGTGGACATCAACCGTGCGCGTCTCGCCGGCGTAGTCGTAGCCCCAGACGCGCTCAAGCAGCTGATCGCGGGTAAAGACGTGGCCGGCATTGTGGAGCAGGAAGGCCAGCAGCTCGAAAGCCTTCGGCTTCATCGGCAGGACTGCCCCACCCCGGAGCAGCCGCCGTCCGGCAAGGTCGACCCTGACCTGGCCCAGATCGACCGTTTCGAGCTCCGGCGTCAGGGCCTGCTGCTCGGTTCGGCGCAGCAAGGCGCGAATGCGGGCGAGCAGCTCTCGGAAGCTGAACGGCTTGGTCACGTAGTCATCCGCCCCAAGCTCGAGACCGACGACCTTCTCGACCTCGGCGCTCTTGGCGGTCAGCATCAGTATCGGCACGACCGACTCGGCTCGGATGATTCGACACACCTCGGTGCCGCTGAGCTCGGGCAGCATCAGGTCCAGCAGAATCAGGTCCGGGTGGTGACGCCGGAACGCCTCCACGGCCTCCCGTCCATCCGCCGCCTGGACCACCGTGAAGCCCTCCGTCTCCAGGCTTTCGGCCAGAGTTTCGCGCAGGGTGCGTTCGTCGTCGACGACCAGGATCGTTCGAGCCACCGAGTTCCCTCCTACGCCGTGACGGCCGCCTACGCCTCGAGCCTTTCAATGGCCCGATCGATCCGGGCCAGAGTCCGTTCGTATCCGAGAGCCACCATCGTATCGAAGAGCGGCGGACTGACCGTCCGGCCGGTGATCGCGACGCGAATGGCCATGAACAGGTCGCCGACCTTCCAGCCGCCCTCCTCGACCAGTCGCCGCAGCGGTGGCTCGATCTCGTCCGCCTCCCAGCTGACCCGCCCAACCTCGGCGATCGTGTGACGGGCGGCGCGGAGCGCGGTGGCGGCCTTGGCCGCGTCCCAGCGCTTGGGGATCATGAGCGCCGGGTCCGGCTCGAGATCCTTCACGAACAGGAAACCGATGAGGTCACCCACGGCCGCCAGGGTCGGCAGGCGCTCCTGGACTACGGGCAGCAGAGCCCGCAGCTCGCCGTCGGAGGGTAGCCAGTCGAAGCGGCCCGCGGCCAGCTCGCGCTCCGTGAAGGGCCGCAGCCGGTCTATCAGATCGTCGGACGATAGGCGACGGATCCACTGGCCGTTCAGCCATTCGAGCCGTTCGCGGTCGAAGATGGAACCGGCCTTGTTGACGCTCGCGAGATCGAATCGCTCGATCAACTCGGAGAGCGAAAGGACCTCCTCCTCCGTTCCAGTCGACCAACCGAGCAGAGCCAGGTAGTTGACGAAGGCTTCCGGGATGAAGCCCTCGACCCGGTAGTCGGCTACCGCGGTCTCGCTCTTGCGCTTGCTCATCTTGGTCCGGTCGGCGTTCAGGATGAGCGGCAGGTGGCCGAACTGGGGGACCGTCGACCCGAGCGCCTCGAAGAGGAGGATGTGCTTGGGGGTATTGGAGAGATGGTCCTCGCCGCGGATGACGTGCGTGATCGCCATCGCCGCGTCGTCCACGGCCACGGTGAAGTGGTAGAGAGGTGTCCCGTCCGAGCGCACGATGACCAGGTCGCCGCCGAGGGCGCTGGTGTCGATCTCGACGCGCCCGCGAACCATGTCGTCGAAGACGATCATGCGATCCGGTGGAATGCGAAAGCGGACGACGGGCTTGCGTCCCTCGGCCTCGAAGGCAGCGCGTTGCCCGGCGGTCAGATGGGCACAGCGGCCGTTGTAGCGTGGGGACTGCCGAGCGGCCTCCTGGCGCTTGCGCTCGGCGTCCAGCTCGTCGGGCGAGCAGTAGCAGTAGTAGGCCTTGTCCTCTGCCAGCAGCCGATCCGCCGCTTCCCGGTATCGAGGCAGGCGCTGCATCTGGCGGTAGGGACCGTAGGTGCCGCATTCCGGCTCATCGCCCACCGCCGGGCCTTCGTCCCACGTCATCCCCAGCCAGTGCAGGCCATCGATGATGTCGCGCTCGAACGCCTCGGTGGAGCGGGCCTGGTCCGTGTCCTCCAGGCGCAAGATGAACGTGCCGCCGGCGTGCCGCGCGAATAGGAAGTTGAACAGGGCAGTCCGGGCCGTGCCCAGGTGGAGCGGCCCGGTAGGGCTCGGCGCAATGCGAACGCGGACCTCGGTCATGCCTTAAGTGTACGGGCACCGACAGCGAGCCTCACGCGGCGGACGTCGGCGGCCCATGCGGACACCAGGCGATCGATCCAGTCTGCATCCGCTTCGCTGAGACAACATAGGAAGAGACATACAAACTCACGTTGTAATAACGTCTGTTAGAATAACGGCGTGAATACGAAGTTGACCAACCCTCCGCCCCCAGCTCTGGCACCCGACTTCATCAGCGGCCTCCAGGCAATTGCCGAGCCGACACGCGCACGGATCGTCGCGCTCCTCGGCCACGGGGAGCATTGCGTCTGCGACGTCGGAGACACGCTCGCGCTCAGCCCCGCCCTCGTCTCGCATCACCTGCGCTCGCTTCGGGAGAGCGGCCTGTTGCGGGAGCGCCGCAGCGGCCGGTGGGTGTACTACTCGCTCGACATCGAGGCTCTCGAGCAGTTGCGCGAGGCCGTCACTCGCCTCCTCACGCCGACCGACGAGGCAGCCGCCGCCTGCCTGTGCTCTGACTGCGGCCCCGAACGAAGCTCCCGGCCAGTCGCCTCGAGCCTGCCCGCCTTCGCGCCGTTCCCAGAGATCCTCTCATGAGCTGCGACGTCCTTATCGTTGGGCTGCCACCCGCCGCGGGTTGCCCCAGCAACGAGACCTGGCGCGCTGCTGCCGAGTTCGTGCAATCGCGATTGGCCGGCCGATTCGGGTCCGCCGCTCGGTTCGAGTATGTCGATCTCTTCAGCCCTGAGATGACGCGATACCCGGAAATCGAGGCGCTCGTCGCCGAGGGCGCGGCGCTGCCCATAGTTGTCATTGATCGAGTCGCCCGGTTCGTTGGCGGGAAGCTCAACATCTCGGCGATCGAACGTGCGGTCGCCGAAAACCTCTCACCGGGCGCACCGGCACCCTCAGCCACCGAGGCATCTGTCCTGTGATCGATCCAGCCACCACCACCGCGATCGACGTCGAGGTCTTCGACCCGCCGCTCTGTTGCCCCACCGGGCTCTGCGGGCCGGTCCTCGACACGACTCTGCTCGACTTGGGCGAAGCGATCGTCGCACTCCAATCCGAGGGTCACGCCGTCACCCGGCACATGATGACGACCGATCCGCAGGCCTTCATGCGCAACCGCGACGTATACGAAGCCATCAAGGCTCGTCAGCTCGAGGTG
>DATEXG010000102.1:0-12294 GCA_035257225.1 Candidatus Limnocylindrales bacterium
GGCCGCCGCGGCCACATCGTGGACGTGGCCCGAGTGGGCACCGAGATCGCCCGTTCCTGCGCGGACACCCTCCTCGAAGCGGGTCAGGTCCGCGGCCAGGCGCTCCGGCAGGTGCCCGGAGAGGCGGCCCGGCAGGCCTGCGACGCGGGCCCGGATCTCGGCGACGCCGCCGTGCGGCACCAGGAACTCGCTGGCGGGCAGCAGCACCACTTCCTCGATGGCGCGGAGACTTCGCTGATCGGTTGGGTCGAAGACGCGCATCGAGTCGATCTCGTCGCCGAACAGCTCCACTCGGATAGGGAGCGGCGCCGCGGACGGGAAGATGTCGACCAGGCCGCCGCGGCGCGCGAACTCGCCACGGCCGGCGACCTCGAGCACCGGGTCGTAGCCGAGGGCGAGCAGCTGGTGGAGCAGCTCGTCCCGATGAACGCGGGTACCGACACGCAGGCGATCCGGCTGGGCCGGCACCTCCTCCGGGTCCAGGGTGTGTTGCAACAGCGCCGCGACACTCGCGACCAGGACGCGGGCACGGCCGGACCGCCACGCCGCCAGCGCCGCGACGCGGGCCGCGGTCTCGTCTCGCACCAGCTCGCTGCGCTCGTAGGCGAGCGCCGTTCGCGGCTCCAGCACCGCCACGGCCTCCGGGTCGCCGAGCCAGGCCTGCAATTCCTCGGCCACGCGGTCGCCGATCTCCGAGTCTCGGGCTATCCAGCACAGCCGCTCCGCCGTGCCGCTCGCCACGCCGTCCAGTGCCAGCGCCGCGGCGAGATAGGTCTTGGCCCCGTGCGGAATCGCAGCCAGGGCCGCGTGCCGGCCGCCCGGCGGTAGCGGCCCGATCGCCGTTCCCAGACGCTGCCGGAGGGCCGCAAACGCCCCGCTGGCATGGAGCAGCGGCGGTAGCACGTGGAGGTCGGGCAGGCGCCGAGCCTTGACCCCGGCTCCAACCTCGGATTCGTGGCCGATCGCGGCCCGAGCAGCCTGAGCGGCCAGGTACGCGACACGGACCGCCTCGTCGACGTGTCGCTCCTTGCCGCGCTTTCCGCGTCCGACCGGCGGGCCAGGGCTCTCGTCGCCCGCCTCGCCCTCGGCGGCCGCGAAGTCCTCTCCAGACTCGTGGGAGCCGCCGGTTCCTCGCCCGTCCGGCAGGCCGAGTCCCTCCTCGCCGAGCGGGTCGGCCTCGCCACTCAGAGCGGCTTCAATCTGGCGCCGGAGAGGACGGCCTCCCCGAATGCTCACCCGCCCGCCTCCGGCGGCCGCGGCTTGCGCCAGCCCGTCCGAGTTCGACGGATCCCGTCCGGTCCCGGCGGTCCCTCCACTTCGCCGGGCGCGGCCGAGCGCTCCTCGTCGTCCGGCCGGAGTTCGAAGGCGTTGAAATGGCCGGCAGCCTTGCTCGTGCCGTCGCGCGCCCACGCTTCCACGGCATCGGCCGCGGCGTCGAGCAACTCGGATAGGCGGGCTCGCTCGCCCCTGCCGAACTGGCTCAGTACGTGGTCTATGGCGTCTCCGCCGGGCTCGCCGATCCCGACGCGCAGCCGGGGAAACTGCTCGTTGCCGAGCTCGCCGATGATGGAACGCAGCCCGTTGTGTCCGCCGGCACTGCCGCCCTCCCGAAACCGGAGCTTGCCGAACGGCAGCGCGAAGTCGTCCACCACCACGAGCATCTCGGAGAGGGGCGCATGCTGGCGAGCCAGCACCTTGCGGACCGCCAGCCCAGACTCGTTCATGAAGGTCAGCGGCTTGACGAGCAGCAGATCGAGGCCGTTGTAGCGGCCCTGGGCAACGGCCGATGCGTCGCGCGTCCGGCCCCGACCGGACCAGCCGGCTCGATCGGCCAGGCGGTCGAGAACCATCCAGCCGACGTTGTGGCGCGTCTTCTCGTATTGGGCGCCGGGATTCCCGAGGCCAACGACGATCTTCACGGCTGCTCCAGCCACTGCCGCCGCGCCTGGGCGCGACACGCAAAACTAGCCCTGATCCGGTTCCGGAGGGCCTGCAACGATGGTATCAGGGCCGAGGCGAGGCACCGCATTCAGGCCGGGGCGAGGATCGCCTCTCGGCTCCCGAAGGTCGCCCGCAGGAGGATCAGCGCTCGCCTGCCGCCGAAGCGGCTTCAGGTTCCGCCGGCTCCCCATGCCCTCCCACCGATTGAATAATCCGCCACTCCATCGCTCGCATGGCGGCTTCCTCCACGGGCTCGTCGTGATCCCAGCCGCAGGTGTGGAGCGTGCCGTGCACCGTCAGCAGGAGCAGCTCCTCGACCGCAGTCCAGTGGACGTCTCCGGTCTGGCCGCCCCGGCCCATGTCGGCTTGAACGATCGCCCGCTCGACGGAGACGATGACGTCGCCCAGATGGGCCCTCAGTCCCGGCGGCAGCGCGAAGGCCTGTTTCAGCGCCGCGACCACCCAGGGGTCTCGCTGTTCGTGAGTGCCGTGCTCGTGTGGCGGAAAGGCCTCAGGCGGGAAGAAGGGAAATGACAAAACGTCTGTAGCGCCGGATGCGCCCATGTGCACGACGTTCAGCTCGGTCAGCTCGTCGTCGGCCGACAGGATGACTCCGATCGACGCGGGCCCAGGAGCGCCGGCGGCATCCAGCGTTGCCTTGACGGCCTTGGCGATTCGATGGCGGGAGGCTATGTGAGGCACTCCCGGCCGAGCCGTCACGTCGATCCGAAACGGCGGTAGGTAAATGGAGGAAGTGGTCCCCTCCTGGAGGGCAGTGGTCGCGGGAGGGTAGCCCTTCGGCCGGCCTCGTGGAGAAGTCGCCTGTCCGCGGATGGGCCGGACCGAGGCGCGCGAGTCCCGGGCACTTGTCCCTTGCGCCCTATCCACTATCTTCCGTCCCTCCCTATCTGCGCAGGCCCCGTCCGCGCCGCGACTCGATCTCGACCACCTTGTTCGCAGGATAGGCGATCCGCTGGTGGTACATCCCCAGGAGTTGCCCGACGAAGGCCTCGTGAATGCTCTCCAGATCTCGAATGGTGAGATCGCACTCGTTCAGCTGCCCATCGCCGAGTCGCTCCGCGATGATCTGGCTGACCATGCCCCGTATTGTGGCCTCATCCCGGCTCGAGAGCGAGCGGACCGATGCCTCCACCCCGTCGGACAGCATGAGCACGGCCGCCTCGCGGGATTGCGGTTTGGGGCCCTCATGTCGGAACGGGCCCTGGTCGATTGCGTCCGCGGCATCGCGCCCGGCTGCGGTCTTCAGGCCGCCCAGAGGCGCGGCGGCCGCTTCGCGCGCCTTCCCGTAGATATAGCCGAGGAGGGCCGTCCCATGATGCTGCGGGATGAACGCGATCAGCGGCTCGGGCAGGCGGGCCTTGTAGGCGAGGTCTACGCCGTCGCGGACGTGTTGCTTGAGGATCGTGGCCGAGACCTCGGGCTCGAGCTGATCGTGGATGTTCTCGCCGCCGGCCTGGTTCTCGATGAACGCGAGCGGGTTCGCGAGCTTGCCGATGTCGTGGTAGTAGGACGCCACGCGAGTCAGCAACGGATCCGCGCCGATGGCCGAGGCGGCCCGCTCGGCGAGGTTGCCGACCATGAGCGAGTGGTGGTAGGTCCCGGGCGTCTCGATGAGCAGGCGGCGCAGCAGCGGCTGTGACGGATTGACCAGCTCACTGAGCTGCGGAGGGGTGAGTATCCCGAACAGGTTGCCCAGCACCGAGAAGCTGCCAAGGACTATGACCGTAGCAACGAGCGCCCCCGCTGCCGCGGCTCCATCAAGCTCCAACAGCCCGGTCATGTCGTGCTGGCCGAGCAACGCGAAGACGCCTACGACCGCGAAGTCGGCTGCGGCCACGGCCAGGCCCGCCCGGAGGAAGAGGTGCTGACGTTCGCCCTTCCCGAGCGCCAGCATTCCGGCAAATCCACCCAGGAAGACGTATGCCGTGAGCTCCAGCGAGGTGCCGTTGGCAATTCCCGCAAGCACCGCCAGCAGTGCCAGGACCACGGTCGCGACACCGGAGTCCAGTAACAACGTCAGCAGCATTCCCGCTGCCGCGGCCGGGACCAGATACGGCAGCCATGCTCGCCCGCCCGGCAGCTTCTCCGCCAGTACCGCAACCACGAATACGACGCCGATCAGGACGAGCGTCCGACCGCGATGCCAGTACTCCGGCCGGGACCTCCACAGCCACCCGAGCAGCAGGGCCGTCGTCAACGCCGCAATCAGGATCCAGGCCCCGGACTTGCCCCAATCGATGCTGGACGTGTCGAGGCCGAAGTACCGGATCTTGACCATGTCCGCGGCGCTGACCACGTGGCCCTGGTCTACGATCACCTGGCCCGCTTTCACGGTATCGAGGATGGTGGGCTGGCTTGCTTTCGCTGCATCTCTCGCCTGCGCGGTCAGAGCGTCGCTGTAGGCGGAGTTGGGGACGACGAACGGCGCCGCGAGGGCTACGGCGAGGCTCTGCTCCGTCACCGAAAGCCCGGCATCGGCGGGCATGTGTTGGGTCACAAGGTTGACCTGGGCGGCCGGATCGGTCTTGCGGATCTCGACCTGCTCGGCCTGCCTGAGCGCGCTTTCGGCGGCCTGCTCCACGACCGGCCATCGAGTGGGGTCCATGGCCAGGAGGGTCGATCTGTCGCCGGCCGAAAGGGACGGCAGCACGGCCTGGAGCTCGGTCTCCCGAGCCGCCTGTGTCTTCGCGGTGTTGAAGATGTCGTCTACCGGCAGGAGACCGAGCCCGAGCTGGTCGACCTGAGCGGCGGCCTTGACTGACGCTCCGGTCGGTGTGAAGTCGTATTGCGGCGGGACGGCCTGAGCCTTGGCATCCTGGGCCTGAGCGGTCTCGACCTGATTGGCAATGATCGCGTCGCGAGGGGCGCGGATGGTCGTGGGCGCGACCGCATCGGCGGCGAGGCCGGGATTGGACGGGGCCAGATCGACGGCGACACTGGCCCCCAGGGCCAGAAGAATCAGGGCGCCGGCGAAGGCCAGTCTCACGGCGTCGTGTCGGCCGAATGGACCGGGACGTTCGCGCAGCTCTCTCAACACGGGAGCGCCGTCACGATCCGGCGGCTCGGGCCGCCAGCAGCTGGGTTACAAGCTGGCTGACTTGCTTCCCGTCGGCTCGACCGCGCGTCCTGGGGGAGAGCCAGCCCATGACTTTGCCCATTTCTCGCGGAGAGATGGCGCCTGTCTCGGCGATCCCCTGCTCGACGAGGCCTTTCAGCTCCGCCTCGCTCAGCGGCTGGGGCATGAACTCGGAGACGACCGCGATGGCAGCCTCCTCCTTGGCAACGAGATCCTCGCGGCCACCGCCGCGAAAGGCCTCCACCGACTCACGGCGGACCTTGAGCTCTCGGCTCAGGAGGCCGAGCATCTCGTCGTCGGCAAGCGTGTGCTTGCCTTCCTTCTCGGCTCGCTGAACGGCCGCGAGCACCATCCGCAGCGCGTCGCGGCGCACGGCGTCATTCGACCGCATCGCGGCCTTCAGCTCGGTATCAAGTCGATCGCGGAGGGACACCAGTGTGGCACCTCGGGGCGGGCGGCACGGCTCGAACGAGTCGCGCGCCCTTCGACGGCGCGGAAGTCGACTCAGGTCACCGACTGGCGAGCGACCTTCTTGCGCTTCGCTTCCTTGCGCTTGCGCTTCACGCTCGGCTTCTCGTAGTGCTCGCGGCGACGGGCCTCAGCGAGGATGCCGCTCTGCTGGATCTTCTTGTTGAACCGGCGCAGGGCACTCTCGAAGCTCTCGTTCTCACCCACACGGACTTCTGCCAATCCGGAAATCACCTCCTTTGGGGCTCGTTCGCGACCATGACCCGCTCACAGGCTCCTTGGAGCATGCGCAGACGGCCCGCGAAACAGGGCTCGCGGAGTGTAGCCCGATCTCCGAGCGGCTGTCTACCGGAGAGGGAGCGGAGGGCCGCGTTTCGTTCATGCGGATTTAGGGCCGGTGACCCGACCTGCGAGGCACGGGCGTCTCACCTCCTCACGTATGGGTACGATGGCCGCGATGGAGCGTCTCGACAGCCTGCTAGACATCATCGACCAGGGCGAAGCCCGCTACGGCCGGCGGCTTGCCTTCGGTATGCGCAGCGACGACGGCACGACCGAGAACTGGACGTATCGCGAGCTGAATCGCCGCAGCCGCATCGTGGCCTGGCGCCTTCGCGCGTTGGGTCTCGAGCCAGGGGACCGAATTCTCGTCTGGACTCCGTCCAGTCCGGCCGTTCCGGCGCTCCACTTCGGGGCGATGCGTGCCGGAGTGGCGCTCGTACCGCTCGATCTGCGCATGTCCAGCGGCGCGATAGAGAGGATCGTGGGCCGGGCCGATGCGCAGCGCCTGATCCTCGGCGAGGGACGCGATGCCCCGGACCCGGCCGATGCTCGCCTGGAACACTTCCCCACATCGTTCGTGGAGGGCCTCGCCGCCGACACGGACGGCACCTTCCCCGAGGACTGGGAGGCGCAGGTCAACGACTGGCCGCGGCCTCGGGGCGTAGACGTTGCCGAGATCATCTTCACCTCGGGCACGACCGGCGAACCCAAGGGAGTGATCCTGACCCACGCCAACCTGATCGGCACCATGGATGCCGCCCACAACCTAATCCCCGAGCAGGAGCACCGCGCGGTCTCACTGCTGCCGCTCTCGCACCTGCTGGAGCAGGTGGCCCTGGTCTTCTACGCCATGACCGTCGGCGCCCACGTCCTGTACGTCCGGAGTCGCAACCCACGGGTCATCTTCGAGGCGATCCGCGATCACCGGACCACCTCTCTCGTGCTTGTTCCGCAGATCATGGGCCTCTTCTGGGCGGCGATCGAGACGGAGGTGGCCAGGCAGGGCAAGCTCACCTCATTCAATCGGCTGCGGCGGGTCGCGCGGCGGCTCCCCTACCCCGTTCGGCGCCGGATCTTCGCCCGGGTTCACCGCCAGTTCGGCGGGTCGCTCAACCTCATCGTGTCCGCGGCCGCGTTCCTGCCGCCGTCACTCCAGCAGGCGTGGGAGGACCTGGGTGTGGTGGTGATGCAGGGCTACGGCGCCACCGAATGCGGCGTGGCCTCGGCCACCAGCCAGCGAGACCATGGGCTGGGCACGGTGGGTCGGACGATCCCTCCCGTCCGGGTGAAGCTCGCCGACGACGGCGAGGTCCTGGTCTCCGGGCCGACCCTGTTCGGCGGCTACTGGCGCGATCCGGTCACGACCGCCACGTCGTTCAACCCCGATGGCTGGTACAAAACCGGCGACGTCGGCCGGCATGACGCCTCGGGGCATCTGATCCTGATGGGCCGCAAGAAGGACATCATCGTTCTGCCCAACGGTCTCAACGTCTACCCCGAGGACGTCGAGAACGCGCTGCGAACTGCCGGCATCCGCGACGCCGTCGTGGTGGAGACGGTGCCCGGCCGAATCGAGGCCGTCGTGCTGGCGCCCGGCGCCCCGGCACTCCCCCAGCCCGGCGAACCGGCGGACGCCACCCGGCCCCCGGAGATCGACGACCCGGTGCGCGTCCGGGCCGAGATCGATGCCGTCGTCCGAGCCGGCAACGCCACGCTGGCGGTCCACCAGCGCGTCGTCGCGTGGCGTCTCTGGCCCGACGCCGACTTCCCGCGGACTCACACGTTCAAGATCCAGCGCGACAGGGTCCGCGCCTGGGCGGTCATCGACGAGCCGCTGCCCGTCCGCGAAGAGGGCCCGTCCGTGGCGGCGACCGGCGAGGGCAAGCGGCGCTAGCGCCAGTCGATCAGCCGGGAGGCCAGGCCATCGGCCGGCCACCGAGCATGTGGACGTGGAGATGATCCACGGTCTGGCCGCCGTTTCGACCGACGTTGACGACGAGCCGGTAGCCGTCGTGGGCGATCCCTTCGCGGGCCGCCAACTCGGCGGCCACGGCGCAGATCCGACCCAGCAGCTCCGTGTCGGCCGGCCCAATCTCGCCCACCGAAGCGATGTGCTTGCGGGAGAGCAGCAGGATGTGGGTCGGAGCCTGGGGCGAGATGTCGCGGATGGCCACCACCGATTCGTCGGCATGGATCTGGGCTGCCGGCAGCTCGCCGGAGACGATGCGGCAGAACAGGCAGTCAGACGGCACGGCACACTCCCTGATGGTCCCGGTCTGGACGATTCCGGACGCCGCGTCGATCTTGCTACTTGGGCGCCGACTCCGCCAGGGATTCGTGCCGGGTATCCGCACCGGCCGCCTGAGATCGTGGCGGATCGGTCGCCAGCAGCCGCCCAACGATCCGGTCGGGGGCGCCTGGATCGATCGACTCGGCGCGCACCAGGCCGATGACGTTCTCCAGGGACCCGCCGCCCGTCGCAGCCGCCTCGACCAGGAGGTGGTTCTCGGCGTGCCCGAGCCACAGCCCGTTTGGGAGTTGCCGCTCGAAGAGGACGCGCAGCTCCCCGCCGAGCTGCCGCGCAGCGAAGCGCGTCCTAGCCTCCGCCGCCAGCGCCAGGGCTTCGGCCGAGCGCTGCTTCTTCGTCCGCCCGTCCACCTGCCCGACCATGCGCGCCGCAGCCGTGCCGGGCCGGGCGGAGTAGCGGAAGACGTGGATCCCGGCCAGATCGAGGCCCCGCAGGAACGCCACGGTCCGTGCCCAGGCGGCGTCGTCCTCGCCCGGGAAGCCCACGATCAAGTCCGCGTGGACGGCGACCCCGGGGATCGCGCGGCCAAGCCGCACCACCAGGTCTCGGTAGAACGCGGCGTCGTAGCGGCGGCCCATCCGCCGCAGGATCGTGTCGTCGCCCGACTGCAGCGGGATGTGGAAGTGGGGCAGGCAGCGCCCCGCGGAGCCGACCCAGACTTCGAGCAGATCGTCGGTTACGTGCTGAGGCTCGATGGAGCTGAGGCGGATTCGTCCCATCTCGGTCTCGGCCAGGATGCGCCGCACGAGGCCCGGGAGGCCCAGTCCGGCTTCGGCGCCTGTGCCGGCCGCGGCGCCAGTGCCGGCTGTGGAGCGGGTGGCGCCGGAGCCGGTGTCGGCGCGGCCATCGGCGGCATACGTCCCGGCGTTGATGCCGGTCAGGACCACCTCCCGGTGACCGGCCGTCTGCGCGCGACGCACCTCGGCGAGCACCGTATTGGCGGGCACCGACCGCTCCGGGCCGCGAGCCCTGGGGATGATGCAGTAGGTGCAATGGAACGAGCAGCCGTCCTGGATCTTGACGAAGACGCGCGTTCGATCGATCTCCCGCTCGAAGGCGTCCCCGACCGAACCTTCGTCTACCTCGAGTCCGACCGACCGGCCCCGCGCGACTGCCGCCTCGACTCCGGAGAGGCTCGGCAGCTCGGCTCCCTCGGGGATGTCGAGCAAGGCCGCCAACTCGGTCAGCAGCTTGTCCTTCGATTCATTGCCAAAGAGGAGCGCCGCCGGATCCGCCGCGGCCAGCGACTCCGCATCGACGGCGACGGAACAGCCGGTCACGAACAGCTGCGCATCCGGGCTCGTCCGCCTGGCTCGCCGGACGGCCTGGCGCGACTTCTGGTCGGCAATCGACGTCACGGTGCAGGTGTTGACGACGACCAGGTCCGCGGGTTCGTGCGCACCCACCAACTCGACGCGGCGGGCTCGCAGCAACCGCTCCACGGCGTCCATCTCGGCCTGGTTGACCTTGCAGCCGAGGTTGGCGATCGCGGCGCGACGTATGGGATGTGGGGCCGTCGAGGGCATGCTCACCGCAAGATCGTACGCCCGCTCACCGCGAAGCTGCACCAGGCCGACAGGGGTAGCCTTACGCAGCTCCCCGCCGATCGTAGAATCAGAGGACGAGACCGCGTCCCAGCCCAAATCGAGGGGCCATGACCACTGAGGGTAATCTGGCGGACACCCACCGCAGGATCCGCGTTCGACTGGTCGTGGGTCTGGCCGTTTCTGCCCTGGTGGTCGGTTCCGTGGCGCTTGCGGCGGTGGGTGCGGCATGCGCGTTGAATGCGACCACCGCAAGAGCCTCCACCTCGCCGAGCATCACGCCGGCCCCGACCGCATCCGCCCTGGCGACGGCAACGGAGGCTGCGACGCCCAGCCCCACTCCCGCCACGCAGTCCGCGACGCAGTCCCCCACCCCAACCCCGCTCCGGGCGCCGAGCGTGCATGACCACTTCGTAGCCGCGGGAACGGAACCGACCGTCGCGGCCGACCCGTCCCGCCCCGGGGTATTGGCGGTTGCCAGCCAGAACGTCTTCATGAGCTCGCCGACTGTCGGCTGCAGCGTACCGACAATCCGGATCTCGCTGGACGGCGGGGCTACCTGGGGAGCCGCGATCTACCCCTGGGCTCATCAGTGCCAGGACATGCACGTCGTCGTCGCCTGGGACTCGAACGGGCGGCTCTGGGCAGGCGACGCGGTGGGTGTCGGGGGCGGCAACGTGTCGATGTCTGTCACCCACAGCGACGACATGGGCATGTCGTGGTCGAGACTGTTCGTCCAGCGGTTCACCCAGCCGTGGTTGGGATGCTTCCCGACTCTCACCGTGGACAACTGGCCAGGCAGCCCCAACTTCGGAACTGTCTATGTCGCGTACAACTGGCTGCCCAACGCGTACGGGCCAACCGTGGCCGTGATGGCCACGCGCGACGGGACCAACTGGGTTCACACCGAGGTACCCGTTGAGGGCCTGGAGGGCTACCAGTACTCGTGGCGCATCGGCTATCGCGTGGCGGCCGCACCTGATGGGACCGCGTTCGTCGCGTTCTACCAGAGCGACCTGCGGCACTGGAGTGCGGGCGATCTCATGAATCAGGGGTTCGGCTCGAACATCGGGCGGATGGGTTTCCTGATCGCTCGGGTCCACTTCAAGGGCGATGTCCTGACGGCCGACCGGCCATCCTGGGCGACCACCGTCGATCACACGCAAGCCCAGTGGCAGTCGGGCCTGGCCATCGACGGCTCCGGAGAACCATGGCTCGCTGTCGAGAGCGAAGGCCGGGTCAGCCTGGGCCGGCTCGACGGCCGATGGTTGCAGTTCTCGATCCCGGGCAGCTACTGCATCAAGCCATCGCTGGCCATCAGCGGTCAGACCATCTTCGTCGGCTGGCACGCCTACGACGGGCGGAATCAAGTGTCGACCTACTACACCTTCAGCTACGACGGTGGACTGACATTCCTGCCGCCCACCCTCGTCAGCGCGTCGAGGTGGAATCGCTCCTGGGAGACCGGCCCCAACGGCGTCGGCTTGCGTGAGAACGCCGACTTCCGCGATGGTGTCGTCTACTACGCCTACGGCGACGCGAGGTCGGGCAACGCGGTGTACGTGGCGCAGATTCAACCCTGAGGGACGGAGAGCCCTAGCCGGCGATCGCCTCCAGGGCCACCCAGTCCTCTTCGGCCCATCGCCGACCGAGTTGGAGGCCGGCGGCCTCGAAGGCCGTCCGAACGTCTTCCTCGCGGTCTCGGAAGATGCCCGAGGCGAGTAGCCGGCCGCCGGGAGCCATCTCGTCGCGGAGCAAGCCGGCCAGCTGGACGAGCAGCAAGGCGATGAGGTTGGCCAGGACCAGGTCGAAGGGCCCTTCGCCGGACGGGAGGCTCCCCCGGCGGACCCGGATGCGCCGAGTCAGGCCGTTGAGGCGGGCGTTGGCAAGGGTCGATTCCACCGCGATCGGGTCCGTGTCTAGGCCGAGCAACTCGCCGGCACCGAGCTTCCCGGCGGCGATGGCCAGGATCCCGGAGCCGCAGCCCACGTCGATGACGCGGGCGATCCCGCCGTGGCCGGTGCCGCGGTCACTCCCCAGCAGCCCCTCGTCGGCGAGCGTCTCGAGTGCCGCCAGGCAGAGCCGCGTCGTGGGATGCAGGCCCGTCCCAAACGCCATCCCTGGGTCCAGCGACAGGACCACATCCTCCGGCCGGCGGCGGTGGCGACGCCAGGTCGGCCGGATCACGATCCGCCGCCCCACCCGCAGCACCGGGAAGTAGCTCTTCCACGCCTCGGCCCAATCGGCTTCGTGTACCAGGCGGGTCTGAAGCTCGCCGATCGGCCGCAGGCCGAAGGCCTGCAAGTGGCCCAGCGCAAGAGTCGCCTCGGCGACCGCCGCCTCCACTCCCGCCGGATCGATCCCCGGCAGGTAGGCACGCACGATCGCCGGCTTCGTCGTATCCACGACCGCTCCCAGGCCCTCGTCGATCAGGCCGAAGCCCGGCTCGACGCTGGTTCCGCCCGGTGCGAAGCGGGTCAGGATCTCGCTGACGACCTCGACCGCCTCGATGTCGGCGGCGACCGAAAGCTCGACCCAGACGCCGGCTCGGAGCGCCTCGAAATCGAGTGCCTCGGCGCCCGAACTGGGCTCCTCGGCGCCCGAACTGGGCGCCGGGCCGCCCGCCTCAGCCGAGGACATCGCGCATCCGATCG
>DATEXG010000103.1:0-2192 GCA_035257225.1 Candidatus Limnocylindrales bacterium
ATCGCACCGGGTGTCATCGCCCGCCAGGCGGTCGACTCGGCGGTCCAGACCGGCATCAAGGCCATCGACGCCCTGATCCCCATCGGACGCGGCCAGCGCGAGCTGATCATCGGCGACCGCCAGACCGGCAAGAGCGCCCTCGCCATCGATACGATCATCAACCAGAAGGGCAAGGGCCTCGTCTGCATCTACGTCGCCATCGGCCAGAAGCTCTCCACCGTCGCTAAGGTCGTGGCCGTGCTCGAGCAGCATGGCGCGATGGAGCACACGATCGTCGTCGTGGCCGGTGCCGAGGAGTCGGCCGCCCTCCAGTTCCTCGCCCCGTACTCGGGCTGCGCCATGGGCGAGGAGGTCATGGAGAACGGCGTCGAGATCGACGGCAAGCTCGTGAAGGACTCGCTGTGCGTCTACGACGACCTTTCCAAGCACGCCTGGGCCTATCGCGAGATGTCGCTCCTGCTGCGCCGGCCGCCCGGCCGTGAGGCGTATCCGGGCGACGTCTTCTACCTTCACAGCCGACTGCTCGAGCGGGCAGCTCGCATGAGCGACGCGAATGGCGGAGGATCGCTCACGGCGTTGCCGCTGATCGAGACCCAGGCAGGTGACATCTCGGCCTACATTCCGACCAACGTGATCTCCATCACGGACGGCCAGATCTTCCTGGAGACGGATCTCTTCAACTCCGGCCAGAGGCCCGCGCTCAACATCGGCGTTTCGGTGTCGCGCGTCGGTTCCGCGGCCCAGACCGCGGCAATGAAGAAAGTGGCTGCGCCGCTCAAGCTCGAGCTAGCCCAGTACCGGTCTCTTGCGGCCTTCGCCCAGTTCGCATCGGACCTGGACAAGGCCACGCGCGATCAGCTCACCCGCGGCGAGAAACTGTCCGAGGTCGTCAAGCAGCCGCAGTACCAGCCGGTCCCCCTGGAGCGCCAGGTGGCCATCCTCTACGTTGCCACCAAAGGCCTTCTGGACGACATCCCGACGCCGCGCGTCCGCGATTTCGAGACGCAGTTCACGCGCTTCCTCGAGGGCGAGCACGCAAAGATCATGCACAAGATCGCCAAGACCAAGACCCTCGACGACGATACCGCCGCGGCCCTGGAGGCTGCGGCCAACGACTTCCGCAAGACCTTCCTCGCCTAGCGCGGGGCGGCTTTTCGAGACCAGGCGACGATAGGAACCAGGCGGAGCAAGCGTGCCAAGCCAGCGAGACATCCGAAGGCGGATCACCGCCTCCCGGAACATAAGGCAGATCACCCGGGCGATGCAGTTCGTGGCAGCGTCCAAGCTCCGCCGCGCCCAGGAGTCGACGCTTGCCGCGCGGCCGTACTCGGAGCTGATCGACGAGATCCTGGCCGACCTGGCCGCGGTCCTGGTCGGCGACGAACACCCGCTCCTCAGCCGTCGCGAGGACGGGAAGCGCCTCATCGTCCTCCTCACGAGCGATCGCGGCCTGGCCGGACCGCTCAACACCAACGTCGTTCGCTTCGCGGCCAAAGAGATCGTGGACCACCCCGGGGAGCTGGAAGTGGTCAGCGTGGGTCGGAAGGGCCGCGACGCAATGCGCCGCGCCCGCGTTCCGATCGTGGCTCACTTCACGGGCTTCGGCGACCGGGCCTCGTTCGATGACATCCTGCCTTTGGCTCGGCTCATCTCCAACGAGTACGAGTACGGCACCTACAACCAGGTCGACATCATCTTCACGCGGTTCGTCTCGACACTGGTTCAACGCGCCGACATGGTCCAGCTCCTGCCGATCAAGCCGAGCACGGACACCAGAGGCATTCCCGGCGCGCAGTTCATCTTCGAGCCCGAGCCGGCGGCGGTTCTGCAGGAGCTTCTACCTCGCTACCTTGGGACGAGGCTCTACCAGGCGGCGCTCGAGAGTGGCGCCAGCTTCTTCTCCAGCCAGATGGTCGCGATGAAGAACGCCACGGAGAACGCGGACGAGTTGATAGACGACCTGACGCTGAGTTACAACAAGGCCCGTCAGGCCAACATCACCAGAGAGTTGATCGAAATCGCGTCCGGCGCGCGGGCGCGTTAGGCGAAACCAGGAGGCTGCAACACGACCATGGCGACCGCCGCACTTCCCCCGACCGGCCGGAAGACCACCGACCGCACGGCCACCGGCCGGAAGACCACCGACCGCACGGCCACCGGCCGGAAGACCACCGACCGCACGGCCACCGGCC
>DATEXG010000104.1:0-12082 GCA_035257225.1 Candidatus Limnocylindrales bacterium
CGGTCAGGCGCCCGGTCAGGCGCCCGGGGCCTCCGGGCGCGCGTCCGCAGGCGTGCCTTCGCCGGTCGGAGACCCTTGCGCCGAACGCGCCGGCGCCACGCCCGACTCGGCCCGTGCCCGAGACGTCAGCTGTGTCACCTCCTGGTGGGTTAGCGCCCTGGCCTCGCCGGAGTGGAGGTCGGTCAGCTTCAGCGTCCCAACCCTGACCCTCACGAGGCGACGAACGGGGGCGCCCACGGACTCGAACATGCGCCTGATCTGACGCTTCCAGCCCTGGGCCAGGACCACGCGATACCAGCGCAACTCCGGATGGGGCGGATCGAGGAGGTCGAGCAGGCTCCGAACCTGGGCCGGAGTCGCGTCTTCCAGTCGATCCAGGCTCGCCAGGCCCTCCTCCAGCTCGATGCCGCCTCGGAGGGCTGTTCGCTGAACTTTGGTCACGGACCGATCCACGCCGACCATGTACTCGCGTTCGACTCCGTAGCGCGGATGGAGCAGCAGATCCGCCCATTTGCCGTCGTCGGTGAAGAGCAGGAGCCCCTCCGATTCCTCGTCCAGGCGCCCGACCGGGTACAGACGCGTGCCACGTGCCTGCGCGGGAAGCAGCTCCATCACCGTCCGCTCGGCATGACGATCTCGAACGGTCGAGACGACGCCCGCTGGTTTGTTCAGCGCCCAGTAGGACCGCGATCTCGCAACCGCGGGCAGCGCCTTGCCGTCGACCTCCACGCGCTGCGTTCCCGGATCGACCTTCTCGCCGATCATGGCCGGCCGGCCGTCCACCCTCACGCGCCCCGCCCGGATCAAGTCCTCGCTGCCGCGCCGCGATCCAACGCCTGCGTCGGCCATGACCTTCTGCAGCCGCGCCCGCGCCACTCAGCCGGCCTCCGTCCCGCCTTCGCCGGCGGCTGCCCTTTCTCGTCGCTCGTCGGCCTGCGTCCCGTCGAAGAGGCGCGCGGCCACGCCGGCTTCGAGAGGCGGCAGCTCGTCCAGGCTGGTCAGGCCGAACCGTTCCAGGAAACCGAAGCCGGTGCCGTAGAGGATCGGCCGGCCCGGGGCGTCTGAGCGACCGAGCTCAGAGAGCAGACGACGATGCAGCAGGGACCGGAGCGTGTAGTCCGAATCCACTCCCCGGATCCTCTCGATGGTGGCGCGGGTACACGGCTGCCGATACGCCACGATCGCCAGAGTCTCCAGCGAGGGGACCGATAGCCGCGGCGCATCGGCGCCGACATAGCGCGCGATCAGCCGGCCCGCCTCAGATGCCGTGGCGAGCTCCAGGCGTTCCCCGGACTCCACCAGCCGAATCCCCCTCAGTGCCAGGCTCACCCCAAGGTCGCCTATGCGAGCGTCGACCGTCTCGCGATCGACACCCGCGAGCTGGGCTATCTCGGACCGCCCGAGAGGCCGCTCCGCAACAAACAGCAGGGCCTCGAGTTGCGTCTCGGTCAGCTCGCCCGGCTGCTCGTCTGAGGTCTCAGCCTCGGTCTCCGTCGCATCGCCTGCGGCGGCGAGGTTCTCCGTCTCCAGGCTCGGTATGGGCTCGTGGTCTGGGTGCGTCACGCGAATGACTCCGGGCTTCCTGCGGTCTCGGTACTGCTCTCCGGGGCTTCCGCCAGCCGCCGGACAATGATCGGCCCCCATGGTTCGGCCTGCTCCAGGGTGATCTCGCGACGTTTGGAGAGTTCCAGCATCGCCAGGAAGGTCACCGCCACCACGACCCGGTCGCGGACGCCGCTGAGCAGCTCCTGCAGCACGATCGTGTCCGAGCCGCGCAGCGCCGCACGGATGATCTCCGTTCGCTCGGCCAGGGTAATCGTACGAGGGACGATCTCGGCCGGAACCGGAATCTCGGGCGCAACGGCCGCCAGGCGGTCCAGGGCCCCAGTCAGAGCGGAGACGGGCAGCGGAGGTCGTTCCGGTGGCCTGGCGCCGGTCCGGCCCGCGGTAGCCGCGGTCTCGGCATCGCGGCGGAAGAGGCGGTTCGCGCCGTCACGCTCGCCCAGGGCGAGGCCCGCGTCCCGGTACCGCCGGTACTCGAGGAGCCGGGCACGCAAGTCCGCCTCGGGATCGGGCGCGTCGTCGAGCGGTATCGCCGAGACCGCGGGCGCCCTCGGCAGGATGGCCCGGCTCTTGATGAGGATCAGCTGGGCGGCCACGGCCACGAAGGCCGACACGTTGCCGAGACGATCCCCCTGAAGGCTGGCCAAAGCATCCAGATAGGCCTCAGCCAGGCCTCCAAGAGGCACGCTCAGAACATCGAGCTGGCGTGCTTCGATCAGGGCCAGGAGAAGCGCCAGCGGCCCTTCGAATTCCTCCAAGCGGATGTGCGTGGCACCCTCGACCCTGCCGTCCCCCAGGACCACTTGCGGGGCAACGCCCGGATGGGGCAGCACGCCCGTTGCGCCCCTTCGTTTCGACGTATGGGTTTCAATAGCGGCGCTGCCTGCCATCTAGTGGGCCTCGTCCGCGGCCAGCAGGAGGCGTCCGTCGTCGTCCGTCGGAGCTTCCTGGTTTCGGATCAGGTCGACCGTTCGGGGGCTGCATCCGGCCTCCGCGGCCAGCTCAGCCGAACGCGTGGCATGGTTTCGCAGCGTTGCCAGCCCGATTCGGAACGTCGGCATGTGAGCGCTGGCCCGCCAGATCCAGTTGCCGTAGCGCTGCCCCAGCGACCAGGCCACGCGGTGCACGAGACGGACCCGGGATCCCTTGCCGCAGTCGTGCAAGAGCCCGGCCGTAAGCAGGTCGCGGTCGGCTACGCCGCGTCCTCGCAACTCGGCTAGGACGTCAAGGCCGTGACGCCGATCGGTGACGAGCATGCGATCGAACAACTCCAGTTGCCGCGGTTCCAACCAGCCTGTCAGCTCGTCTCTATCAGCCGCCGAGACACCGGCACGCAGGTAAGCCCAAGTCCGCCTGATCTTCGAACCCCACCAGCCGCCCATGAACTGACGCTAGACGATCTGGATGGGAAGGCCGGTGAGGAAACTGACGATTGGCCGAGCGATGGGGAAGATGACCTGACTCCCGACGAGGATCACCCCGACCAGCAAGAGCAGTCCGTACTGAGTGAGGGTCGCCTGGAGGTCGCGAGAGGTGCGCGGGTCGAGGAAATCGAACAGCACGTGCGCCCCGTCCAGGGGCGGTATTGGGACGAAGTTGAAGATCATCAGCAGCACGTTCAGCCAGACGCCCACGTAGCAAATGAGCTGCCCCATCTCGGCCACGGAGTGGTTGTCCGGCACCACGCCGTTGGCCCACAAAATCCGAAACGGGATCGCGAATAGGGCGGCCAGCACGAGGTTGGACAAGGGGCCGGCCGCGGCAACGATGGAATCGGCGTGGCGGCCACGCAAGTAGAAGGGGTTTACCGGCGTCGGTTTCGCCCATCCGAAGCCGCGACCGGCGAGGAGCACGCTAATCGCCAGCAACGACCCGCCCATGGGGTCGAAGTGGACAAGCGGGTTCAGAGTGATCCGACCCTGCGATTTGGCCGTGCTGTCGCCGAGTCGCCAGGCTGCCACGGCATGTGCGCATTCGTGGACCGGTCCCGCGATCAGAAAGAAGAGCAGGACCCAGATGACGGCCCACGCGACGTCATACGAAGTCAAAGCTGGACCTCGATTCCATGACAATCGAAGCGGAGGTGGCGCCGTCGCGAGATCGGACGCCCCTCAGCCTCTCCGGAGCTACATTCGGCCGAGCAGCTCGGCCTTCTTTGCCTCGTACTCGGCGGGCGTGATCGCACCCTTGTCGCGCAGATCCGCGAGCTTGGCCAGGGTCGCGGTCGGATCGTCGGCACTCGCGGCCGGCATCGGCGCGGCCGGGGCTGCCGGCGCGGCGCCGGTTCTGGCCTGCCCTCGAAAACCGTCGTCGAGGTAGTTCTTGGCGTTGAGCATGGCCTTCTTGAACTCGACGACGTTCGCCAGCATCTGGTACTTGTCGATGCCCTCCTCGTTCGCCGTCAGGACTTCGAGATCGCCGTAGTGCAGCATCCTGGCCAGGAGGCCCTGCTTCAGGACTGCGTCGTTGATCTTGTCCAGCGAGCTGTCGCCGCTCTTCTTGTCGAGCAAGCCCTCGACCTTGAGAACGCGCCGCGACGTGATGATGTACTCCTCCGCCCGCCAGGTGAGGTAGACGATCCCGATCCAAACAAGCGCTACGAGAATGAGGATCAGGTCCACGAGCCCGGCTATGCTCCGGAGTCCCCAGTTCAAGACCTGGCGCTCGACCAGCGCCAGGACGATGCCGAGCAGCAGCAGGAGCAAGGGATTCCGGGCGTCCGAGACCGGCGCCAGCCAGAACTGCCTGGCCCTGTACACGATCGTCTCGTCCTTGGCCAGCAACGTATCCGCGTAGCTCATCCTCGTCTCCTTCATGGCCCGCCCACCTGCGGGCTTCTCCACGCCGTCACGCTCGTGGATGGGCACGAGCATATACGTCCTTGATCCGTTCGCCAGTCAGATGTGTGTACAGCTGTGTCGTGCTGATGCTCGCATGTCCGAGCAACTCCTGAACGATGCGCAGGTCCGCTCCACCCTCCAGCAGGTGTGTCGCGAACGAATGCCTGAGCGTGTGCGGGCTGATTCCGTCCCGCAGACCCGCACTCCTGGCCGCCGCGACAAGTATCTCCCAGCCTCGCCTGCGGTCCAGCCGATCTCCGCGCACGGAGAGAAAGACCGGCCCGCCGCGGTGCGCGTCCCCGTGCGACCCGGCAAGCCAGCCGGGTCGGACCTCGGCGATGTAGCGCCGCAGCCAGGAGACGGCCACCTCGCCGACCGGCACCTGGCGCTCGCGATCGCCCTTGCCCACGACACGCACAAGACCCGAGTCCAGTGAGATGTCCTCGAGGTCCAGACCGACGGCCTCCGATATGCGCAGCCCTGAGGCGTAGAGAAGCTCGAGGAGCGCTCGATCCCGGATTCCAACCGCAGTGTCGTCGCTCTTCACGCTCAACAGGGCGTCGACCTCGTCGATGCTCAACACCTCGGGGAGCAAGCGTGGCTGGCGCGGCAGATCGAAGCGGGCCGCCAGGTCCGACTCGATGAGCCCCTCCGCGAAGCAGAATCGATAGAAGCCGCGCAACGAGGCCGCCCGGCGCCGGAGAGTGGTGGGTCGGAGAACGTGACGTCGTCCGCGGCCGGGCGATCCCAGCATGCTCAGGTAGCGGATGGGCACCTCGGCCGTGGTGTCCCACGCGGCCGCCGCCCCGCGGCTCGCGGCGAAGTCCAGCAGATCCGCGCGATAGGCGGAGAGCGTCGCCGGAGACAATCCACGCTCGACTCGCAGATGGAGCAGGAAGTCGTCGATCGCGCTGCTCAATCGGTCCACGGAGCCGGTCGCGGCGCTCATCTCACCTGCCTTCGGTCGCGCGCCGCCAGGCGTCCGCTCGTTCGAGCAGCTCTTCCGCGCTCGCCCTGGCGGCTGCGCCGCCTTCGGCCCCGGCCAGCATCTGCGCCAGCTCCACGACCCGTTCTGATCCTTCCACCCGATGGACCTCCGTCACGGTCCGTCCGTCGCGCTGGCGCTTCTCGATGCGAAACTGCGCGTCCGCGTAGGCGGCGATCTGACCCAGATGCGTTACGCACAGCACCTGGTGTGTCCGAGCCAGCTCCCACAGGCTGCGGCCCACCGGTTCGGCTCCGCGGCCGCCGATGCCGCTGTCGATTTCGTCGAAGACGAGCGTGGGCGTCCGGTCGGCCTCGGCCAGTATCTGCTTGATGGCCAGCGCGACGCGAGAGAGTTCGCCGCCCGACGCGATTCGGGCCAGGGGCCGGGCAGGCTCGCCGGGATTGGGGGCGATCAGGAAGGCCACCGAATCCAGGCCGCTCGTGTCGAACGCGAGGCGCTCGCCATCGGACTCTACCGCCGGTTCGGCGGGTCCGGCCGCCCGGTGAGCGACCGCGACTTGGAACTTGGTCTGGCGGAAGCCGAGTCCGCCCAGGGTCGCCTCCACGGCGCTTGCCAGCCTGCCGGCGGCGGCCGTACGAGCGCTCGTGAGATCCCGCCCGGCCGCGGCCACCTCCACCAGCAACCGCGCCGCCTCCGCCTGACGTGACTCGCGCGACACGTCCAGATCGCGCAACCGAGAGGCTTCCTGCGCGGCCTTCTCCCCGTACGCGACCACGGCCGTCTCGTCCTCGCCGTACTTCCGCTCGAGCGAGTAGATCGAGGAGAGCCGCTCTTCCATCCGAGCCAGAGCCTCCGGATCGTGCTCAACTGTCTCGGCAAGGTCGCGCGCCTCGACTGCCGCATCTTCCAGTTCCGCCGCCAGGCCGAGCAACCGCTCCGCCACCGGGCCGTACCGGTCGTCCAGCCGCGCCAGCTCGCGAGCCCGTTGGGCGGCGCCGGCCGTGACCTCCCTCGCGCCGCTCCCCTCCCCCGTCAGCGCCTCGTGGATCTCGACGCTGCCTCGAGCGATGGTCTCGCCGTGTTGGGCCGCGGCCAGCCTAGCAACGAGTTCCGCGGCCTCGCCCGGGCGCAGTTTCGCACCGGCGATCTCCGCCGCCTGGTGCTCCTGCAGCTCCAGCCGTCGCGTCAGCTCGCGCGGATCCAGGGCCAGTTCCGCGAGAGCCGACTGGTTCTTGCGCCACGCCTCCACGGTCGCCACCATCGCGGCTCGTTCACGCTCGAGACGACCGAACGAATCGAGCAGCTGCCGCTGCCAGCGGTCGTCCAAGAGCCGTTGCTGGTCGTGCTGCCCGTGGATCTCGACCAGACGCCCGGCTACGTCGGAGAGACGTGCCGCCGTGACCGCCTCGTCGTCGATCCGCGCCGTGGACCGGCCGGCGACCGAGACCTCACGAACGCAGATCAGTGGCTCCGGCACGCGGTCGAAGAGCGCCTCGACTCGCGCCGCGTCGGAGCCGTGACGAACAAGCGAGGAATCCGCCCTGGCACCCACGGCCAGACCGAGGGCGTCGATGAGCAGGCTTTTTCCGGCGCCGGTCTCTCCGGTCAGGACGTTCAGGCCCGGCTCGAAGGCGATCCTCACCCTTTCGATCAGCGCCAGATCGTGAACGCCGAGTTCGATCAGGCGACCCGCGACGGCCGGTAGCGTTTCCGGACCGGAGTCGTCGAGGGCTTCGGCAGCGGCTGACCCGGCGGCTGCGCCCGGCCCGGCGGCTGACCCGGCAGCAACCGCTTCCATTCCTCCGGTGCCGAAATCCGTGTCGACACCGCCGATCATGACGGGAGCAACTCCGACTTCTGCCGGAGCAGATCCCAGAACGGCAGGGCTCCGTGGGGTTCGATGAATCGGATCGGCCGTCCCAGTTCGCATATAGCAACGACATCTCCGATCGCGAGCCTGCGGTCTTCACGGCCGTCGACGCTCATCAGGACGTCATGCGCATCTACCACGCGGCACCGAACGGTGTGACGTGGACTTACCACCACGGACCGTATCGCCGTTAGGTATCCGGCGATCGGCGTCACGATCAGGTTCCGGCTCGTCGGATCCAGGATTGGGCCGCCGGCGGAGAAGGAGTACCCGGTCGATCCGGTAGGGCTGGCGACGACCAGCCCGTCGGCAACGAAGGTGGCCAGGTGCGAGGGGCCGATCTCCACCTCGATCCGACAGACTCGAACCAGAGAGCCACGGGCCACGGCAATCTCGTTGAGGGCGAAGAAGGTCTCGCCCGGTTCGCTGCGCCCGCCCGGATGGATCGTGGCCTGCAGGGCCATTCGATTCTCCAGCTCGAACTCGCCCGCGACGAGCTGGCCCAGCACGGCCTCCAGGCCCTGGGTCTCCACCTTGGACAGGAACCCAACCTTGCCCAGGTTCACGCCCAGGAGTGGGACGTCCACCTCCGCCACGGCCCGTGCCGCTCGGAGAAAGGTGCCGTCCCCGCCCAAAACGACCAGTGCGTCCGTTCCGGGCAGCCGCTCAAGGAGCCCCTGACGTTCCCCGGCCGGAGCCGCCCAATGGTCGACTCCCCTGACCTCGCACCATCCTTCCGCGCGCTCGCGGAGGCCGAGCGCCGCCTCCTTGGTTGGGTTGTAAGCGAACCCCAAGCGACTGATCTTCATGCCCCGGCCAGCTCTACGAATCTGCGCAACCACTCGTCCGGCAGCTCTGCCGGCTCGCCGTCCGGACCCCCGTAGCCCGCCGGCACCTCGAACTCCAGGAAGAACTCGCGATTCCCGGCGGGCCCGGTCAGCGGCGAAGCGATCGCGTTCCGCAGCCTGAGACCGATCCCAACGGCGTAGCGCGCGACCGTCTCGAGCGTCTGGCGGTGGATCTCGGGGTCTCGAACGACCCCGTCGCGAACCTGCTTGCGCCCGGCCTCGAACTGCGGCTTGACCAGCGCGACGATCCTGCCGCCGAGCGGCCCAAAGCACGTTGCGACGGGCCGCAGGATCCGGTCCAGCGATATGAACGAGACGTCGACGACTGCGAGGTCCACGGCGGTCGGAAGCACGCCTGGGCCAAGGGCACGAGCGTTGGTGCGTTCCATCGAGACGACGCGGGCGTCGTGCCTAAGAGCCTCTGCCAGCTGACCCCGTCCGACATCCACGGAGTAGACACGACTGGCATCCCGCTGCAGCAGCAGGTCCGTGAAGCCGCCCGTGGAAGAACCCACGTCCAGACACACCAGACCTACCGGCTCGACACCGAAGAAGTCCAGCGCCGCCCGGAGCTTCAAGCCGCCCCGGGACACGAACGGCGGCGGCGACTCGACCTCCAGGGCGATGGTCGTTTCGACGAGATCACCGGGCTTGCGATCGGTGCGCGCGGCGGCCCCTTCGCCGACACGCACGTGGCCACCCATCACGAGCGCCTGGGCGCGAGTTCGGGTCTGGGCCAGGCCTCGCTCCACAAGGAGCTGGTCCAGGCGCTGGCGCGTGGGTCGGCGTGCGGCAGGGCTCATGACATCAATCGTGGCACACCCGGCTCATCTCGTGCTGCGCCTGCATGCGGGTCGAGTCGCGAGATCAGGATGCGCGCGCGTCGGGACGCTCGCGGTCTGCGGTCGGAGCCACAGCGGCAGCCTCCGGAGAGGCCTTGAGCCTGGCAAGAGTCTCGCGAATCTGCTTCGCGATGCCTGGAGCGTCGAGCCGGAGCAGTCGCCGCAGCTGATCGACGGACCCATGCTCGATGAAACGATCCGCAGGGATGCCGACGATCCGGACCGCGACGTCTCGGTACGCGGGATCGGCCAGCCGAGCCTCCTCGAGCATCTCCAGCACTCCGGCGCCGAAGCCGCCGGTCACGACGCTCTCTTCGAGTGTGACCAGCAGCTTCTTGCCCCGCGCCTGGTCCAGGATCAGCTGGCGATCGAGTGGCTTAGCGAAGCGGGCGTTGATCAAGCCAACCGACCAGCCCTCCGCTTCGAGCATGTCGGCGGCCTGTCTGCCTCTCTCGACGATCGGGCCGAAGCCGACGACCAGGATGTCGCGACCCTCCCGCAGCAGCTCGCCGACACCGACCGGCACGATCTCAGGCTCTCTGACCGGCACGCCGAATCCGGGGTCCCGCGGATAGTGAAGCGCAAATGGGTGGTCCTGAGAGAAGGCCGTACGAACGAGAGAACGCAGCTCCTGCTCGTCCTTGGGGCTGGCGATGACCATCTTGGGTAGCTGGCGCTGGGTCGGAAGGGTGAACATGCCTTGGTGGCTGGTCCCGTCTTCGCCCACCAGACCGGCACGATCGATGGCGATCACCACCGGCAGGTCGTTCTGGCAGACGTCGTGGACCTCCTGGTCGAAGGCGCGCTGCAGGAATGTCGAATACAGGGCCACGACGGGCCTCTCCCCGGCCAGGGCCATCCCAGCCGAGAGTGCCATGGCATGCTGCTCGGCGATCCCTACGTCGATGAAGCGGTCCGGGAACCTTTCTTGGAACAGGTGGAGGCCGGTTCCGGTCGGCATCCCAGCGGTGACCGCGACGATGCGCCGGTCCGCGGCCGCCAGGTCGATCAACTCGCGGGCGAAATGGTACGTGTAGTTGGGCGGCCGGTTGACCGCCGCTTTCCTGGCCGCATCGGACGGCGTGCCCATGTCCGCTCCACCGGCGGAGGTGTTGCCGTTGCCGGAGGGCTCTACCGGGGCCTCGTCGAAGCGGCCTGGGATCGGCATCGCGCTCTCTTTGCGGGCAAGCGCAGGGCCGGTCAGGACCGGCTGCGACCCCAGACCGAACGTCGCGGCAGCGCCGGGGCGCTCCGGCAGGTCGGTCATGGGCGGAAGCGCGGCTCCATGAAAGCCGATCTGGTCGCGCTCGGCCGGCTTGTAGCCTCGCCCCTTGCGGGTCCGGACGTGGACCAGGACTGGGCCCGGCACCTCGAGGGCGGCCCGGAAGATGTGCTCCAGACCCCGCATGTTGTGGCCCGGTATCACACCCAGGTAGGTGATCCCGAGATCTTCGAACAGCTGGCCGGGCTGAGCGAAGCTGACCACCATCCGCCGGATGCGGCGCGACAGCGAGAGAGCAGGCTGGCCGACCACCGGCAGCGATTCGACGACTCGGTCGTAGGCGGTCTTGCTCTGCCTCCAGGCCGTAGAGAGCTTCAGGGTCGAGAAGTACTGGCTGAACGCCCCGACGGTGGGACTGATCGACATTGCGTTGTCGTTGAGCACGATCAGGAGCTGAGTCTGACGGTGGCCGATGTCGTTCAGCGCCTCGAGCGACAGACCGCTGATGAGGGCCGCGTCGCCGACCACGACCGCGATGCGCTCCATCGAGTGGCGCATGTCCCGCGACGTGGCCAGACCCTGGGCGATCGACAACCCGGTGCCCGCGTGGCCGCCGTCGAAGACATCGTGCTCGGACTCCTCACGCCTGGGGAATCCGCTGATGCCACCGAACTGCCGCAGGGTCGGGAAACGCGAGTAGCGGCCCGTCAAGAGTTTGTGGGCGTACGCCTGGTGGCCCGTGTCCCAGACGATCTTGTCGCGCGGCGACTCGAGCACCCGGTGCAGGGCCAGGGTCAACTCCACGACGCCCAGAGACGACCCGAGGTGGCCGCCCGTCTTGGCGACCGTCTCGATGATGTACTCGCGAATCTCCGCCGCCAGCCCCTCGAGTTCGGCGTCGGTGAGACCGCGCAGGTCGCTCGGGCCCTGCAGCCTGGGCAGGATGGCCAACTTCGTCTGCTCCTGGGCGGATCCCCTGTCCGCACCTGCTGCTGGAGGCGTTTCTGAGTGGAAGCGGTCCGGCGCCTCGTCTGTCTGGCGGCAGTCTACCGCTCCTGCCCGCCGCCGCTCCGACAACAGCCGACGGCTCCGAGGGGCGAACCGTGACGCGCTACTCCTGGTCCAGAGCCTCGCCGGCCCGCGCTTCCGCCACCTCGAGAGCTCCCGAAGACCGCTCCAGCAGTCGCTGGACGCGGAGATCCGCCTCGCCCAGCAACGTGGCGCATCGCTCGTGGAGGCCGACTCCGCGTTCGTAGAGTGCCAGCGAGCGCTCCAGTGGCAATCCGCCCTGCTCGAGCTCGGAGACGGTTCGCTGCAGCTCTGCCAGAGCCTCGTCGAACGAAAGGGAGGCGATGTCGACGGCCGGATCGAGGCCCTGTTCGTCACTCACGGCGCATCTCCTCCTTGCCGGCGCGGCCGACGCTCCTGTCTCGAGACCATCATGGACCGGTCCGTTCGGGGGATCGATGGGTTTCGCCGGCGTCCGCGGTACTCGCAGAGTCCTCGCCGGGTGGACCGCCGATCGAAGCTCGTTCCTCTAGCGCCCTGTCGAGACGTCGCCCGAGGAGCATACCGAAACGGACCGACATCCCGAACACGATGACGGCGGCTATCAGTAGCGCTGCCGCGAGGACGGCCATCTCGATCAAGTCCGTCCTCCGGGCACGGTGCCGTCCTCGACACGCGCGGCTACGTCTCCTCGGGCTACCTTGATCGACAACCTGGCGCCGACCGGCGCCTCCCCGGGATCCCTGACCACCAGACCGTCCGCGGCGCGACGAACGATCGCGTAGCCACGGTCCAACGTCGCTTGCGGCCCGAGAGCCTGCAAAGATGCGGCGTTCCGCTCTACGGCCGCCCGCGCCGCGGCCAGGCGCGTCCCGGCGACCGGCGCAAGTCGCGCGAGGGCCCCCGCGTGCAGCGCCCGGCGGCGAGCTATCTCGTCGCG
>DATEXG010000105.1:0-11274 GCA_035257225.1 Candidatus Limnocylindrales bacterium
CGACTACGACGGCACGATCGCCACCACCGACGTCGCCGACACGATCCTGTACCGCTTCATCGGGGAGCGATATCGCGCCGACGACGAGGCTTACGATGCCGGTACTGTCGGCTCGAGGACGCTCTTCACCAGTCAGGTCGATCTGCTGCCCGGCGACCCGGCGCCGGTCGTCGCGCTCGCCGAGGCGCAGCCTCACGATCCGACGTTCGTGCCATTTGCCCGTCGAGCGCTCGAGCTGGAGATCCCGGTCGAGGTCGTGAGTGACGGTTTCGGCTTCTACATCGAGCCCGCGCTTCGTCGCCTGGGAGTGCCATCGATCCCGGTCATCAGTGCCCAAACCGTCTTCGACGGTCGGCACGCCCGGATGACCTTCCCCAACGGCCACCCCGACTGCCTCGTCTGTGGGACCTGCAAGCGGCAGCGCGTGCTGGCCCACCAGGCTGCGGGCCGGATCGTCGTCTTTATCGGCGACGGCGAGAGCGACAGATACGCGGCGGCCTATTCGGACGTGATCTTCGCCAAACGCGACCTGATCGCCCTGTGCAGCTCCGAGGGGTGGGCGTTCCAGCCGTGGCACGATTTCGCCGGGTTGAAGGCCTGGCTCGATGAGACCGTCGCCGCATGGCGGTCGGATCCCGCGACGCTGCCCCGTCACAGCCCGCGGCCCTTCATTTGCGGCCCGGAGGTCTGGGGCCCGGGGCGGACCAACCCGCCCGAGCCCGGACGGCGTGCCCCGAGAACTCCGTTCCCCTGATCGGCCGGGAGACGGTCAGACGGCCACGGTCATGGCCCTGTCCGGCCGGAGCAGGAACGGGGGCAGGTAGGCCGGGATGTTGGAGAACGGGAGGACGTCCGGGTGTAGGGCGATCCCGAGGGCGTCGTTCATGAACTGCCGTCTGGCCTGGATCCGCCTCCATGCTCCGGGGTAGGCCGCCGCGAGGGCCTCACGCAACGATCCATCGGCGAGCGCCACGCCATCCTCGATGTTGGTCGTGAAGAAGTCCGTGCCGGTTGCCGGGATGACGTCCACCTGCAGCGCCATTCCGGAGCGGAGTTCGATCCGCGACCCCGGCGCGATCGGTGAGTTGACCCACTCGTCGTTGTGGATCTGGTGCCCCGGATTGAGAGAGACGCCGAAGAACGGATCGCCAATGTGGCGCTGGATTATCTCGTGGAGGACACCGCCCGTCTGACCGACGCGCAGGGCGCCATACCACTCCGCGATGGCCTCGAAATAGGGCCCAACCAGGCGCTCGACGTACTCCGCGATCCCTGGAGGCAGCTCGTCGGCACCGCCGACCACGAAGCCGGCCCGGCAGTTGAGCGCTCCCCACACGCCGAAGGCGACGGTGAACGGGTCGCCGCGCTGGATCGGACGGTCGCCCGGACTCAGCATTCCCAGGAATGCCCTCGGCCCGGCGGAAAGCATGAGGTGGCAGGACAGGGGCATGCCGTTCCAGCCCAGGAGCCGGACCGCCTCGCTCTCGGTCATCCCGGGCTGGAGCCCGAATAGCAGGCGCCGGAGGCCGCCCGACGTCTGGCAGGCCGCGTACTCGAACGCCGCCAGCTGATCGATCTCGTTGACTACGCGCAGACCGTCGGCGGCGTCGATCAGAATGCCGGTCGCGTTCTCGACCGCCCCGGCGGGTCCGGCCAGGCGCCGCAGCTCGTCCACGAGGTAGGACGGCGCGTCCATCACCTCGCGGCCCGCGTACGTCTTCCATCCGACCACGCCAACCCGGCTGCCTCGCCCGATGCCCACGCCGCCGAGGATCTCGGCCAGCGGCGCCGACCGATCGCGCGGCTGACCCGGCAGGCTGAGATCCTGGAACAGCACCGTGTTCATCTTGAGCGGCGCCTGGGCCGCCATCCCTCGGCACTCGTTGCCGACCAGGATGGTCGGGTCGCCCGTCGGCCCGAGTACGAGGACGGCCTCCTCGAAGCGGGGGTCGAAGCCGGTCAGATAGCTCAGGTTGGCGCTGTGCTCGCGGTCGCTGTAGACCACGAGCCGGTCATAGCCGCCTCCTTCGGCGCGCTCGCGGAGGGCCGCCACTCGGGCCCCGTAGACGTGCCCGGGGATCTCGGGCCGCGTCTCCGGCATGCCGAACTCCGGCAACGCGATCTCGGCCAGCCGTGCGTCGACCATGCGTCTGGTCCCTCCCTCAGCTCTTGGGCGGCGCCCATGGGTGCGCCTCGGCGGAGCCGCGCGCGATGTCGACGAACTGGTTCGCGGTCACCTGCATCCACGGCCCTACCTCGCCGTCCGGCCACTGGACGCGGAAACGAGCATCGCCGGCGGGGCCGAGGCCGAAGTGGGTCCAGCCCAGCTGCCCTCCCGCGTGCCCGCCGCCGATGGTCAGCTCGCGCCGCATGGTCTTGTCGCCAACCTGGACCTCGATCCAGGCCCCGATGGCGTCGCGGTTGGGACCCGTTTCGGTCGGCCGTATTGCGATCCAGTTGCCCATCTGGCCGGGCTTCGCTGCGTCGCCGGAGCCGACGTTCCGCCACAGCTTCACGCCGTCGAGGTAGTTGACCTCGACGAGGTCGAGCATGCCGTCGAGGTTGAAGTCGGCCAGGGCCGCCCCGCGGCCGCGGGCGTAGTTGAGGATACCGGCGGTGTCCGCGGCCCGGCTGCTTCCCGGACCCATCGGATCCAGGGCCAGCCCTGCCTTTGCCGGGAGCGATCGTGCGCGGAGACTCGGTGGTAGTCCGCTTGCCCGACCCCGGCCGGATCGGCTCAGCGGACTTCCGTAGGCATCTCCCTCGGGGGCGTGCGGTCGCACGTCGAACATCCTACTTCACGATCTTGACTGATGAAGCATGCGTATGCTACATAGGTATGCACCCGGCCCACGTGCTCGTGCCCAACCGGGCAACATTGGAGTTGACCCGATCGCGCCCAGAAGCTATCTGCATCTCTCCGATATCATGTCCGCGCGTACCGCCAACGATCGGCGGGACGGCTCTTGTTCCGAGCGAGGCCATGGCGCGGATGCACTGTAACCGTTGTGAGTCAGTCGGTGCCGCTGCCATAGGAACTCGGCCGGGCGCCAGAGTTCGGCACCGGTAGAGCTCAGGGCATGGGCGATCCAATCGATTAGTCACCGGAATCGAAGACCGATAGAAGGCGGAGAGGAGGTCCGGCAGCCTAAAGCGGAAGACAGTCGCTTGGCGGATCGCATTCCGCATCCATTCCACAAGGAGGAAGGGACATATGTTCAGTAGTCGCAAGGCCGCAGCCCTGATCTCGGTTGTAGCGCTCGTCGCTTCAGCCTGCTCGAGCTCGACCGCATCTCCGGCCCCAGCCGCCGGCGGGGGCACCCCGGCTCCGGCCACCCCGGCCGCGGGCGCATGCACCGTTGGCGTTTCCTGGAACAACTACCAGGAAGAGCGCTGGGCTAAGTGGGACGAGCCGGCCATCCAGGCTGCTCTCACCAAGGCTGGCGCCAAATACATCTCGAACGACGCCAAGTCGTCCACTGACACCCAGGCATCGAACGTCGATGCTCTGATCAACCAGGGCGCCAAGGTCCTGATCATCCTGGCCCAGGACGGGACCGCCATCAAGCCAGCTGTGGCCAAGGCTCTCGCGGCCAAGGTCCCGGTCATTGCGTATGACCGCCTGATCGAAGATCCGGGCGCGTTCTACATCACCTTCGACAACGTCCTGGTCGGCAAGATGCAGGCCACGGCCGTTCTCGCGGTCAAGAACGCCGGCAACTTCGTGATCATCAAGGGCAACAAGGCCGACGCCAACGCGGACTTCCTGCGCGCGGGCATGGTCCAGGCCGGAGTGCCCGACGTGGGCAAGACTGACCCGGCCGGCAAGATCGTGATCGTCGGCGAGACCTACACCGACAACTGGGATCCGGCCACTGCCCAAAACGAGATGGCCCAGTTCCTCACCGCCCAGAACAACAAGGTCGACGCGGTCATTTCCGAGAATGACGGCATGGCGGGTGGCGTAGTTGCCGCTCTCCAGTCCCAGGGCATGGCGGGCACCGTTCCGGTCTCCGGACAGGACGGCGACGCCGCGGCTCTGAACCGCATCGCCCTCGGCACGCAGACGGTCGACGTCTGGAAGGACGCCCGCATGCTCGGCCAGACGGCCGGTGAGGCCGCCGTTGCGCTCTGCGCTGGCACGACCATGGACAAGATCACCACCACCGATGGTCCGTCGGCGATCTTCAAGTCCCCGGGCGGCAACAGCCTCAACTCGATCCTCCTCACGCCTCAGGCGATCACCAAGGACAACCTGAGCGTTGTCCTCGACGCCAAGTGGATCGACGCGGCGACGCTCTGCAAGGGCGTGACCGCGGGCGCCGTCAAGGGCTGCTAATAGCTCGAGACACCAGGTAGTCAATTTGCGCGCCCTGCACCCGGAACTCCGCGGTGCAGGGCGCGTACTATGAGGCTGTGGGCTTTTTGATCAAGGGGCAATCGAGAGGCTGACGATGACTCAGGTTACGGGAGACGCGGGGGCAGAAGAACCTCGACGAGCGTGGTCGCGCTGGATTCAGCCGATAGCCGCCGGGGTCAAGGGTGCCCAGATGGGCGCCCGGACGATGGAAGTCGACATCCGGCTGGCCGGCATGATCCTGGCGTTGATCGCCATCTGGCTCGGCTTCGGTTATGCATCCAACGGGCTATTCCTCACGCCGCGCAACCTCTACGACGTCTCCGTCCAGAGCGTGCCGGTGGCGATCATGGCCACGGGTATGGTCCTGATCATCGTCTCGCGGAACATCGACCTCTCGGTCGGATCGATTATGGGCTTCACCGCCTACATGATGGCCATGACCCAGGCCATCTGGATTCCCACGACCCTGGGGCTCGGTTACAACGTGTTCTACATCTGGATCGTCGCCCTGATCGTCGGAGTCGCGCTCGGCGCGCTGATCGGAGCCATCCAGGGCGGCCTCATCGCCTACGTTGGGATCCCCTCGTTCATAGTGACGCTGGGCGGGCTCCTGATCTGGCGCGGCCTGATCTTCAAGGTCCAGCAGGGCCAGACCATCGCCCCGATGGACAACAACTTCTCCATCATCGGTGGCAATCTGCCGCAGGGCTCGATCGGTCTGTGGCCCACCTGGATTGTCGGGATCGTCGTGTGTGCCGGCATCGTCTACGCCCTGCTGGCCAGCCGGCGGAAGCGCCGGGAATACGGCTTCCCCGTCAGGCCCCGATGGGCGCTCGCGATCCTGATGGTCGGCGGCTGCGCGACAGTCCTCGGGGCCATGTGGGCCTACAACAACTACCCGCTACCGCCGCTGCTGGCCACTAAATATGCGGTCGCTCACGGCATCACAGAGCCGCCCGGCGGTCTGATCATCCCGGTCGGACTGGCCGCCCCGGTCCTCCTCCTCGGAGCCGTCACGCTGGGCATGATGTTCCTGGCCACGCGCCGGCCCTTCGGACGCTACGTGTTCTCGATCGGCGGCAACCCCGAGGCCGCCATCCTGGCCGGTATCAATGCGAAGCGCACGATCCTGGGCACGTTTGTTCTCATGGGGATGCTCTGTGCCATCGCCGCAGCCGTCCAGACCGCCCGCCTCAATGCCGGCGTGACGAGCACCGGCACGGGCTACGAGCTGCTGGTCATCGCGGCGGCGGTGATCGGGGGCACCTCGTTTGCGGGCGGAATAGGCACCATCCCCGGCGCCGTACTGGGCGCGGTCGTCATGCAGTCCCTCAAGTCGGGCATGGTCACGATCGGCGTCGACTCGCCTATGCAGGACGTGGCAGTGGGGAGCGTGCTCATCATGGCTGTGGCCCTCGACTCGCTCATCCAGCGGCGCGCAAAGTAGGCCAGGAGCGAAACCAATGAGCATGTCAACGACTGATCAGACCGCGGCCGCCGAGATCGTGGCCACCGGCTCCGTTCCGCTGATCGAGATGCGCCAGATCTGCGTCGCTTTCGGTGGCGTGCACGCCGTCCAGAACGTGACCGTGGATCTGCGCGCGGGCGAGGTAGTGGGTCTGGTCGGAGGCAACGGCGCCGGCAAGACCACTCTGATGCGGGCCCTGTCGGGTGCGCATCCGGCGGACTCGGGCGAGATACTGATCGACGGCCAGCCCGTCACGATCCCGAACCCTCGAGCAGCCAAGGCCCTGGGTGTCGAGACCATCTATCAGACACTTGCCCTGGCGGAGAATGTGGATGCGGCGGCCAACCTGTTCCTGGGCCGCGAGCTCAAGACCCGGATCGGCTCGCTCGACGACACGGCCATGGAATCGACTACTCGCAAGGTCATGGGGCGCCTGAACCCGAATTTCAAGAACTTCAAGACGCCGGTTGTCTCCCTCTCCGGCGGCCAGCGGCAGGCCATCGCCATCGCTCGGGCCATCCACTTCAACGCCCGGATCTTGATCATGGACGAGCCCACGGCCGCGCTCGGTCCGGCCGAGACGGTGCAGGTGCGCAACGTAATCAAGCAGCTGAAATCCGAAGGGATCGGCATCTTCCTGATCAGCCACGACATCCACGACGTCTTCGACCTGGCCGATCGGATCAGCGTGATGCTCCACGGCAAGCTCGTCGGCACGGTCAACAAGACGGAAGTGACGACGGACGAGGTCCTGGGCATGATCATCATGGGGAAGCTGCCGAGCGAGGTCACGCAGGGGGAGCTTGCCAAGCTCCACGGCTGATCGGGCTCGATCCCGACTGTTCGGGACCTCAGGGAGATCGGGGTATCAGCTCGCGGCCGGGTGCCTCTGCACCGCCGCCAGCGCAAGCTGCCGCACGACTCGGTGGCGGGAGATCGTCTCCGCGTCGCGGGAGACAGGCTCTAGCAGGGTCCCGCGGTCCGTCTGCCAGCGAGCGGCCACGTCCTGCGGCGTCTCGCCGCGCAGCGTCGCTGCCGCCTGCACGCCTGCGCCGATCGCCACAAGCTCGGTCGCGTCGGGTATGGAGATTGCCCGCCCGGACAGGCGCTGCGCCACGCGTTGCCAGGTCTCGCCCCTCGCTCCTCCGCCGATCAGCACCAACGGCGCGCTCGTATCGACGCCGGACGAGCACCGGTCGATCACGTCGAGCGCGTCGAGGAGGCTCACGATGGCGCCTTCGTACGTGGCCATCAGGATCGATCGTGGATCGGTCTCGTGGCGCAGGCCGAAGAATGCCGCGGCTGCGTCGGGCACGTTGGGCGTGCGCTCGCCGTCGAAATAGGGCAGGACCACGACCCCGTTGTTCGGAGCGACGTCGTTGCGGTCCAGGCCGAACAACGCCGCCACACGATCCACGGCGAGCGTGCAGTTGAGGGTGGCAGCGAGTGGCAGGAACTTGCCCGAGGCGTCGGCGAAGCCCGCGACGTTCCCGGTCGGGTCGGCCGTGCGCGTCCTGGAGACAAGGTAGACCGTGCCGGACGTTCCGAGGCTGAGGACGGGCATGCCCGGACGCAGCCCCAACCCCAACGCCGCGCCCATGTTGTCGCCCGTGCCGGGGCCGACGAGGGCTCCGACCGGAAGCCCGGTCGCCTCGGCTGCGTCGGCAGTGACGGAGCCCGCGGGCTCGGTCGGCTCGAGGACACGAGGCAGCAACTCGGGCGGCAGATCCAGCTGCGGCAGTGAGAGCACGCCGGGAACGTACTTTTCCGTGTCCGTGGACCACCACGCCGTCCCCGACGCGTCACCCCGGTCCGTGACTCCTTCTCCCGTCAGCCGTTCGGTGAGATAGTCGTGGGGCAGCCGGACAGCTCGCGTCCGAGCCGCTATTTCGGGCTCGAGCCGCCTCAGCCAGGCCCATTTCGTGGCGGTGAACGAAGCGACGGGGACGCTTCCGATCCGTTTCGCCCAGGCCTCGGCCCCGCCCAATGCTTCGACGAGTCGGGCCGCGTCGGGGGCCGACCGTGTGTCGTTCCAGAGCATCGCCGGGCGTAGAGGCGTGCCGCTCGCATCCAGGCACACCAGTCCGTGTTGCTGGCCGGCGACGGCGATTGCGGCTATGTCGCGGGCGACGCCGGTTTGTCCCAGACAGATGCGAAGAGCCTCCCACCACACGTCCGGGTGCGTCTCGCGAGCTCCGCCCATGCCGGTAACCGCGTGCGAGGCGTGTCCGCGCCCGACGATCTCCCCGGTCTCCACGTCGATGGCAAGGACCTTGGTCGACTGAGTGGAGCAGTCGACGCCGGCGACCAGCGTTCTCATTGATGCCATCGGTATCGCGCTCCCGTGCCGGCTGGCGTCAGTCCACCGTCACCGGGCGCCCATGAGCAGTTCCATGACCAGCTGGTCGAGGCGCTCGTTGCCGTAGCCGCGACGAGCAAGCTCGTTGGGGTCGCCGGGGTTCGCTGCCAGCTCGGCGGCGGACTTGGCCGAATAGCTGCCCACGCTGGCTACGCCCAGCTCGGCGGCGGAGGCCTCCGCCAGGGCGGCGGCGATCTCGGGGTCGGCGGCGAAGCGCTTGGCCTTCTCCTTGAGGATCAGGTACGTCCGCATGCAGCCCGCGGCGAAGTCCCAGACGCCCTCCATGTTCTCGTTGCGGTAGGAATGGGCGTCGAAGTGGCGCGGACCCTTGTAGCCGGACTCCTCGAGCAACTTGACCAGGAAGAAGGCGTCCTTCAGGCCCTCGGAGCCGAAGCGCAGGTCCTGGTCGTAGCGGCCGATCTTCTGGCCGTTGAGGTCGATGTGGAAGAGCTTGCCGTGCCACAGGGTCTGGGCCACGGCGTGGTAGAAGGACAGGCCCGACATCGTCTCGTGAGCCGTCTCGGGGTTGAGCCCGACCATCTCGGGATGGGCCAGGCTGCCGATGAAGGCAAGCGCGTGGCCAACCGTCGGCAGGAAGGTGTCGCCGCGGGGCTCGTTCGGTTTGGGCTCCAGCGCGAAGCGCATCCCGTACTTGCGATCGATCACGTACTCGCACAGGAAGTCCATGGTCTCGCGGTAGCGGTCGAGGGCGTCGGACGGTCGCTTCGCCGCCATCGCCTCGACGCCTTCGCGCCCGCCCCAGAAGACGTAGATCTTCGCTCCGAGCTCGGCCCCGATGTCGATCGCCCGCATCGTCTTGGCGATGGCGTAGCGGCGCACCGCCCGATCGTTTGACGTGAATGCCCCGTCCTTGAAGACCGGATGGCCGAAAAGGTTGGTCGTTGCCATCGCCACGACCATGCCGGTCTCGGCCAGCGTTTCTTTGAGGCGCCCGACGATCCGGTCGCGCTCGGCCGGCGAGGCATCGTAGGGGACGAGGTCGTCATCGTGCATGGAGATGCCGAAGGCCCCGAGCTCGGCCAGCTTGCGGACGCTGTCGTTTGGGTCGAGCCGCGGTCGGGTCTCGCTGCCGAACGTATCGCGCCCCGCGTTGCCCACCGTCCACAAGCCAAAAGTGAACTTGTCGGCGCTGGTCGGCCGATACGCCTCGCGCGCTGTGCCGCCCGTCGTCAGGACCATGACTCCGACCTCCACAATGCAACTTTGGCAGCCTCTGCCGGTGGCCCCGGCGGGGGCTCGCAGGCCGCCGTCGGCAACCTTGACATATCCGCGGCCCGGCGCCGGAACGGCTCTAGCGTGTCGCGGCCTACGATCGCTCGAGCCAATGGACTCGATAGATTCCCAGGCTCGTTCGCCAGCCATCGCCGAAACGCGCTCCGCCGAGCGAGCAAATCGTATGCTGGACATCCTACCCCAGCAAGTCCTTGGCGGCCCTTGACTGTGCCAGCATGCGTATGCTACATAGGTATGCACGCGCTGCGCCGCCGTCACGGGAGGGCGGAATGTGCTACGCGGCTAGCGAGACCGGCAACGGCCTTGCGAGCAATGGAGGAGGCGCCGATCAGAGTACTTGGGTTGTTTGGAAGGGAGGGCCGCAGAGCGTCGATCGCCCGTCGATCGCCCGGCCGGAGCGTCTCGTGACATGAAGGAGAGTCCCAGGTGAAATTGATCCCGACGCGGTTCCTGGCTGGAGCCGCCATCCTCGCGCTGGTCGCCAGTGCATGCTCATCGACTGGCGCATCGCCCACGCCCGCGTCGCAGGCCACGCCCGCGCCGGTCGCCGTAACGCCCGCGCCGGTCGCGACGCCGACCCCGGCGCCCAAGGCTGTGACCATCGAGTGGTGGCATATCACCACCGGCGAACCGGGCAAGTCGATCTTCCAGGGGATCGCGGACGCCTATGTAGCGGCCCATCCCAACGTCAAGATCAACATCACGGTCCTCGAGAACGAGGCCTTCAAGACCAAGCTCCAGACGACAATGCAGTCGGGCACGTCGCCTGACCTCTTCCAGTCGTGGGGCGGCGGCATCATGCAGGCTCAGGCCGATGCCGGCATGCTTCAGGACATCACCGCCGCCGTGGCGCCGTGGGCCAGCACGATCAACAAGGGTGCCATGAGCATCTATGCGCTCGCTGGCAAGCAGTACGGCGTGCCCTGGGACATGGGCATGGTCGGCTTCTGGTACAACAAGGCCCTCTTCACCAAGGCCGGGATCACCGCGCCGCCCGCGACGTGGGATGACTTCCTTGCCGACGTCTCCAAGCTCAAGGCCGCTGGCATCGTCCCGCTCGCCATCGCGGGCAAGGACATGTGGCCCTCTATGCACCTCTGGACATACCTCGTCCTCCGCATCGGCGGCGGCGACGCGATGGCCACAATGGTCAAGTCCGGCAACTGGAACACTGACGCCTGCAAGGCGGCCGGTGCCGAGGTCGTCAAGCTCAACGCTCTGGATCCCTACCAGGCCGGTTTCAAGGGCGCGACCTACGACAATGAGGCCGCGGCCGTCGGTAACGCCAAGGCTGCCATGGAGCTGATGGGCCAGTGGGCCCCGGGCGTCGAGGCGAACGACAGCACCAGCAAGAAGGGCATCGGAGCCGACCTCGGTTGGTTCCCGTTCCCGACTGTCGCTGGCGGCAAGGGCGCTGCGACCGACGGAGTCGGCGGCGGCAACGGCATCGCGGTCGGAAAGAACGCGCCGCCGGAAGCCATTGACTTCCTCAAGTTCTTCAGCAGCGTCTACAACGCGACCAAGCTCAACGCCTCAGTTCCGGCCACCGCCCTCTCGCCGGTCATCGGCACCGAGAGCGCTGTCACGGATGCGAACCTCCAGCTCGTTCTGGCGGGCCGCGGTAAGGCTACCTTCATGCAGCTCTATCTCGACCAGGCGACCTCTCCGGCTATGGGCACTGCCATCAACGAGGCGACTATCGCTTTGTTCGAAGGCGCATCGACCCCGGACAAGGTCTGCGCAGCAATCACCACCGCGGCGGCTGCCCAGTAGGCCATCGCAAGGCTTAGTCCACCGTTAGGACACCAATAGAGAGCGGGCCGGCCAACTGCC
>DATEXG010000106.1:0-17711 GCA_035257225.1 Candidatus Limnocylindrales bacterium
GCCTGACCGCCGTGGTCAGCGTCAAGCTGCCCGAGCCGCAATTCGAGGGACAGACGAAGGCGAAGCTCGGCAGCGCCGAGGTCAAGGGCCAGGTCCAGGCGGTCCTCGCCGACGGGCTGGTCCAGTACCTCGAGGAGAATCCCGGCGACGGCCGCAGGATCATCGAGAAGTGCCTGACCGCCTCCCGGGCCCGCGAGGCGGCCCGCAAGGCGCGTGACCTCGTGATCCGGAAGGGCGCCCTGGATGGCCTGTCCCTGCCGGGCAAGCTGGCCGACTGCCAGGAGCGCGACCCCGCCAAGAGCGAGCTCTACTTGGTCGAGGGCGACTCGGCCGGTGGCTCGGCGAAGCAGGGTCGCGACCGCCGCTTCCAGGCGATTCTGCCGCTCCGCGGCAAGCTCCTCAACGTCGAGAAGGCACGCCTGGACAAGATCGTCTCGAGCGAGAACATCCGGCCGCTGGTGATCGCCCTGGGGGCCGGCATCGGCGACTCCCTCGACCTCGCCAAGCTCCGCTATCACCGGATCATCATCATGACCGACGCCGACGTCGACGGCGCCCACATCCGAACCCTGCTCCTGACCTTCTTCTTCCGGCACATGCCGCAGGTCATTGAGAACGGCTATCTCTTTATCGCCCAGCCGCCACTCTTCCGGGTCAGCACCGGCAAGGTGACCAACTACGCCGCCTCGGAAGCGGAGCGCGACGCCATCGTCAAGAAGATGGCCGTCAAGAACGTGACGGTCCAGCGGTTCAAGGGCCTCGGTGAGATGAACGCGGATCAGCTCTGGGACACCACGATGAACCCGGAGACGCGCACCCTCCTGCGGGCGGAAGTGGACGACGCCGCGGAAGCCGACGCGGTCTTCACGATGCTGATGGGCGAGCGAGTCGAGCCGCGCAAGGACTTCATCAAGACCGAGGCCCGAAAGGTCCAGAACCTCGATGTCTGATCCGGTCGCGCCAGGGTCGACGCCGACAACGGCCGCGGAGTCCGGGCAGACGGTCCGAACGGCGATGCTCTCGTACCAGGACCTCCGCATTCGGCCGCACAACTGCTTCGCCTGCGGCGAGTTGAACGAGATCGGCCTGCACTTGAAGTTGAACCTCGAGCCCGGCCGGTGCTCGGCCGAGCTCCAGGTGCCCGACCGGTTCGAAGGCTGGGAGGGGATCATCCACGGCGGGATCCTGTGCACCATCATGGACGAGGTCATGGCCTGGGCCCTGGCGCAAAACGACAGCTGGGGAGTGACCGCTCGCATGAGCGTCGACTTCCGAAAGCCGGTCACCGTCGGCCAGAAGATACGGGCCGAAGGGTGGATCACCGAGTCGCGTCGCCGCATCCACGTCACGGCCGCGAAGATCGTCGACGCCGAAACGGGCGTCGAGTTCGCGTCTGCACAGGCGACCTACGTCTCCGCATCGGAGGCCAGAAAACGCGAGCTCAAGGAACGCTACGGCGTCTTCCTCGGCGAGGAGCGCCAATGAGCGTGGCTTCCGCCAAGGCCCCCTCCGCGGTCACGGCCGCCTCGAATCGGTTCGTGTCCGAGCACCTGGCCGCGGCAACCGCCCTCGGCAATGCGCTCGTGGATCTCGTCTTCGATCCGGACGCCTTCGTCGCGGCCACAGCCGAGGGCTTCAGGACCATCGGCGATCCCCTCACCATCGACGGCATTCGGTCCGTGACTCCAGGCCTCGGCCCCGTGCTCGGCGTGCGGCTGCCGTTGATGGACGCCGCCCAGAAGTCCTTCAAGCGCGGAACGCGCGAGACTCCAACGTCGCTCCTGCTAGACGCGATGGATCGCCTACTGCGCGAGGAGACGCGCGAGATTCGCTGGTTCGGCATGTGGAACCTCGCTCGCCTTCTGCCCACGGACCCGGAGAGAACGTGGCAGCTTCTCCGCCGCGCGGCCCGCGAGGCCGACGACTGGATCAGCGTGGACACTCTCGCCCATCCGTACGGCGAAGGGATCCTGCGGGACGCCCACCGCTGGTCAGAGCTGGAGCAGCTCGTGTACTCGAAGTCGCGCTGGGAACGCCGTCTCGTTGGTTCGACCATCGCGACGATACCCCACGTCCGCGGGGTGGCAGGCGGGAGGGACCGTCCGGCGATCGAGCACAGCCTCGCGCTCGTGGGTCAGCTCATCGGCGACGACGAGCCGGACGTCCAGAAGGCCCTGTCGTGGGCGCTGCGGACGCTCGCCGACCTGGACGTCGCGGCGACGACCCGCTTCCTCGAAGCCGAGACGCGAACAGCTCGACTGACGGGCGACGGGCATCGGGCCTGGGTAATCCGGGACTCCGTCTCCAAGCTGCCGGCCGAAACGGCCACTCGCCTGAAGGCGGATCTCGACGGCATCCGGCGCCGCCCCGGCGCCCCTGCCACTTCTCGCGCTGCGGCGGCCGTGGCGCAATTCGCCGCCGCCGGCACCATTGGCTCCGCGCCAAGTGCCGCCAACGTCCTGGAGGAATAGCGCACCGTGACCGACGATCTGGGCAAGGTCCGAGTCATCCGCATCGAGGACGAGATGCGGACCAGCTATCTGGACTACGCGATGAGCGTCATCGTGGCGCGCGCGCTGCCCGACGTCCGCGACGGCCTCAAGCCCGTCCATCGCCGCATTCTCTACACCATGGGCGAGATGGGCCTCTCGTCGAGCTCCTCCTTCCGCAAGTGCGCCGCGATCGTCGGCGACGTGATGGGCAAGTACCACCCGCACGGTGACGCCGCTATCTACGACACCCTGGTCCGACTGGCCCAGGACTTCTCGATGCGCTATCCGCTCGTGGACGGCCAGGGCAACTTCGGTTCGATCGACGGCGACAGCGCCGCGGCAATGCGCTACACCGAGGCTCGCCTGACGGGCATCTCGGCCGAGATGCTGGCGGACATCGACAGGAACACCGTCGACTTCGTCGACACGTACGACGGCACGAACAAGGAACCCACGGTTCTGCCGGCGAAGCTCCCCAACTTGCTGGTCAACGGAGCGTCGGGAATCGCCGTCGGCATGGCTACGAACATTCCGCCTCACCACCTGGGCGAGGTATGCGACGCCGCTACAGCCCTGATCGACGACCCCGGGCTCACCTCGGACGATCTCTGCACGTACATCAAGGGGCCCGACTTCCCGACCGGCGGCACGCTCTTCCGCTACGAGACCCGTCGCAACCCGATCACGGGTGAGAGCGAGACCGTCGACGCGATCCGTGAGATGTATGCCCACGGTCGAGGCCGAGTCGTCGTCCGGGCCCAGGTCGCGTTCGAGGAGACCCGCAACGGTCGCATGGCGATCATCGTCACCGAGCTGCCGTACATGGTCAACAAGGCCGTCCTGCTGGAGAAGATGGCCGACCTGGTCGGGGCCAAGAAGCTCGAGGGGATCTCCGACCTGCGCGACGAGTCGGACCGCGACGGGATGCGGATCTACGTCGAGCTGAAGCGCGACGCGGATCCTCACCGCGTCCTGAACAACCTGTTCAAGCACACCGCGATGCAGGTCGCCTTCAACCTCAACATGCTCGCCCTTGTCGACGGCCAGCCGCAGACCCTCCCTCTCAAAGCCGTGCTGCAGCACTACGTCGATCACAGGCGGGAGATCGTCACTCGCCGGACCGAGTACGACCTGGAGAAGGCTCGCGCTCGGGCTCATATCCTGGAAGGCCTCAAGATCGCCCTGGACCACCTCGACGAGGTGATCCGGACGATCCGTGAGTCGGCCGACGTCGACACGGCGCGAACGAACCTGATGACCCGCTTCGGCCTGACCGAGATCCAGGCCCAGGCCATCCTGGACATGCGGCTGGCCCGGCTGGCGGCGCTCGAGCGCAAGAAGATCGAGGACGAATACCTCGAGGTCATCAAGCTCATCGCCGAACTCGAGGACATCCTCGCCAATCCGTCCCGCGTCCTGGCGGTCATCAAGGACGAACTCACCGCCCTCAAGACCAAGTACGCCGGCGCGCGCCGGACCAGGATCGCCGAAGACTCCAGCCGCGAGATGACGGACGAGGACCTCATCGCCGACGAGGACGTCGTCGTCACCATCAGCGGGCGCGGGTACATCAAGCGCCAGCCCGTGGCCACCTATCGCCGCCAGGGCAGGGGCGGGAAGGGGATCATCGGCCACGTGACCCGCGAGGAGGATGCCGTCGAACACCTCCTCGTGGCCAACACCCACGACTGGGCGCTCTTCTTCACCAACCGCGGCCGCGTCTTCTCGGCCAAGGTTCACACCATCGTGGACGCGAGCCGTCAGGCCAAGGGAATCGCGATCATCAATCTCCCGGGCGTCCAGGTGGAGCCCGGCGAGGTCCCGATGGCCACGATCACCCTGCCCGACTTCAACGCCGGCAGGTTCCTGGTCATGGCCACTCGCAACGGCATCGTCAAGAAGACGCCGCTCGAGCAGTTCGAGAGGGTCCGGTCCAGCGGCATCATCGCCATTAACATCCGCGCGGGCGACGAGCTGGCCTGGGTCGACGTAACGACCGGGAAGGACGACGTCATCCTCGCCACCGCGCTGGGCAAGCTGGCTCGCTTCGCCGAGACCGAAGTCCGGCCGATGGGTCGCGACGCCAGCGGGGTCATCGGCATCGAGCTGGTTCGCCAGGGCGATCAGGTCGTCAGCATGAGCGTCGTACAGCCCGGTGCGGACCTGCTCGTCCTGACCGAGACCGGCTACGGCAAGCGCGTACCGCTCTCCGAGTTCCGGCGCAAGCACCGCGGCGGCCAGGGCGTGCGCCTGATCTCGCTGGAGGGCAAGAAGACCGGAGACGTGGCCGCGGTTCAGCAGGTCACCGAGCAGGACGAGGAGCTGCTCCTCATCAGCGCCGGCGGCCAGGTGGTTCGGACCGAGACGAACACCATCAACCGCTACGCGTCGCAGGCCCGGGGAGTGATCGTCATGCGCCTCAATGCCGGCGACAGAGTTGTCGGCATCGCCGCGTTCCGGGCCGGGCTGGCACAACGCGGTGGCTTGGCGGACAATGAGGCCGGAGGTGCCCGCCCCGCGCCCGACGGCGGGACCACCAAGTGAGCGGCGGCGAGAACCGGGAGATGCCCTTGCCAGCGGACGAGTTTGATGTCTACACCGGGAACGCCAACCGGGAGCTGGCAGGCAATATCTGCCGCTACCTGGGGATCGATCTCGGGCGGGCGGAAGTCTTCGAATTCTCCAACGAGAACATCTTCGTCAGGATAATCGACAACGCTCGAGAGAAGGATGTCTTCCTGATCCAGCCGACGTCGCGGCCGGTCAACAAGTCGATCATGGAGCTGCTGATCATGATCGACGCCTTCAAACGAGCGAGCGCCGGACGCATTACCGCCGTCGTCCCCTACTACGGCTACGGCCGGTCCGACAAGAAGGACCAGCCGCGCGTCCCGATTACGGCCCGCCTGATCGCAGATCTGATCACCGTCGCCGGGGCAAACCGGCTCCTCACGGTCGATCTTCACCAGGGCCAGATACAAGGTTTCTTCAACATCCCGGTCGACGAGTTGACCGCGGTCCACCTTCTCTCCAGCCACTTCCGCCATAAGCAGATCGAGAACCTTGTCGTGGTGACGGATCTGGGCTTCGCCAAGCGCGCACGGACCTTCGCTGAGTTGCTGGAAGCTCCGCTCGCCATCGTCGAGAAGCGCCGTATCGGCAACCAGGATCGGACCGAGGTTCTGAACGTCATCGGAGACGTGCGCGGCAAGCGGGCCATCATCGTCGATGACGAGATCGACACCGGCGGCACGCTCATCCAGATCGTCAACGCTCTCGAGCGCGAGGGCGTCACCGAGATGTACGCCTGCGCCACTCACGCCGTCTTCTCGGGGGAGGCGGTCGAGCGGATTGCCGCCTCCAGCCTGCGCGAGTTGGTCGTCACCGATTCGATCCCGATCCCGCCCGAGAAGAGGGACCCCAAGATCAAGGTCATCTCGCTCGCGCCGCTGATCGCCGAGGCGATCGTCCGGATCCACCGCGGCCAGTCCGTGGGAGCGCTCTTCACCGTCGAGCTCCCCCTCACCCAGGAGATGCTCCTGTGGGACGTCGAGCGCGGCGGCGAACGAGAGGCGGGCGGTGGCAACGGCCGGCCCACGGGTCAGCCCGAAACCGACAGCCAGCCCGGCGGCGCCGACCCTACTTCAGCAACCGAGAACACGGAGCGCTGACCGGCTGCGCTCTACCAAGCGCGATCGGCGCCCGATTGCGCCGGAGGAGAAACGCCAGCGATGAGTCTCCAACTCCATCGACCGGACGACAGCGGCGGTCTCGTCCCGACGCCTCCGCCCGGCCGCGGCCGTGGCGAGGATTGGCGGAACAGCCTGCGCTCGCCGCGCTGGCGCGCGGCCGCTTTACGCAACACGGAGATGAACCCGACCTCCACCGCGGCGGCGGTCATCTTCTGGGCGGCGCTGGCCTTCCTCACACTCGTCCTCCTGCTGTGGGGCTACGGAACGCACTTCTGGCACTGACCCGGAGCCACCGCCGGTGCCGCGGCCACCTCGAGCCACGGGAGGCACCGGCACGGCGGCCACGGCCAGATCGCAATCTCAGGCCACGCCACAGGTACCGCCAGGGGCGGCGGCGAGAGGCGGTTCGGCAGCTGGCCTATACTTTCGGCCCAGCCCTCGACCCAGCCGAGTGACTGGCATCGGCCGACGCCGAGGGGCGCCGCCGCCTCGGCCGACGCACAGACAACTGGCCCGCTGCGCTGGGCCGCAAGCTATCGTGAGCCCCAATGCTTGGCTTCCTGAGCCGCTTCGTCGACTCGAATGACCGGGAGCTCCGGCGGATCGAACCCCTCGTGGATCGGATCAATGAGCTGGAGCCGGAGATGCAGGCGCGTTCCGACGCGGAGCTGCGCGCTGTCGTCCAAGGACTGCGCGAGGAGATCCGCGACGCCGGCACGCCCGAAGAGCCGTCCGAGGACGAGCGTCACCACCCCGAGCTGGAGCGCCGACGGGAGATCGCCCGCGAACGGCGCGAGCGGGAGCATCGTCGCCTTCAGGAAGCGATGGACGAGGTTCTGCCGGAGGTCTTCGCCGCCACGCGTGAAGCCATGCTGCGCGCGCTGGGGATGCGCCATTTCGACGTCCAGCTCATGGGCGCCATCGTTCTGCACCAGGGCAAGATCGCCGAGATGAAAACCGGCGAGGGCAAGACCCTCGTCGCCCCTCTCGCCGTCGCCCTCAACGGCCTTACCGGCCGCGGCGTTCACGTCGTCACGGTCAACGACTATCTGGCCCGTCGCGACGCCCAATGGATGGGCCCGATCTACCACTTCCTGGGACTGTCGGTGGGGATCATCACCCACGACACGTCATACGTCTTCGAGCCGGGCTACCCGACCACCGACGAGCGTCTGATCAACCTGCGACCGGTGTTACGGCGGGAGGCTTACGCGGCCGACATTACCTACGGCACCAACAACGAGTTCGGGTTCGACTACCTGCGCGACAACATGGTCACCGAACTCGAGCAGCGCGTTCAGCGGGAACGCAACTTCGCGATCGTTGACGAGGTCGACAACATCCTCATCGACGAGGCGCGGACGCCGCTCATCATCAGCGGCCAGGCCGAGGAGTCGGCAGACAAGTACTTCCTCTTCGCCCGGCTGGTGCCGCGCCTGACCGCCCGTCCGGAGGGCGCCGAGGAGGGCGGCGACTACTTCGTCGACCTCAAGGAGAAGGCCGTCTCGCCCACCGAGGAAGGCATCGACAAGATGGAGCGCCTGCTCGGCGTTCAGAACATATACGACGCGGATCCAACGCTCGCCCGCTACTTCGAGTCTGCACTGAAGGCCCACGCCCTTTTCAAGCGCGACCGCGACTACATCGTCAAGGACGGCGAGATCATCATCGTCGACGAGTTCACCGGTCGCCAGATGCCGGGCCGCCGGTGGAGCGAAGGCCTGCACCAGGCCATCGAAGCCAAGGAAGGACTGCGAGTCCAGCGTGAGAGCGTGACGCTGGCGACGATCACCTTCCAGAACTACTTCCGGCTCTATACCAAGCTGGCCGGCATGACCGGTACGGCCATGACCGAAGCTGAAGAGCTGCACAAGATCTACAAGCTGGAAGTGGTGGCCATACCTACCAATGAGGCGATGATTCGCGACGATGGGGCAGACCTCGTCTTCCGCAACGAGCAGGGCAAGTTCAGCGCCCTCATCGACGAGATCGTCGAGATGCACGAGCAGGGCCGCCCGGTCCTTGTGGGTACGGTCTCGGTCGAGAAGTCGGAGCATCTCGCGGACATGCTCAAGCGGCGCGGAATCAATCACGAGGTCCTGAACGCCAAGTTCCACGAGAAGGAAGCCCCGATCGTGGCCCAGGCCGGCCGAATGGGCGCGGTCACCATCGCCACCAACATGGCCGGCCGCGGCACCGACATCCGCCTCGGCGGCAACCCGGAAGGCCTAGCCTCGGAGATGCTCCATCGCAAGGGCCTAAACCCCGCCGAGGTGGACAAGGAAACCTACGACGCGGCGCTGGCCGAAGCCAAGCGCCAGTGCGACGCGGAACACGAGAAGGTGGTCGAGGCCGGCGGCCTGCACATCATCGGTACCGAGCGTCACGACTCGCGCCGCATCGACAACCAGCTGCGCGGCCGCGCAGGCCGCCAGGGCGACCCGGGCTCGTCTCGCTTCTACCTCTCCCTCGAAGACGACCTGATGAAGCGGTTCGCCTCGGATAGGGTCGCCAGCCTCATGGAACGCCTGGGCCTCGACGAGGACATGGCGATCGAATCGCGCCTGGTCTCCAAGACGATCGAGAGCGCCCAGTCGCGCGTCGAAGGCTTCAACTTCGATATCCGCAAACACGTCGTCGAGTACGACGACGTCATCAACAAGCAACGCGAGACCATCTACGAGGAGCGCGACAAGGTCCTCCGCAACGAGGACCTCACCGACACCGTTCAGGCCTTCCTGGATCGGGAGATCGACACGCTCGTCGATCTGCACCTGTCCTCCGAACTCCCGATGGAAGAGTGGAACATGGCCGCCCTCGTGGCTGCCATCGAGGCGATGGGCATGGCCGGCCCCGAGACGACTGAGGACGCGCTGTGGGATCACCACAGCCGCGACGCGATCGCCATTCGTCTGAAGGACCTCGCCGCGGAGATGCTCGAGAAGAAGGCCGAGGAGAACCCGGACGAGTGGTCGCTCATCGAGCGCCTCGTCCTGCTTCGCACCATCGACTCTGTCTGGGTCGAGCATCTGACCGAGGTCGACGAGCTGCGTCAGGGTATCCAACTGCGCGCTCACGCCCAGGAGGAGCCGCTCAACGCCTTCAAGAAGGAGGCTTACGGGCTCTTCGAGGAGATGAGCGCGCTGATCCGCCACCAGGTCGCGACGACGATCTTCCGCGTCTCGATCGTCCGACAGCCCGTCCCGCCCCAGGGCACGGAAAACACGGGCGCGACGCCACCCGCAGGAGGGGCAGTCGGCGGTTCGGCCGGCGGATCAGCGACCGGTGCCCCCAACGCGTCGACCGGCGCCGGACGAGGGGCCAATGCCGGCGGGAAGCCGGTTCCCAAGCCACTCCCCCAGGGACGCCCCACGAGCGGGGCAGCGGGCGGGGACAGCGCGATCCGCCCCGGGTACTCACCGGCTGGGGTGCGCATGGGCCGCAACGACCAGTGTTGGTGCGGTTCCGGCCGCAAGTACAAGAAGTGCCACGGCGCGTAGCGGGCCTCGCCGGACGCCCGATGGCGCGAGGAAGAGTCCCTCGGCCGGCGGCTCGCCCTCGAGCCCTGGCCCCAGCCCGAGCCCCGGCCGCGACCCCAGCCCCAACCCTGGCCCTGGCCGCGACGGGATCCGGCCGGTGACCCAGCCGCGGCTGACACTGGGGGAGCGCCTGCGGGACCTCGTCCTGGTCGGGTTGGTCTTCATCCTGGGGGCCTGCGCGCTCGTCGGCTACACCGCGTTCCGCATCTGGCAGGTCGGCGAGCAGGACGGTCGCCGGCATGTCGACGCCATCGTCGTGCTGGGAACCGCCCAGTACAACGGGCGCCCGTCACCGTCTCTTGCCGCCCGACTGGATCACGCCATCGCCCTTTACACGGAAGGCGACGCGCCCTACTTGATCACCACGGGAGGCAAGTTGCCAGGCGACTGGACCACCGAGGCCGAGGTGGGACGCAAGTACGCGATGGCCCGAGCCGTCCCCGACTCCGCGATCCTGATGGAGACCACGGGCCGCTCCACTCTCGAGTCGATGCAGAACGTGCGCGCCGTCATGGACGCGAAGGGTCTCCATACCGCCCTCTTCGTCTCCGATCGGAGCCACATGCTGCGAGTACTGCGCCTGGCCCAGGATCAGGGGATCGAGGGCTGGTCCTCACCCACCGAGGCCAGCCCTGACTACAACGGACCGGCGACGCTGCGCGCGACCCTACACGAACTCGGCGCGACGGGGCTCTACCTCTTCGTCAACCAGGACATCGATCTGCCCGACCCGGCGCCCGCGTCCACCCCCCAGGCAACGGCATCTCCGCCGGTCTCCGGCTAGACGGCGCCCGCCGACGGTTCCGACGCTCTGGGCACGATCACTAACGGGCCCACCCGGAGGCGGGCGTGGCCTCCCGGCCCTCCTGCCACCCGCAAGAGGAATGCGTGCCCCGACCCCGCCCCACGTCCGATTTCCAGAGGCCGAGGCCAAATAACCTCTTGGCTAAGCCGAATTGAAACCGTATACTCCGCCCGACAGCCGTCGCGTCTGCGCCCCGTCACCTGGCCGCGGCCCTGTGGAGGGGCACTGCGCCATCACTTGAGGAGAGTAGTGAAGCAGGCAGAGGAAGCGGCATTCATCGATCTGATCGCCTGTGAGCGTGATTGCCGCAACTGCAGTTATGCGGCTGCGCTCGATTGCGATGGAAACTGCGGCGTCTGCCCACACAACATCTACTGCCCCTGCGTGAACCCCGTCGTCGCCCGGAGCAAGAGCGCCCTGCGCTTGATCGAGCTCCGACCGATCCTTCTCCAGGACGCCAGAGGCCGCTCTTAGTGGAGCCGGCCGAGATCCGCGACCTGGTCCTACGGATCCAGGCGACCTCGGGGCGTCTTTGACCTCCCAGCCAAGGAAAGCCGTCTAGTCGATCTGGACGCGCGCGTCGGCGAGCCCGGCTTCTGGGATGACCAACGGGCGGCCAAGAGGGTCCTGCGCGAGGCCGAAAGCCTGCGCGAAGAGCTCGGCTTGTGGCAGGGTCTCGAAGCGCGAGCCCAGTCGACCGTCGAGCTTCTGGATCTGGCTCAATCGGAAGACGACCAGGAGCTGCTCGCCGACGTCGTCAAGGATGCCGAGGAGCTCACCCGCGAATACGAGCGGGCACGGCGTGAGCTGCTATTCGGCGGCCAGTACGACCAGCGCAACGCCATGCTGACGATCAGCGCGGGTGCGGGCGGCACCGAAGCCACCGACTGGGCCGAGATGCTTCTTCGCATGTACCTCCGCTGGGCCGAGCGGCACAAGTTCGCAACCGAGATCCTCGACCAGACCGAGGGCGAGGAGACGGGCATCAAGAGCGTCACCGTTGCCATCGACGGCCGGGCCGCCTACGGATACCTGAAAGCCGAACGCGGCGTCCACCGGCTGGTCCGAATCAGCCCCTTCGACTCGCAGAAGCGCCGCCACACCACCTTCGCCCTCATCGAGGTCCTGCCGGAGGTCGAGAGCGACATCGAGGTCGAGCTGAACTGGGACGAGATCCGGATGGACACGTTCCGTGCCACGGGCGCCGGCGGCCAGCACGTCAACAAGACCGATTCGGCCGTCCGACTGACTCACAACCCGACCGGCATCGTCGCGCAGAGCCAGAACGAGCGATCGCAGACACAGAACAAGGAGACGGCGGCCAAGATCCTTCAAGCCCGACTGCTACAGCGGGCCGTGGAGGAGCACGAGGCGGAGATACGCAAGCTCCGCGGCGAGCACGTCGAGGCGGGCTGGGGGAACCAGATCCGCAGCTACGTTCTGCACCCATACCAGATGGTCAAGGACCATCGCACCGAGCTCGAGACCGGCAACACTGCCGCCGTCCTCGACGGCGACCTGGACGCGTTTATGCAGGCCGAATTGGAGCGGGAGGCAACCGGGGCGGTCGTCGGGAGCGACGGGCCCAGGCCGCAGGCAGGATGACGGAGCCCATCAGCTACCGACCGCCGCGCCACGGCGAGCTCGCGGACTGCGCGCTCATCTGGTACTCCGCCGTCGACGACTACATGGCCCGCCTCAATCGACCTCTGCCGTCGCCCTATCTCCACCCCCTTCTGGGTCTACTGGAGCACCTCCTTGCGACGGACCCCGAGCGATTTCTAGTTGCCGTTCGACCGGCAACGCCCGGAACCGCGGACCCCCGGGCGGAGCGGGTGGTCGGCTTCGGAATCGCCGTGCAGCGGGAGCACGTCTGGTTCCTGAGCCAGCTCTATGTGCTGCCGGAGGAACAACGCCACGGCATCGGCAGGGCGATCCTGACCCAGATCATGCCCTCGATCGCGCAGGCGCCACTCCCGGACGAAGCGCTGGCGATCGGCACAGCCCGCGATCGGGCCGGCCGGCAGGATGGCGTCATGGCCACCTGCACGGACTCGGCCCAGCCCGCCTCGACCGGTCTCTATGCCCGCTACGGCATCGTCCCAAGAGTGCCGATCTTCAACCTCGTCGGTCAGCCGTCGGATCCGTCGCCGCTGCCGGCCTTGCCGGCCGGAATCGAGGCCGTGTCGATGGACCTTCAGGGCCCTCGAGCGGCGCGGGTGGCCTCCGTTCGCGACATCTCGGCCAAGCTCTGGCCGGCGCGGGGTCGGACGGAGCAGGCTCGGGCCATCGATTCGATAGATCGCGCCGTCGACTCGATCGATCGAGCGGTCCTCGGTTACGCCCATTCCGCCGACCATGCTCACCTCCGGACGACGGGAAGAATGGGGTTCGTATACATGACGGCCGCGGGCGAGCCGGTCGGCTACGGCTACAGCTCCGAGGTTGGCCGCTTCGGGCCGGTTTCCGTGCTCAACGAGACCCTCACCGCGGCGGTCATCGGTCACCTGATGGCGACGATCAAGCCGCGCGGCGCCACAAGCGTGTGGGTCCCGGGAGCCAACGATCGGGCCATGGTTGCGCTGCTTCGGGCAGGTCTTCGAATAGAAGGCTTCCCTGCCCAGCTGTGCTGGACACGGCCATTCGCCGCTTTCGACAGATACGTTCCGGCGAGCCTGGCTCTGCTGTGAAGCGGTCCCAGCCCGAGCGCGGGATCGGTGCTAGCCTCATGGCCATGGTGAGCGCGGCGTCGTCCGATTCGGGGCCCAGCCAGACTCGCCTGCCCGGCACTCCGGACAAGCCTGCCGGGAAGCCGGTCCGGCCCCGCATCGTGCTGGCGATGGAGGGGGTCACCAAGTCCTATCCGAACGGCAAGGTCGCGCTGAGAGGCGTCGACCTGGTCGTCCCAGAGGGTGATTTCGTGTTCCTCGTGGGACCATCGGGTGCGGGCAAGTCGACGATCATCAAGCTCCTGATCCGCGACGAGATGGCCACCAAGGGCATGGTCCTGCTCGACGGTCGCGATCTCGCCCGCCTCAAGCGCAAGGACGTACCCCGGATCCGTCGCAAGATCGGCATCGTTTTCCAGGACTTCAAGCTCCTGCCCCACAAATCGGTCCGGGAGAACGTGGCGTTCGCCCTCGAGGTCACCGGAGCCCCGCGCCAGAGCATCGGGCCGGTCGTGGATCGCGTGTTGCGGGTAGTAGGCCTGACCGGACAGGCCGACCAGCTCCCGGGTCAGCTCTCCGGCGGCGAGCAGCAGAGAACGGCGATTGCCCGCGCTCTGGTTCACAACCCGCGCCTCTTTATCGCGGACGAGCCAACCGGCAACCTGGACCCCCTGATCAGCTGGGAGATCATCCAACTCCTCCTGCGGATCAACGAGTTGGGCGTGACGGTTCTGATGGCCACCCACAACGCCGAGGTGGTCACCGCCCTCCGCAAGCGGGTCGTGGCTCTGGAAGACGGACGCGTCGTGCGGGACCAGACCGAAGCCGCGTACCACCGCGAGGACTGAATGATCGCCTTCGTCGCCTTCAGCCTGCGGCGCGCCTGGCAGGGTCTGTGGCACAACCGCCTCATGAGCGTGGCCGCCACGGCCACGATGGTCCTCATGCTGGCGCTGCTGTCGGGCTTGATCATCCTGCTGACCGGCCTCGACGCGACGCTCAAGTACGTCGAGCAAGAGGTCCAGGTCGTCGCGTACCTCAAGGATTCGGCCAACCCGCAGGACGTCACCCTGTTGGAGACGGCGGTGGGGCAGATGCCTCAGGTCACCGAAGTCAGCTACGTCTCCAAGGACCAGGCGCTCAAGGACTTCCTGGGCCGCCACCCCGACGAGGCCGAGGTCGTCAACTCGCTGCCCACGAACCCGCTCCCGGCGTCACTCCAGATCAACCTGCGCGACCCAAACGACTACCTGGATGTCGCCGCCTACCTGCGCAACCAGGCTCCCGTCGATCGAGTCCTCAACATCAAGCAGACGGTCGATCAGATGGTCACGGTCATCGGCATCCTGCGGGCGGGCGGAATCGGCGTCCTGGTCGTCGTCGGCTTGATCGTGCTATTCATCATCGTCAACACCATCCGGCTAGCCGTCGTCTCCCGAGCCGACGAGATCGAAATCATGCGTCTGGTGGGCGCTTCAGACGCGTTCATACGTTGGCCCTTCATCTTTGAAGGAGCGCTGGTGGGGCTCTTCGGGGCCCTGATCACCATCGCCGTCCTCTGGCTGTGCCAGGGCCCGATCACCACTGTCATGGCGGACTACTTCAAGGTTCTGCCCGTCGAAGCCAGCGCCACGGTCGGACGCGACGTGGCCCTGGTCGTGCTGGGCACCGGGGTCGGCATCGGCGTCCTCGGCTCATACCTGTCCATTCGGAGCTACCTGATCCGCTGATCCGGCAAGCCGTCAGCAAAGCGGCACCTGTTGCCTGAGGTTCGACATCGATGTCCCCGCATTCGTCCACGCCAAACCCGGAATGGTCCGGCGAGCCGGCAAGGCCCGCCGAGGTCGAGACCGCGTCTCGTCAACGAGAGCCAGCCGACAAGGCCGCAGGGTTTCCCCCGGCCGGAGCATTCGAAGGCGACGCCGCTTCGATCGGCGAGCCCGAGACGCTCGAAACCGTCGCAATCACCGCCGGCACCTCCGGCGGCCGCCACCGGGCGGTGGCCCCTTCCCGCTTCAGCCTCATCCTCGTCGCCATCGTGGCCGGCAGCGCCCTGTTCATGGGCGGCTTCACACTGGGCGCCCACGTCGCTACCACGCCCGGAACTCCCGCCGACCAGGAGGCGCGCTTCGGGCCGTTCTGGGACGTCTACTCGCTGATCCAGAGCAAGTACGCCGGATCGCCGCGTCCTAACCAGGACCAGCTCGTCCAGGCCGCGATCAACGGCATGATGCAGAGCCTCAACGATCCCTGGTCCTACTACCAGGGTCCGGCGGACTTCGCGAACTCGCTGCTGGACGTCGGCGGCCAGGCGCTGGGGATCGGAGTCGCGATCCAGCTCCAGCCAGTCGATCCCGCCAGCTCGACCACTTGCACCAAGATCGGCGGCGGTTGCGAGCTGGCCATCAGCGCGCCTGTCCCCGGATCGCCGGCGGAAGCGGCGGGGATCCAACCCGGCGACGTGATCGTCTCCGTGGACGGCAAGTCGCTCGACGGCATGACCGTCGACCAGGCGACGGCGCTCATCAAAGGACCCAAGGGCACGCCCGTGACCCTCGGCATCGACAGAAACGGCACGTCGATCCAGGTCAAGATCGTGCGCAACGTCTACGACCGGCCCGAGGTGGTGTACCGGAGCCTGGCCAACGGCGCGGTGGCCTACATCGACATCAGCGGAGTCAACGACCCAGCCTGGTCGCAATTCCATGACGCGCTCGCCGTGGCCGTGGCCGCCGGGCAGAAGAACGTCGTCCTCGACCTCCGAGGCAACCTCGGCGGGTACGTGCAGGACGCGGTTCACATGGCCAGCCAGTTCATCGGATCGGGCACGATCGTCTACCAGCAGAACGCCGGCGGCACGCAGGAAGAAATCACAGCCGACCCCAACGGTCTGGCCACGGACCCCTCCGTGCATCTGGTCGTGCTGGTTGACGGCAACACAGCGTCGGCGGCCGAAATCGTAGCCGGCGCGTTGCAGTCTCGCGGGCGAGCCGAGCTGATCGGCACCAAGACGTACGGCAAGGGCGTGGTCCAAGAGTGGCTGCCCCTGGCCAACAACTTCGGCGGTATCCACCTCACCGTTGCCCGCTGGCTGACCCCGGACAAGGTCTGGATCCAGGGCAAGGGGCTCCAGCCGGACATCGCGGTCAGTTCCGACGGCGCCCGGGCCGGAACGGACCCGGTCCTCGACGCGGGCCTCAAGCAGCTGGGGTTCGCGCCGGAGGCCACGCCATCCCCGAGCCCGGGCACCACCGCCGCCCCCAGCGCAGTCTCGTCGCCGAGCCCCAGCTGAGGTCCCGGCCCTCGGCCCACGGTTGCCCGCGCGGCGGGCTTCCTATACCATGCCCACGAACGAAAGGAGGTGATGTGCAGTGTCGATACCGATGCGCTGCACCACCTCGCGAGGAGCCGGCCTCTAGGACCGCTCACCGCGGGTGGTGATTACAGCAGACCGAATGCCGGTCCTTCGGGGCCGGCATTCGCGCGCCTGGCGCCAATTGCCGCCATTTGGCGCCTTCTGCCGCCGATCCCCGCGATTTCCGGCCCATCTCGCCCGGCTGACTGCCTCGCCGGCACCGCCCGTCCGCTAACCTGCGGTAGTCCGGCCGATCGTTCGCCGGTAGCCAGCCCCAAGGAGCCCGCCGTGGGCGAAGAGAAGACCGTCGCCCAGAACCGAAAAGCACGCCACGAGTACTCCATCGAGGACTCGTTCGAGGCCGGCATCGCCCTGACCGGAACGGAGATCAAGTCGATCCGGGCCGGAAAGGTGAGCCTGGCCGACGCATTCGCGCGCATCGAGCGCGGCGAGGCGTGGCTGATCGGCGCGAACATCGCGCCCTGGGATACGGGCAATCGCTACAACCACGAGCCCAAGCGCCAGCGCAAACTGCTGCTCCATCGCGGTGAGATCCTGGCCCTGTTGACCAAGACGAAGGCCAAGGGCCTCACGCTCGTGCCACTCAAGATGTACATCAATCAGCGCGGCCGGGCCAAGCTCGAGATCGGCCTGGGGCGCGGCAAGCAGCTCCACGACCGCCGCCGCGACATCGCCGATCGCGATTCGCGCCGCGAGATGGACCGCGACATCGCCGACGCGAACCGGGGCCGCCAGAGGTAGCGCGCCGCATTCCTCGGAGCACGCCCAGGCACTCCGGTGCCGGCCAACGGCGCCGCCACTCGCCGCATCGATCGGCCGTAGGCACCGTCGATCGGCCTCAGCCTCTCCTGACCCGAATTGACCGCCGCGGCCATCGCGGTACAATCCGCGAGCGCTTGGTCGTGCGGTTCCGTGGGGATGCGTGGTTTCGACAGGGGCCAGTGACCGGAGAACGCGAGCCGAGGTTGGACTCCAGGCCTCGTAAAAAGGAGCCCAAACGAAGTAACTGGCAACAACCAGTCTGCTTTCGCCCTCGCTGCTTAGGCAGTAAGGTGAACGTGGAAACAGCCTCACCCCCGTGGGCTGCGGAAGCGTCATTGAGCGGGGGTGCGATCCCGGGTAGCGTCGCGTAGCCGGA